>NZ_CP068103.1:964783-1286377 GCF_016726485.1 Peptoniphilus harei
AACCTGTGTCCTTTTCAGTCTTAATAAGATTTAACTCTTCTTCTGTAAGGTTCTTTATGCCAAAGTGCTTTTCCATTACTTCTCCCACATTGGACTTGTCTTCCTTCACTTCTTCAGCAGCCTTTGTCACAGAAATTTTTGCAGATGAAATTATTTTTGTAAATTCATCAAGAGGAGCCTTGTCATAACCCTTGGAAATGTTTCTGTGACCAAAAGTTATCCCACCAGTTCCATGGTCAGCAGCAATTAAAATTACTGTGTCCCCCTTTTCATCAGCAAAGTCTTTTGCAACTTTTACTGCATCATCAAAGGCTTTGATTTCGTGTATAAGAGCTACTGGGTCATTGGCATGAGCAGCCCAGTCAACTTCAGAACCTTCAACCATTAGGAAAAATCCCTTGTCATTTGTTGATAAAACTTCTAGAGCCTTGTCAGTCATTTCTGCAAGTGAAGGTTTGGTAGTCTTGTCCCTATCTATTTCATAAGGGAAGGACTTGTCTTCAAAAAGTCCCCAAAGTTTGTTGCCCTTTGATCCTTCTAGACCTTCCTTAGTAGTCACATAATCGTAACCCCTTGTCTTTATTTCAGAAATAAGATCTTCCTTGTCCTTTCTAGTTTCTTTACTTAAATAAGTGCTACCAGCACCTAGGACAAGGTCCATGTCTTGGTAAACTTGTTGTTCGCCAAGGTCTTCATAGTTATTTCTGTCAGGATTGTGGGCAGAAAAGTCAGCTGGAGTTGCGTGTTGGATATTTGATGTGGACACAATACCAGTGGATCTTCCACTTCTCTTTGCACCTTCAAGGACGTTGGCTATGGGTTGTTTAGCCCTTTCCTTGTCAAAGTTAGAAAATCCTGGCATGCCGTCTTTAGATGGATAAGAACCAACAAAAGGAGATTCTGTCTTTATGCCAGTTGCCATGGCTGTTGCTGCTGGAGCAGAGTCGGCCATAGGTGTGTTGGCGTTGTTAGTCCTAACAAGGCCTGTTGCCATGTCGTCCATTACAAACTTCTTGTCCTTAGTCATCCATCTTGCAGTTGTAAGTGCTTCTACACTCATCCCATCTGGTATCATCACAATTACATTTTTTGCACTACCAAAATCTTTCTCTTGGGCAAATACAAGAGAAGGCGCCAAAGTCACTAGGGCAAGTGAAATTGACAAAGCTTTTTTTAATTTGTTCATACTTTCCTCCTAAGATTTATTACTTATAATCTAACAGAGGATTGTAAATGAAATATAAATAGTAAGTAAAAAATTTTTTAATTTTTTTAAAGCAAGAGGTCTTTAATTTTATTTGGAGAATATTTTCTAGATTCTATTTTAAAAGGACAAGAAAAAAGGACGCCTAAGCGCCCTCACATTTTATATTATTAATATTAAACTTCAATTTTACCGTAGTTTCCATCTTTTCTCTTGTAAACAATAGAAACTCCATCAGTATCCGCGTCTAAGAAAACGAAGAAATTGTGATTTAGAAGATCCATTTGTAGGATTGCTTCTTCTTCATCCATTGGGTTAAGTTCGAAGTTCTTTCTCTTTACAATCTTGTGTTCTGCTTCTTCCTTTGGTGGTTCTTTATCAAAAAGTTCGTCAAACCTAATTGTTTCGTTGTTTTGATATCTTCTCTTTAATTTAGTCTTGTGTTTTCTAATTTGTCTAGCAAGTGCATCCACAGCGTTGTCCATTGAAGAGTACATGTCGTCTGTAGTTTCTTCTGCCCTAATAATTGTCTTTGGTAAAAATATTGTAGCTTCAACAGTTTGTTCATCTTTTATTGTAGAGAAAACAAGCCTTGTTTCAACTTCTTCAGAAAAATATTTATCTAACCTGGAGAATTTTTTTTCTGCAATTTCCTTCAAAGATTCTGTAAGTTCAATGTTTTTTCCAACAAAGTTCAATAACATAAATGTCACTCTCCTTTTTCTTTGCTTAATATTTACCCAAAAATTTACAAATATATCATTTTATTTAATTAACATCATAAACTCGTGAAATGTACAATTAAAACTATTCTTGATATAATTAGCATGAATAAAGCAAAAAATAATTTTGATTTTTTAAGGTTGTGATCTTATGGCAATAAAAAATAAAATAGACTATAAGTATAGGATTGGGATGCGTACCCTTAAGACAGCCCTTGCAGTTGTCATTGGCCTCTACATCTCCTACCTCTTGGACCTAGACTCAGCAATATTTGTATCCATAGCTGCAGTCTCAACAATGAAACCCTCAATGTCTGAATCACTCCAAGACTTTAAGAAGAGGATCTTCACCTGTGTCTTTGGAGTAATGGTGGGATACCTCTTTTCTAAAATATCTGTTAAAGAATACCTGGAGCCCCTAATAGCAGGCCTTGGCATCCTCCTTACAATTTACATCTTAGTAGTTTTTAAGATGAAGGACATGACCCAGCTTTCTTGCATAGTCTTTGTAGCAAGTTTTTGCTCCGACTCAGATAAATTTTACTACGCAACAAACCGTATCATTGGTACCCTTATTGGTATTTTTGTTGGCGTCTTGGTAAATTATTTTATTTCATCGCCCAATGTTTGGGAAGATTTTATAAGATCTGCCAGGAGCTGCTACAGATCTAGCAACTTAGTCCTAAGGCAAGTCCTTTCAGGCGAAAAGGTGGACTTAAGTGAATTTAATAAAAATCTAGCAAGTACCACAAAACTCTACAAACTTTTGGAGAAGGAGGCAGACACTCCCTTCCAATACAAGTACAATAAAATCTCTCGCGAGAAAAAAATTATGTCACTCATAGAAAGCATATCAGTTAGGCTTGAAGTGGTGGAGAATATGGATATCCACAAATTTAGCCAGGAGGTCTCCCAAGAAGCCCTAAAAAGATATGACCTTAAAGAAGAGCCCACACAAGACTTAGGTGTGGAAGACAGGGTCTACAACTACCACATTGAATATATTTTAAAATACATGGACCAACTTAATGAAGAAATAGAAAACATAAGGGTGAAATAATGAAAGATGACAAAAAAGAAATTTATGAAATAGGTAAAAAAGTAATATACCAATCAACAATAGGTTTTGAAAATTTTATTAAAAAAGAGGAATTTGATTTATTAAGAGAAAATCCCTATCTAATGAAAAGACCCCAAGATAACATATCTGCTTTTATCCTCTTGGACTTCAAGGACTTTTATTATTATTCTAAGGATGTCTTGAGAAATATTTTGACTTCACTAGACCTTGAAGAACCTATGATAGAAAAGATGGAAGAACTTTTAAGAGATTCCTATGTTTCCCTCTTCAAGATAGAAAAAAAAGATGGATACTATCTCTTTTATGACTGTCTCTTAGATGAATATATAGAAGTTGAACTAGACGACTCCATCGAATACTCTTCTGCAAGCAAGGGCCTAATAAGGGTCTTTGGTAAAGATGAAAGGAAAATGGTCCTCCAAGTTCTTCAAATGATTTCTAACAAGGATTTATTAACTTATAAAAACAATGTGGATAGTTTAATCAACCACATGAGACAGGAGTTTGGACCCCTTGAATTAAATAAGGACTTTCTAAAGTCTGACCTCTTAAACCTCTTGACAGTCTACGAGGTAACTTTTGAAAACCCAAGAGAAGAATCAGAAGACTTTGATGACTATGACTTCTCTGAATTTGCAGAGCTCCTAAGCACTTTCGATCCAGAGGACTTAGAGATTGCACAAAACTTAGACCTTTACAAAAAAATACTTCCTGGAGCCAAGGACGAAGCCATTATGGGCTTCATAGTAAGACTATTCTCAAAAATTTACTTTAAGGTCCTTGCTGATAAAAACAAGAGATTTGACGACTACAAGCTTGACTACAAGGAAATTTTCAAAAGCTTATCAGAAGCTGGCGAATTTTTAAGTAAGGATGAGCTAGTGATGTCTCTTGACTATTTAATTACTTTTTACTCCAAACTTGCAGGGCTTGGAAGAGATGTTGGCAAGATAATAAGTGAGCTTGGAGAAATTCAAAAAAATATTTTTAATTATCTTGACCTCTTAAAAAAGAGCCAAGCTGGATTCTTTTACGAAGACAAGGTTTTGGAAATCTTAATGGCAAATGAAGAAGACCTTGAGGCTAATGATTTTATAGAATACTTTGACTTCTTTATTGAGTTTTTGGACATGAATTATGTTGGTGTCCTAAAGTCTGGCGATCTCTCTCCTGCCATGCTAAGAGACTTTGCTGAGTCAATAAATCTTAGACCAACAAGAGAAGTGATGACTTACAAGAACAAGCACTTCCCACTAATAGAACTCTACTTCAATTTTTTAAAGAAGAAACATCTTATCCATATAGATCAAAAAGAATATGGAAGACAGGACATTTATATTACAGACATAGCCGAAGATTATCTAGCCTTTGACGAAGTTACTAAACTTGCAATTTGGGTTGAAGCCCTAACTAATAAGGACTTTTTGAAAGATTCCTTTGGCAAGGATTATGAAAAGTACAAGGACTTTGTCATAAATCTTATAAAGGACTTAAGCGAAGGCAAGCTTGTAAGAATATATGAATTTAAATTTAAAGACTTCGAGCTTTCTCTAATAAATATACTAATGGACCTTGGAATCATAGAAGATGAATTTAAGGATTTAAAAATTACAAGATTTGGAAGAGACATCTACGACTACTATAAGACTGAAGAAGCAAACTCTGACAATGTAATAGAAGTTGATTTCAAATAAAAATATAAAAGACGAGTGAACTAAGAGCAAAACTCTAAAATGGATTTGCCTCTGGCTTACTCGTCTTTTTTTATTGTTGAATTCAAGTCAACAGATAAAATTTGTATATAGTCAAACAAAAAAATCTTTATACTTTGATAAAGCGTTACAAACAAAGAGTGTTAAAAAAGGAAAAAGTTTTCTCTCACTCAGATAATACTGTGATATAATAAACCGAAAGGCTAGTCGTTTGATGAACTTTTATTGTTTTTAAAGGAGGAATAATAATGGAAAGTAAAAAGTTTAACTCGAAGGACATCTTAATGTTCGTATTATACGCACTCTTTGGCATATTCATGTTCTTCGTACCTGTACAAATTGGAGATGCTAACACCATCCCCATTGACCACTTGACAAGTTTTGTTAAGAAAATCCCAAATTATAACCTAATCTTTGGTGTATTTATGGTTGTAGCTGGTATAGCTTACGCTATAAAATCAAAATCTTGGCAAAAAAGTAAACTTCACATGGTTTTCTTCGTATTAAAATTAGCTGCCCTTGTATTCTTATTTATGTTCGTAACAAAAAAGGGACCCGCTAGGATTTTTGACGGCGATATGCTACCACTTATTTGGAACGGAATCATGGTTTCAGTAACAACAATTGTGCCAATTGGATCAGTCTTCCTTGCCTTTTTGACAGGCTTTGGACTTATGGAATTTATTGGAGTCTTCATGGAACCAGTAATGAGACCAGTATTTAAGACACCTGGTAGATCAGCAGTTGACGCTGTTGCATCCTTTGTTGGATCTTATTCATTAGCACTTTTAATTACAAACAGGGTTTATATGGAAGACACTTACACTAAGAAGGAAGCATCAATTATAGCAACAGGTTTCTCAACAGTTTCTGCTACATTTATGATTATCGTAGCAAAAACTCTTGACCTTATGGACTACTGGCTAGCTTACTTCTGGATTACACTTTTTGTTACTTTCTTAGTAACAGCAATCACAGCAAGAATCTTCCCACTAAGCAAGAAGCCACAAGAATATTATTCTGGGAAAGAATATATACCAGAAGCAAAGAAGAAAGTTACTTTCTCAGATGCACTTAACACAGGTATGGAAGCCTACAAAAATGCTGACTCCCTAGGAAAAGTTATAAAAGACAACTTTATCGATGGTTTTAAAATGGCACTTAACATTGCCCCATCCCTACTAGGCGTTGGTATGATTGGACTTTTACTTGCAGAGTACACTCCAATCTTTGATATCATAGGCTACATCTTCTATCCATTCACACTTATCACAAAGGTAGAAGAACCACTTATGGTTGCACAAGCACTGGGAATGAGTATTGCAGAAATGCTTCTTCCGGCACCACTTGTAGCAGAAGCTGGCCTTGGCCTAATAACAAAAATGCTAGTAGCAATAGTTTCTGTATCAGAAATCCTATTCTTCTCAGCATCAATCCCTGTTATGATGGGAACTGAAATACCTCTAAAATTCTCAGATTATATTATCATCTGGATTGAAAGAGTTATTTTAAGTATTCTAATTTCAATGCCAATACTTTATCTAGTATTTTAGATAATTTCTTTAATTAAATAATAGAAATGAGGGACTCGCTTGGTCCCTTATTTTTTTTAATTTTACAAGAAATTTACAAGGCCTTGTTATCATTAAGATGGTGATAATATGAATTTTATATTCTTTATAAGGTCAATAACTTACATAAGTTTAGAATTTCTATTTGCATACAAGCTAGAGAAGTCAAATCTTGCCACTAGAAAATATTTTTATGGGATGGGTCTTATCTTAGTCCTCTTTGAAATATTTATAATAAAAACTTATACTTCAGACTTCTGGGATAGGCAGGCCTTGGGATTTATATCAGGCTACATCCTCTATTTCTCTTTAAAAAATCTAATTAAAAAAGGCTAGCTTATATGCTAGCCCTTCTCATTAAAAGCTTAAATTCCCCTCTAAGAGATCTTTTCTTAAATTTTTTATCTTCTCTTCTATTTTTTCTATAACTTCTTTAAATTCTTTGTCGCTTTTGCCAGAAGGATCATCTAGACCCCAATCTTCCTTATATTTTGCTTCCAAATAAGGACAATAAACTTCGCAGCCCATTGTAATAGCTATATCAATAGGAGGGAGTTTATCAAGGGTCTTGGGTTCTTGACTCTTCTCCATATCAATATTATAAATTTCTTTCATCAGCCTTACAGAATCTTCATTTATCTTGTCTTTAGTTTCTGTACCTGCAGAATAAGATTCAAAAACATCTCCTGCCAACAGCTTAGCCAAGGCCTCAGCAATTTGACTCCTGCAAGAATTGTGAACACAAATAAAGGCAACTTTTACTTTTTTCATTTTATCTTCCTCCACAAATTTAGACTTATTCATCTCATAAGCTCAGGCAAATTTTCCCTTAGTCTTATTCGCCACATTTACCAAAAATAACATTACAGGAACTTCTGTCAATACACCAACAGTGCATGCAAGGGATGCAGCTGAGCCGACACCAAATAGGGCAACAGCAACTGCAAGAGCTAGTTCAAAAAAGTTTGAAGCACCAATAAGTCCAGCAGGTGCCGCTATTTTAAAGGGAAGTCCCAAGACCTTACAAGCCATGTAGGCTATAGAAAAGATTAAAATTGTCTGCAAAATTAAGGGAATTCCTATTAAAACAATGTGAAGTGGGTTCTCGACAATAGCATTTGCTTGTGAACTAAAGATGAGGATAAGAGTTAAAAGTAAACCAAGAGTTGTTATACCATCAAACTTATTTACAAATTCTTTCTCAAAATAGTCACTACCCCTCTTGCCTACAAGATACTTCCTTGTAATCACACCTGCAAGTAAAGGAACTGCCACAAAAAGCAAGACACTTACAAATAAAGTTTTATAGGGAACAAGAACTTTTGAGACTCCCAAGAGAAACTTCACTATTGGGATAAAGGCCACAAGTATAATCAAATCATTTGTGGCAACTTGAACAAGAGTGTAGGCTGGGTCTCCCTTAGTTAAGCTGCTCCAGACAAATACCATGGCAGTACAAGGTGCTGCCCCAAGCAAAACAGCACCAGCTAGATAATCCTTGGCAAGGTCTTCTGGAATCAAATTTTTAAAAATTATAAAGAAGAATAAGTAGGAAATCCCAAACATAGTAAAGGGTTTTATAAGCCAATTTGTAATCCATGTGACAAAAAGACCCTTGGGGTTCTTGCCAACTTCCTTTATACTTTCAAAATCTATTTTTATCATCATGGGATAAATCATTATCCAAATAAGAATCGCTATGGGAACAGAAATCCCCTCAATTTGTAATCCAGATACAAAACTTGTCATTTGTGGAAAAACTTTCCCCAAAAAAACTCCCACTCCCATGCAGATAAGGACCCATAGGGTCAGATATTTTTGAAAAAAATTAATACCTTCTCTTTTTTCTTCCATCACTTTCCTCCTTAAGCTTCAGATAAAACTAATTCTCAATCTTACAAATACAATCTTCAGTATTTGTAGAAATATCAGCAATAAAATTTATTATCTCCTTGAAACTCTCTTCCTTAAGCCTGTAATAAATGTTTTTTCCATCTCTCCTAGATTTTATAAAATCGGCTTCCTCCAACTTCTTCATATGACTTGATAAAGTTGGTTGACTTATATGAAAATATTCCAAAATTTCACAGGCACACAATTCCCTACAAGACAAAAGATCTATAATTTGAAGCCTCTTTGGCTCACACAAGACCTTTAGCATCTTGGAATAGGCAAAATATTTATCCTCATTTTTATCTGACATAAGCCACCTCCATCAATATTATACAAGTCATATCGACAGCTGTCTATGTGTTATTTAAAAAAATAAAATTTTATAAGCCTTTAAATAAAAAAAAGACTAGCCTAAGCTAGTCCCTATAATTTAAGCAAGATTCTTTAACTTATAAAAATTGTCGCTATCTCTCAAAGTCTTTAAAAGTTTTTCAACTTCACCCTTATCAGCCTTTATAAACTTTATCTTTTTAGGATGTGCAACAATATTCTTAACTTCCTTTAGCATTTCAGGACCAGTGCCGTGATAGTGAGAAGGAAGCCTAAAAGAATTAAAAGTCCCATCGAAATTCAAGTAATAATCAAAATACTCAAGCATAGCCATTGATGGACCAGAATTTACGCCCATGATTTCTCTTTTATACTTCTCGTCCTTTTCATAATCATCAAAACTTGACATAGAAGAGCCTCTTTCTCTTACACTTATTCCCAGTCCATCCTTTCTAGGATTTAAATATGGATCTTTATTTAGTTCAGGACCAAAAAATTCTCCAGCTTTAGCAAAAGATAACCAGGCAAGACAAGCCTCAACTTCACCATTCTTGTATCCCTTGAAAACTTTTGAAGGCATTTCTCTCATCTTTTTTTCATAAACAGCCTTCTCCTCGTCAGACTTATTCATCATTTCTTTCTTGTAAAGGTAGTCAAGACCAAGAGGGTCCAAGACTTCCTTCTTCTCTTGAAGATCTTTCTTTTCATCTTTTATCTTCTTAGAGTCATAGCCATCACCAATTACAACTACCCTCTTATCCTTGTCCCAGTCAACCCTTTCACCAAAGGCTTCGGCGATAGCCCTTAGGGGAACAAAAGTCCTGTCGTCCTTGATCTTAGGAGCCACATCTAGTTTAATAGTATTGCTATTCCCAGCAGAAAAATTTTTTATCTCCTTCTTATCAATTGTTAGGTAGAGAACTCCACCATAACCATCGCTAATTTGCACGCTCCTATTGGCTCCATCCCAGAGAACCTCTTTGCCAAGATTTTCAGAAATCACCCTAAGAGGCACCATAGTCCTCTCCTCATAGATATAAGGAGCCACATCAGACTTAATCATGTCCCCCTTCATCCAAATCCTAATATTAGTATTGGCAGTTACAAGACTTGGGATAGCCAGAGCAAGTATTGACGCACTCAAAATAAATTTCTTCTTCATAAAATCCTCCTTTTTTAAATTTAAAATATTTTCCTAATTATTCTCTTTAGTATGATTATATCTTAAAAAAATTTAAAAAGAAGATAAAAGTGTAAAGCTGTGAAAGTTTACAAGTCTAAGTCTTATAATAACTTCACAATAAATTTGCACAAAAAAACTGCTGGGTCCTTACCCAACAGTTAATTTAAGATTTATTAGTCAGCGCTATATGGAAGAAGTGCAATTTGTCTTGCTCTCTTGATAGCTACTGTCATTTCTCTTTGATGTTTAGCGTTTAAGCCAGTGATTCTTCTTGGAAGAATCTTGCCACGGTCAGAAATGTAATTTCTTAGTGTTTCAACATCTTTATAGTCAATTTTCTTAGTCTTATCTTTTTCAAAAGGATCTACTTTTTTCCTTCTGCCAAATCTTCTTTGCATTTTTACCCTCCTTAAAATGGAATATCGTCATTATCAACAGGGAAAAATCCATCGTCATCGTTATCATTCTTTGAAAAATCATTTTCGTAAGCAGAGTTTACTGGTCCTTGGTTTCCACCACCTGGTTGACTGAAGCCACCTTGGCTTTGGAAGTTGTTTTGATTATTAAATCCACCTTGGTTTTGGTTAAAGCCGCCTTGTGCTTGTCCCCCACCTTGGCTTGATCCAATAAAAGTAAGGTTATTTACTACAACGTCTGTTGTGTAAATTGTCCTTCCTTCTTTTTCATAAGATCCAGTTTGGATTCTGCCTTCGATTCCAATTTGACTGCCTTTTCTGTGATAGTTGGCTATAAGCTCAGCTGTTGCTCCAAAGGCTGTACAAGATATAAAGTCAGCTGTTGGCTGATTGTTTGCTTGTGCCTCTTGTCTTCTTTGCTTGCTCATTCTTCTATCAACGGCAACTGTGAAACGACACATTGCTGTGCCAGTTTGCGCATAACGAAGTTCGGGATCTCTCACTAATCTTCCGATTAAACTTACACTATTCATAAAAACTCCTTAGTCTTCAACTTTGATAATCATTTGTCTCATTACTGGGTCCATGATTTTCGCTACTCTGTTGATTTCTACTATGTCTTCTGCTTTAGTTTCAAATTCATAGAAAATATAGTAAGCTTCGTTTTTGTAGTCGATTTCGTAAGCTAGTTTTTTCATTCCCCATTCATCAACGTTGTTGATTTTTCCGTCTTTTTCGATTACTTTTTTAAGTCTTTCGAAGGAAGCATTTCTTTTTTCTTCTTCCACTTCAGGATAAAACATAATCACCGCTTCGTATTTATTCATACTTTCACCTCCTTATGGTCTTCGGCATAGATTAAAAAACTATGCAAGGATTTCAATCTTTGATATTATATATTAAAGAAATTGCTTAGTCAAGATTTTATTTAAAGAGGTGTTTATGGAAGTTAAATCTATAAGAGTTAAAAATAAAAAAACTATTGCCCTTGTTGCCCACGACCACAAGAAGAAAGACCTCCTTGCTTGGGTAAGAAAGCATGAAGATAAACTAAGAGGCCACAACTTCATTGGGACGGGAACAACTGCTGCCCTTATATCACAAGAGACTTCACTAGACGTCAAGAGGCTTGTGTCTGGACCTTTAGGTGGCGACCAACAACTTGGTGCCAAGATATCAGATTCGCAAATTGATATTTTGATCTTCTTTTGGGATCCTCTTGAAGCCCAACCTCACGACCCAGACGTCAAGGCCCTTCTTAGGATATCAACTCTTTACAACATTGCCCTTGCCACATCTCCAACTACTGCCGACTATATCTTGTCCTCTCCAATGTTTAATGGCGAGTACAATGTTGAAATTTTGGACAATGATTATTCTGTGGAAGACAGAATTTCAAAAAAGGATTTTGATTAATATTATATAGGAAGCGGCTTTTGAAGTCGCTTTTTTCTGTGATAAAATATTTTTATTGGAGGTTTTTATGACAAAAATGTTAGATAGATTTTTAAAATATGTGTCTTTTGAGACAACTAGTGATGAGGCATCAGAGACTTGCCCATCAACTGAAAGACAGTTAAAACTTGGGAATTATTTAGTGGAAGAGTTAAAGTCTCTTGGTATTGATGCTGAGATTGATGAAAATGGCTACGTCTATGGCAAGATTCCTGGAAGAGTCAAGGCAAAGAAGACTGTGGGATTTATTGCCCACATGGACACTGCTCCCGACATGACTGGAAAAGACGTCAAGCCGAGAATTATTGAATCTTACGACGGCAAGGACATCAAATTAAATGACGACTTCACAACAAGTCTTAAAGACTTTCCTTTTTTAAAGGACTTAAAGGGTCAAACTCTTATAACAACTGACGGAACTACACTCTTAGGTGCAGACGACAAGGCAGGAATTGCAATTATAATTTCTGCTGTTGAAGAACTTATTAATGATAAAGATGCAAAATATGGCGACATTAGGATTGCATTTACACCAGACGAAGAAATAGGCAGAGGGGCCGACAAGTTTAATGTCAAGGACTTTGGGGCAGACTTTGCCTTTACTGTTGACGGTGGACCACTTGGCGAACTTGAATACGAAACTTTTAACGCAGCATCTTGCAAGGTTAAAATTCAAGGTAAGAATGTTCATCCAGGTTCAGCAAAAGATGCCATGGTAAATTCTCAGCTCATTGCTATGGAATTTAACTCAATGCTTCCTGTCAATGAAAGGCCCGAATACACAGAAGGCTACGAGGGTTTCTCACTTCTTCTTAACATTGAAGGCTCTGTTGAGTCCACATCTATGTCCTACATCATCAGGGACCACTCAAGGGAAAAGTTTGAGGCCAGGAAGAAATTATTCCAAGATATTGCAGACTTTTTAAATAAGAAATACGACGACAGAATAAAAATTGAAATCAAGGACCAATACTACAACATGAGGGAAAAGCTTGAGGATCACATGGAAATCATCGACTTGGCAAAGGCTGCCTTTGAAAGGTCTGGTGTTGAGCCAATGATTGGACCAGTGAGAGGTGGAACTGACGGATCAAAGCTCTCCTTTATGGGACTGCCTACGCCTAACCTCTTTACAGGTGGTTACAACTACCACGGTCGCTACGAGCTTGTGAGCCTTGACCAAATGGAAAAGTCCAAGGAAGTCGTAAAAAATATAATAAAAATTTTGGCTGAATAGTTAAGAGTAAGTTATGAATCACCAGGCGACTGGTGATTTTTTATTTTTAAATTATTAAGAGGTCGTGATTTTTTATAAAGTTACAAATTATTATGAAGTAAGAATTTTTTCCTAGTTGATAATTATTTTATAAGAAGAAATTTTTTTATATCTTTCTAATAATTTATATTGAAGAGATTGCTTGTAACTTGGCAATAATTTGATAACCAAAAAATTTTTACGACTTTAAAATTATTTATATAGAATAAATTGTTTATGACTTTACAATAAATTAATAAACCTAAATTTTTTGATACTTTCTAAGATATTATTAATATAAAGAATTTTACTTATTAATACCTAAAGCCATAAAAAAAGAACCCTCTCGGGTTCTCTTTAGTTGCTATTATTTGAAGTCCTATTAGAGTTAGAGTCTTCATTAGAAGAATTTTCTTGAATTCCCTCTTCCTTTATTCTTTCTCTTAACTCTCTGTCCCTCATCTTTTGTTCAGCTTCTGCCCTCTCAGCATCAGTCATATTGGCAAGTTCTTCTTCTGTATAGTAAATTACTTCTTCTTGGTCATCAGGATTATTTCTAAGTCTTTCTAGCTCAGAAGCTTGGTAAACTGCATCCTTCTTGTCAACATAATAAAGAGGAGACCCCTTCTTCATGTGACCAACAAGAGTCTTCATATCAATGTTTTCCTTGTCAAGGCTTACCCCATAGTAGGCAAGATAGGAAAGCTGTCCATAGTTCATGTCTGTTTCAATGTGCTTGTTGGCAATGGAAACTAATTTTGGAAGCTTAAGAAGCATCTTAGGTGACTTCATCTTGTCGAAGATCTTCATGATAAAGTCTTGTTGGGCCTTGATCCTGTCAAGGTCTTGGTCCTTGTAAATTTTTCTTATCCTAAGATATTTTACTGACTCCTTACCATCTAAGAGGTGAAGTCCCTCTTCGAAGTCAATTTCTAGTGGTGGCACAGTTGACGGGTCAGTGTACTTGTACTCTGGTGTGTAAACTTCTACACCACCAATTGCATCAACAAGTTCTTCCACTGCTTCGTAGTTAACAGTGACATAGTGGGAAATTTTTATACCAAGTAGGTCCTCAACACTGGAAACTTGTAGGTCAATTCCTCCACGAGAGTAGGCGGCGTTCATCCTGTAGTTGTCATATCCCTTTATCTTGTAATATGTATCTCTTGGGATGGATATAAGTCTAACCCTGTCGTACTTGGGATCAATTGATAGAACCATAATTGTGTCTGCCCTCTTAGAATTTTCATCAACTTCATAAGTCACATCACTTGAGTCAATTCCAATTAATAGGATGTTTACAATGTCTTCTTCCTCATTAAAAATGGAAATCTTCTCTGGCTCTTGAACTTCTTCTTTATTATTAATTTTGTTTTCATTAGTTAATTTTTGTCCTCTTGGCGCAAATATAAAGGTAAGTCCCAAGGCACCAAGGAGGAGTATAACAGTAAGGAATACAAATATTCTGTAAATATATTTCATGTTAATCTCCTTGTATAATGAACACACAGTAATTAGTGTTATTTTTTTACTATATGATAATCATAGGCTTAGAAATACTAAAACTGATAAAAGCAATGCTAAGTTAACTGCTTATATGCTTTCTTCCAATGATGCTAAAGCCCACTTACGTTTATAATATCATTTAATGGGGCTTAAGTCACTAACTAGATATTGTTCTAGATTGAAGGAAGATTTAGCTACTTTTAAAATTTCTCTTTGCAGAATTGTTGATATTATCTTTTCCGAGCTTCAGACTTGTGTTTATCCTATTATTCAAAAGTCTACTCTTGCTTTCTCAATTTCCTTCTAGAAAATTATTGCTAATGCTCATCTTACTAAACTGACTAATGTTTTAAAGAACAATTCTAATAGCAGCTAGGGTAAAGATAAAGCTATTTTAATTAGAGTTATTTTTAAGCTTTTAAAAACTAATTCTAAATTTATTCCTCAGAATTAAAACTTTATTATTTTCTTTGCCTAATTAATTTAGGCTTGTTTGTTATGCTTATTTTTATTTAATTGTCTTTTATTTTTTACTCATTTTAATGTTGACATCATATAGTTATTCTTTATATTATTATACAACTATATTTGTAAATAAAAACCACCGGCTTATGTGGTGACCCCATAAGTGGCTATTACCGGTAGAATTCCATGCTTTGAACTTTCTTTCCCGTGCACCAATTTTCACAGCTTGTGCTAAAGCGTACAAAAAAACCTGGCCTATATGCTAGGTCAGGTTTCTATACTTTTATATTTCATTTCTAATGTTTTATTTTACTAGGCCTACTGCCATAAAGAAGCCTTGTGGGTGTTTACATGCTGGACATACTACAGGAGCTTCTTCACCTTCGTAAATATATCCGCAGTTTAGGCATTTCCAAATTGTTACTTCGTCTTTTTTAAACATTTCTCCTGCTTCTAGAGTATCTAGAAGAGTTTTGTACCTGTCTCTGTGGTGTTCTTCTACTTCGCCTATTTCTGTAAATGATTTTGCTATGTCGTCAAAGCCTTCTTCTTTTGCAATTTTTGCAAATTCTGGATACATAGTTTCAGCTTCGTCATTTTCACCATCAATAGCTCCTTTAAGGGCAAGTTTTGTGTCCTTATAAACTACTGGGAAAGCTGTATAATCAGGGTTTAGTTCAATGGCTTCATTTTCAAATTCGTCTTTTAAGTACTTATAAAGTGCGTTTGCGTGAGCTCTTTCATTTAAAGCTGTTTCTTCAAAAACTTTTGCTATGTGTTTGTAGCCTTCTTTGTCAGCAATTTTTTGAGATAGAGTGTATCTTTGAACTGCTTGAGATTCTCCTGCAAAAGCTGTTATTAAGTTACTTGCTGTTTTTGTTCCTTTTAATTTTTTCATTGTACTTACCTCTTTCTTTTTTATTTGGATATACTTCCAATATATTATATTTATAACCCTTTACAAATGGCTTAAACACTGGATTTTGTGATAACAATTATCAACTGGTCAGGGCTTTAAAAAAAGAAATAAGTTTTGAAATGTACTTATCTCTTTAATCTGACTTTTATCATTGTTTGTTTTTGCTATTAAATTTCTATTTCTAATAGGATTGGAGTTTGATCCTGTCTATCTTCAGAGTTTGGCATTTTTGATTCTACTAGTTGGTCCTTAATCCTATCACTTAATAAAAAGTAGTCAATCCTCTAGCCTGACTTGTTAATCCTAGACGTTTTTATTCTTTGAGCCCATTCCTTCTACGTCTCCATGAGCGTGTCTAAAGGTGTCTTTAAATCCTTCTTTTTCTTCGTCTGTAAATCCTGGTTATCTTTTATTGGTCTCTGGATTTTTCAGGTCAATTTACTTGTGGACAAGGTTAAAATCTCCTGTTGCTATTACTGGCTTATTTTTATCTAAGTCTGCTAAGTAGTTGGCATAGAACTTGTCCCATTCTTGTCTTTCTGCTAGTCTTTTTAGGCCATCTCCTGCCTTAGGAGTGTAAACTGTTGTAAAGTAATAGTCCTCAAATTCTAAGGTTAGCATTCTTCCTCCTAAACTAGGTCCATATAATATTTCAATACTTTTATTAATATGCTAAATTAAATTCTTATTGGGTAAAGTATAAGTATGAAAATATTATTAGATGCAGACGGTTCGCCAGTTAGAAAAATAGTTGAAGACCTCTCAAAGAAATATGGAGCAAAACTTATCACTGTGAAAAATTATAGCCAAGATTTCACACCTTCCTATGGTCAAGTGGTTGATGTTGATGTCACAAAGGAAGCTGCCGATATTTACATCGCCAACCAGGCAAGGCAGGGTGACCTTGTCATAACTAACGACAGGGGGCTTGCTTCTCTTGGTCTATCCAAGGGAGCCAGGGTCCTAGACTTTCAAGGTGACTTTGTAAACGATGACAACATTATGGTCCTGCTTGCCAGCCGCCACTTCAACAAGAAGATGAGAGATCGAAATATTTTTTCTAATATACCTAAGAGAAAAAAATCACTGGACCAGGATTTTTATAATTCACTAGATAAATTTTTGGAGGGAATAAATATGTTAACACTTTTTGTTTCAAGCCTTTGCCCAGATTGTCCGCCGGCAATAGAAGAGATTAAAAAGAAGGATATTAAATGTGAGATTGTAGACATAACTTCTTCAATGGCAAGTCTCAAGAAATTTTTAAAGGAAAGAGACTTCTCAGATGCCTTTGATGAAATTGTAGAAGAAAATAGGGTTGGTGTCCCTTGCCTTATGCGTGATGACGAATTTTTCTTCTTTGATGGGGACTTAGATGAATTTTTAGGAGGAAATAATGGAATTTAAAGAATTTATAGACTTAGCAAAAGTAAGACAGTCCTGCAGGTCCTATGACCCTGACAGAGAAGTTGAGGCTGAAAAGCTTGATGCCTGCCTTGAAGCCATGAAGCTTTCACCTTCTGCTTGTAATGCCCAACCTTATTTTTATTATATTGTAAAGGGTGACGAAGCCAAAAATGTTAGAGACCTCTTGCAACTAGGCAAGATGAATTCCTTCGCCAAGGACGTCAATGCCTTTGCAGTGATTACAGAAGAAAATTACAATCTATCTGCCAAACTTGGTTCCTCTGTAAAGAATCAAGACTACAAGTCCATTGACATAGGAATCTCAGCAGCCTACTTTACAGCACAAGCCACAAGCCTTGGACTCTCCACTTGCATAATGGGTTGGTTCGACGAAGAGAAACTCCAAAAGTACCTTGGAACTAAGTCGAGAATTAGACTTGTAATAACAATTGGCTATGCAAAAGACTACACAATTCGTGAGAAAAAAAGAAAATCTTCTGACGCAATTTATAAAATAGTATCAGAAGATAAATAAATTTAAATTTATGACTAGGTCTTAGGGCCTAGTTTTTTTATTACATAAGGGGCCTGAGATAGCCCATCTCAAGAGCAATCTTGCAAGCCTCAATGGCATTCTTGGCACCAAGCTTAGCGTAAATATTTGCCAGGTGGTTGTAGAGGGTCCTCTCGCTGATGTAGAGTTTATCTGCAATTTCTTTTTTAGTTAGGCCACTTAAGACTTCTAATAAAATCTCCTCTTCCCTCTTTGTAAGGGGTTCAATTATTTTCTCTTCCCCATCGAAGGGAATTTTTTCGTCCTTGTAAACCCTCTCAAGTCTTTCTATGACCTCATCAACATCAAGGGACTTGTTTATAAAGTCCTTGGCTCCCTTTTCTAAGGCCAGCCTCTTGTAGTTTATCATGTCGTAGGAAGTCAGAATCACAATTTTTTTATTTTTATCATAGATCTTATCTAAGATGTCAAAGCCCGTATCCTCTTCCTTGAGGTTTATATCCAAGATTATTATGTCGTAGTCACCCTCCACTTCCTCATAAAACTTTTTTATGTCGCTGGTGTAGGTGCAAAAAATCCCCCTCTCTTCCAAGAGGAGCTTCAGGCTCTCACCAAAAATTTTGTGGTCATCTAATAAAAGAATTTTCATTTCTATACCTTCTTATTTTTATTCTCGTGTAAAGACTTCCATCCCTGTCCTTATAAGAGATTTCCCCTTCCTTAGAGGTCACAAGGACCTTCAAAAGAAGGACACCCCTCTTTGAGTCTTCAATATTCTTGAAGTCTTCCTCTCTCATGCCGTCACTTTCAACTTCCATAATAATAAAGTCCTCATCTTCATAGAGCCTATAAAAAATATAGGTGGCCTCGGAATGCTTGTAGATGTTGTTGACAAGCTCCTTAGTAATAGTTGATATAAGCCTAACTTCTTCCTTGCTCGCATTTCCTCTTAGGGTCTCAGAAATTTTTTCATCTATCCTAGTTTTCTTTTCTGGATAGAGACTGGCAAGATTTTCAAAAACTCCCTGAATGTTTTCTTCTATGCCAAAGTCTTCAAAGAGCCTAGTTTGATAGAACTTCATAATTTCCCTAAGCCTTCCATTTAAATTTGTAAGGATGTTCCCTGCCAGGTCCACCCTTGGGTCCCTCAGGCTCAAATAGTTTTTGGCTGCAAAAATATCTTGGAGGACTTCATCGTGGATGAGCCTTGCAAAGTTCTCACGCTCTTCGCCAAGATAGTCAGACATATAAAAAAGTTTAAATACTTCTTCATAAACATCTTCCCTGTCCTTGAGGAAGAGAAAAAACAATAGACAGTAAGCAAAGAATATTATTTGATAGAAAATATGAATCACAGGGCCATCAAGGTCAAGGAGATAAATTATCCCTGTGAAAACAAATAGGAGGACAAGGACAGCCACCTGGGTCATCTTCCTTGAAACTGGAAGGATACTAATGTGCCTAGCCCTATCAGGTTTTAGGTTTTTCTTGATGTAGACCAAACTTGTTACAAGTCCAAGGCCCATAAAAATTATTGGACTTAAATTTTTATTTAGGGCCAAGGTAAAAAAGATAAAGGAAAAAAAGATAAAGACTCCATGACTTTTTTTGTCTTCACTCTTACTTATTTCTGTGTGAATAAAGCCGTAGATAATTCCTATTATTAAAAAGCTCATTAGGTTCATGAGGGCTTGGTTTTCTATTAGGTCCCCCACTTTATAGAGCCAGGCCCAATAAAAGATTAGGGCCACTTGGCAAATTATGATTTTTAAAACTCTCTTCCCCATCAAAAGTAGGTCACCCCAATCCTCTCCTTGTTTGTCCTAAGGACCATAAAAATATTTATAACAATTAAAATTAAAAACTTGCTTATCAAGTACAATTCTATCACAGAAGTGAAAATATAAATATTAGTTGAGATCACCAAGATAAGGACTCCCAGGAGAATTATCTTGTTTTGAATCCCCGTCATCTTATTCATATTTTCTGTGTTTAAAATTTTTAAAATTAAAAAATTTGTGTAAAGGCCTGCCGTAAGTAAGAAGTTAAAAATTTCTAGGACTCCAATTTTTGTCTTGAAGGCAAAAAATATTAGGGATGGCAAGAGGGTAATTAGGCTGGCTAGGTAGATGGCTCCAAAATATTTTATAACTAAGAATTTTATTCCAACCCCATTGGCAAGGAAAAACTCGATTTTCTTCCTTATCTTGTCCTCTTGGAGGCTTCCCTTGGAAAATTCTATGGCGAAAATCAAAAAGATAAGGGCAAGTCCTTCTGTCCCCATAAATCTTGATAGGCTTGTATCCTTTTCAAGAGAAAGGCTTGAAAGGTAGGTGAAGGCGAGAGCAAAAAAAACTCATTAAGAGGGCATTCTTGTCCAAGATTTTCTTTAGGTCAAGACCAATTAATTTTAAGACCAAACTGAGCTCACCTCCATGACTTTTTCATTGTCCATCATCTTAATTTGATACAATGAATAAAGACCCAAGCCAATTCCAAGAATTATATTTACAAGAATTAAAAAGATATTTAAGTCCAAGTTTATAGAGCCTAGGAATTTTAAAATACTCCCAGAAAAATTTCCAAAGAGATAAATTCCAAGACTTGTGCTAAAGAAAACTATATTTTTGAAAAACTTAAAATTCTTCCTATACATTGCCATGACGTTAAGGGTCAAAATCAAAAAATAATGAAGGCTAATGCATGAAAGGTAGAGAGCCACAAATGACTTACCCAAGTTACAAATTACATAAGTTCCAAAAAAAATTATAAAGGAAGGAAGAGGTGAAATCCTCCAGTTTTCTATGGAGTAAACCTTGATGATTTCTCTCACGTCAAGTCCAGTCCCTAATAAAAACTCCAGCCTTCCACTTAGCTTGTCCTTGAGACTTAAGTTTACAAGGATAGTATTGGACCCAATTATCCCAAAACCAAGTATAAGGGCATAGGTCATGAGGATGATAAAATCTTCTTCTTTGTCCGCAAAAAGAAATTTGTATAGACCGAGAAGGTAGGCAAAGGTGATTACAAGAAATAAAACTGTGTTGATGATAACTTCCTTGTCCCTAAATATTAGGTATCTAGCAGCCTTGTTTAGATCCTTGTCCTTCATTTTGACCCCTCCTCTATAAATAAGTCCTCAAGATTTTCTCCAAGCTTGGAAACTTCTTTTGTAAATAAAATTTTTCCATCCTTGATCATAGTCACAAGGTCGGCAACCTTTTCAATCTCTGACAAGTCGTGAGATGTGATGACAATAGTCTTGCCTTGGTCCTTTAAAATTTTTATAATCTTTCTAATTTCCACTCGAGATAGGGGGTCTACTCCCGATGTCACTTCGTCAAGGAAGATGATGTCCCTATCCATTAGGACAATGATGAGGAGGGATAGCTTCCTCTTCATCCCCTTGGAGTAAGTTGACACCTTCCTATCTAGGTCATCAGTAATTCCCAAGATATCGGCGTAGGACTTGTAGTATTCCTTGCTAAAGTTAAAGTAAAGAGAATAAATATTAATATTTTCAAAACCAGTCTTGTCCTCGTAGAGGTAGTCATTTTCAAGTAGCATGGCATAGGTTCCCTTAACTTCCACATGACCCTTGCACTTGTAAATTCCTGTCAAGATCCTCAAGAGACTTGTCTTTCCAGACCCGTTTGGTCCCACAAGGGCGTGGACTGTTTTTTCCCTTATAGACAAAGAAAAATCACAAAAGACTTCCTTGTCCTTAAAGGATTTCTCAATATTTTCAACAAGTATTATGTCTTTCATATTGCCTCCTTAGCCTGCAAGTCTCCTGTGATTTTGTTTTTCTTTTAAGCTTAATAATTCAAAGACTTTAAGATGCATCCCAAGACTGTCAGGATGATTCCCAAAAATTTTTTCTTATTCTTATCTCTATTCAGGATAGAACTTGCAAAAATATAAATTCCAACAAATATAATAATGTTTGATATTGTTAAGTATTTCATTTCTAACTCCATTCTAATTTTTTATGTGCTTTACTTCATGAGTAATAACTGCAATTTTTATTGTTTTTACATTTTGCTTTTAAAAATATTTTATCTCAAGATCAAAAATAATTTTATAAGTTTTTGGGCAAAATAAAAGAGGAGACTAAGCTCCTCAAATTTATTTAGATAATTCTTCTTCCATGGCCTTCACAAGTTCTCTAAATTTTTCTTCTTCAAGACTTGTAAATCTGCCTAGGCTTGGTGAGTCTAAGTACAAGACTCCTATAACCTCATCTTTAACAAGGATTGGCAAGACTAGTTCTGAATTAGATGCCGAGTCGCAGGCAACGTGGCCTGGAAAGTCGTGGACATTTTCTATCCTCATGACTTTTTTATCCTTCCAGGCTGCCACACAAACTCCTTCTTCAGAAAGTCTTGTGCAAGCAGGAAGACCTTGGAAGGGTCCCAAGACCAATTCACCTTCCTTCACAAGATAAAAGCCTGCCCAGTTTAGATTTTCCACTACATTAAAAATTATAGAAGTAATATTTGCCATCATGGCTATCATGTCGTCTTCGGTTTTTATTGTAGCCTTGCCAAAGTCCACCATGTAGTCAAGTCTTTCTTTATTGTCCAAGTTTTCTATTCCCTTAATTTCTAAAGTCATATTTCCTCATCTTTTGTAAACTACATTTCCACCAACAATTGTCATCCTTGGCTTAATGTCTTTTATTTCCATTGGGTCAATTGTAAAGATGTCCTCGTCTAAGACTACAAAGTCAGCCAAGAAATCTTTTTTGATCCTTCCCTTGATGTCTTCTTGGAATTCTACATAGGCAGATTCCACTGTGTAGGCATCAATGGCCTCGTAGATGTCCACACATTCCTTAGGATAAAATCCTCCTTCAGGATTTCCCTTCTTGTCCTTACGAGTTACAGCCATGTAAATATTTGGGAAAGGATTTAGATTTTCTACTGGTGCATCAGTTCCATAGGCTACGTGGGCTCCAAGGTCCTTTAGGCTCTTGAAGGCATAGGATGTGGAGGCAAGTTCTTTGCCACACCTGTCTTCCACAACTTGCATGTCGTAGTCCAAGAAGATTGGCTGTGCCATTACGCAGATGTCATCTCTTGCTATCCTTTCAACTAATTCTCTGTCAGTGATTTGGCAGTGAACAAGAGTGTGACGGAGTTTATTTTCTCCATCAACAAAAGCATCTTCATAACACTTTATCGTGTCTTCAATGGCCTTGTCCCCAATAACGTGAGTTATAACTTGAAGATTATTCTCTAATGCAAGATTTACATACTTTCTCATCTCTTCGTCCTTGATCCAAGGTAGTCCGTGGTTGTCTTTGTCGTCATTGTAGCCATCACGCATTAGGGCAGTCCTTGCACCAAGTGAACCGTCCTTAAAGAGTTTTAAAGGTCCAAGCTTTAAGTAATTTGTATCATATTCCTTGTCCTTCTTAGAGTATTCTCCGTCAGTCAAATAATTTTCAAATTCTCCAAAGTCGTTAAAGCAAACTTGGTGTCTGTATCTAATTTTTTTATTTTCTTTATAAATGTTCTTTAAGAGGTCAAAGGCCACAGGTCCATTCATAAAAGTTGTTCCTACATCATTGGATTGAACTGATGTAAGTCCACAAGATACTGCGTAGTCCATAGTTTCTATTAGCATTTCACGTCTTTCTTCAAGGGTGAAGTCAGGTATTACGTCCTTGGCAAAGTTGCAGGCATTGGCTGTGTAAACTCCAGATGGGTAGCCATCATCGCCAATCAAAAATTCGCCGTCAGGATATTGTGGGCTGTCCTTTGTAAGCCCAAGAATTTCTATAACCTTTGTGTTTGATGAAACTATGTGACCGCAAACTCTCTCAAGAACTATGGGGATTTCTGTAGAAATTTTATCTAAGTCAAATCGATTTGGTATCCTCTTGTCTCCCTTGAAGAAGTCTTGGTTCCAACCAATAGCGTGGATTCCCTTTTCGCATCTCTTGGGATTTTTTTCCATGAAGATCTTGCATCTATCAATCATTTCTTGAATGGATTCAACTCCTTCGATGTCAACTTGGTTCATGCTTTCGCCAAATTGCATAAAGTGAAGGTGGGAATCGTTAAGACCAGGTATAACTGTTCTTCCTTCAAGGTCAACTTTCTCTACATCTTCTTGATCATATTTTTTTACAAGGTCTTCTGTTTTTCCAACTTCTTTTATAAATTCCCCTTCAAGGTAGATTGCCTCTTGAAATTCATCTCTATTGACATAAACTTTTCCATTGTAAAATAATTTTTTCATCTTATCCCTCGTTTTTTTCTCTTTTTATTTTTGCATCAAAAATCATATAAGTGATTGCACCAAGGATTGGCACTATTAGTCCAGTAAGTCCTGTGATTGGGTCTTCTATTGCACCTTGGACAACAAGTCCTGCAAAGATTAGGGCTGTAATTATAACAGACACTGGGTAGAACCAAACCTTGTAAGGTCTTTCAATCTTAGGATATTTCTTTCTTAATATTGGCACACATAAAATTGTAAGAACTGAGAAAATCATTCCTGTTATTACAGCCATGTTTGTAAGTTGGTCAAGGTTTGATGAAAGTACAAGTAGGCAAGCGAATACGCATTGTACAATCATTGGTGCTGTTGGAACCCTGTACTTTGGATGAAGTTTGGCAAAGGACTTGAAGAAGTGACCTTCAACTGCCATGGCATAGTACATCCTTGGTTGGGCAAGTATAAGTCCATTAAGAGTACCAAACATTGCAAGGATCATACCCACACTTACTATAATAAGCCCTGCATTTCCAAATACCCTCTTGGCAACTTCTGTTCCAAGGTATAGGTCTCCACCATCTATCATTGCAACAATTTCTTCATGAGGGATAACCTTCATAATAGCAAAGTTAAATAAAGTGTAAAGAACTGTAATTCCACCAATAGCAATTATAAGGGCTAGGGGCAGGTTCTTGTGAGGATCCTTAATTTCTTCTGCAACTGTGTTTAAGTTAGTCCATCCTTCGTAGGCCCAAAGAGTTGCAACAACTGCTATGGCAATCATGCCAAAGATATTTGTGTCACTTGTCCTTGAGTGTTCAAGGGCTGTTGTAAGGCTCAAGTCTGGACTAACCTTACCTACAAAGAGGGCTGCGATCATTACAATACCAATAGGAACAAGTTTTGCCACCATGGATAGGTTTTGTAATATTGATGAAGCCTTAACTCCAAACATATTGTAGATAGTTAAGACAATTATCAAAGTTATGGCTGCCATCTTAATTCCAAAATCAGAAATTTCAAAGAAACTTTTGAAAACTGACATAAGGGCAATGGCAACTGCGGCAACGGAACCTGGTCCACCAACTATCCAATCAGTAAAACCAGATATAAATCCAACTATTGGGTGGTAGGCTTCGTTTAGGTAGACAATTCTTCCACCAGCCTTTGGCATGGCAGTACCAAGTTCTGCATAGCAGAGGCCACCAAATAAGGTAATAAGTCCACCAATAATCCAACAAATAAGAGCAAGGCCAGAGTTCATATTAGTCCTTTGTAGAACATAGGAACCTAGGTAAAAGATACCTGACCCTATCATAATCCCGCCAATAATACTTACTCCACCAAAGACTCCAATTTCTCTATTAAACTGAGTGTTCTCTGTGGTTAATTTTTCAATGTCCTTTGAATTGTTATTCATAGCACACCTCTTTCTTTATTTTTATTTTAATTTTAATTTTTAAAGCTGTGAACTGGTGCTGGTATATAGCCACCACGGTTTGCAAACCTATCAGCATTTCCTGGATGAACTGGTACAATAGGAGCAGATCCTAGTAGGCCACCGAAAACTGCTTCGTCGCCAATACCCTTTCCAATTACAGGAACAAGTCTAGCAGCAGTAGTTTTTTGATTTATAATTCCAATCATAGCTTCGTCAGCAATAATTGCAGCAATAGTTGTTGCCTTTGTGTCTCCTGGAATTGCAATCATGTCGAGACCAACGGAGCATACGCAAGTCATGGCTTCAAGCTTATCAAGACCAATGTGACCATTTCTTGCAGCTTCAATCATTCCCTCGTCTTCACTCACTGGTATGAAGGCACCAGATAGACCACCAACGTGGTCAGATGCCATGATGCCACCCTTTTTAACTGCGTCATTTAACATGGCAAGGGCTGCAGTAGTTCCATGACCACCGGCAAATTCAACTCCAATTTCTTCTAGGATTCTTGCAACAGAATCTCCAATTGCTGGAGTTGGAGCAAGGGATAGGTCAATTGTTCCAAAAGGAACTCCAATTTTTTTGGCAACTTCAGTGCCAATTAATTCTCCAAGTCTTGTTATCTTAAAGGCAGTCTTCTTAATAGTTTCTGAAACTACGTGGAAGCTTTCTCCCCTAACTTTTTCTAGGGCGTACTTGACAACTCCTGGGCCAGAAACTCCAACATGAAGGACTACGTCGCCCATTCCAACACCGTGGAAGGCACCTGCCATAAAGGGATTGTCCTCAACTGCGTTGGCAAATACAACAAGCTTTGCACATCCAATGGAGTCTGCCTCTTTAGTTAATTCTGCAGTTTCTACAATTTTTTCTCCCATTAGCTTAACTGCGTCCATGTTGAGACCATTTTTTGTTGTACCAACATTTACAGAAGAGCAAACTTTTTCTGTTTCAGCAAGAGCTCCTGGGATGGAATTTATTAAAATTTCATCAGCAGGAGTCATTTTTCCATGAACAAGGGCAGAATAACCACCAATGAAGTCTACACCAATTTCCTTTGCAGCAGCATCAAGAGTCCTAGCAAATTCTATGTAGTCCTTCTCATCAGTGGCACCAGCGATTAGGGCAATTGGAGTAACTGAAACCCTCTTGTTTACAATTTCTACCCCGTACTTGTGTCCAATTTCGTCGGCATATTCAACTAGGTGCTTGCCATATTTTGTGATCTTGTCGTAAATCTTCTTGCGGGCAACATCTCCGTCCTTGTCTATACAATCTAGAAGTGATATTCCAAGAGTAACTGTTCTAATGTCTAGGTTCTCTTGGTCCAGCATTCTTACAGTTTCTAAAATTCTTTGTCTATCCATGTCTGCTCCTTAAATTTGGTGCATCTTGTCGAAGATACCTTGGTGTTGAACTCTTATAGAAAGTCCAAGCTCTTCTCCAAGTTTTTCATAAGCGTCTACAATTTCTTGGAACTCAACGTTCATCTTAGTCAAATCAACAATAACAATCATTGTGAAGTAATCATCTAAAATTGTTTGTGTAATATCAACAATGTTTAGGTCAAATTCCACCATCTTTTTTACTACTTCATATACAATACCAATTTTGTCACTACCTACTACGGTTATAACGGCTCTCATAATTTCCCCCTTAAATAAAATTACAATTATTATACCATAATTTAAGGCTCTAATGCTCTATTTTCTGTTGTCATTAATTAAACTTTATTATAATATTAAATTAAAGGAGGACGACATGAAAAAATTTAAAATTATTATTCTTGCTTTGATAGGAATTTTGTTTTTATCCTCTTGTGGAGGAAATAAAAATTCTAATGGAGATAAGAATTCTGAAGAAAAAAATAAAGTCGAAGAAAGTGGAAAAACTGAGACAAGTAATAGCAATATAAAACTTTTTATTGCTAGGGAAAATGCTGGTGAGTCTGGTGAAAAATTTCCTAAATCAGAAATTATTGGCAGCTTAAGTGACAGTGACTACAAAAAAATTTTTAAGGACACAAGTTTATCTGATAAGACAATAGATAAGATCGAGGATAACTTGGGCGATGTAATAGTTTCTTCCGAATCCAGAGAAGTTAAGCTAGCAAGAGAGAGTCAAGATAATATTTTTCACAACGAAGAGTTTACAGACGACCAATCTAAAATTCTTGAGTCAAAAGAAAATTTAAGGAACAAGGCCCTAGGACTTCTAATTTCAAATCAAGTTCAAAATATTGAAACTATGAAGAACCCTGGTGACTACCAAATTTATTGCACTCAATTAGTTAAAGACTTCTTTGAAGATGGCAAGTTAATTTTTCTTGCATCTGTAAATAATGCAAATTATTCCTATAATAATGGAATTTTTAATGAAGTATCTGGCTATACTATTCCCATGGAAATCCAATATGTTTTAGATAATGATAAAAATTTTGTCTTCGATGAAAAGATTGAAGCTATGGATGGGGCAGGCTATGGACCTTCAATTAAAAAAATGGCTAGGAATGACGATGAAATCGCTGGCAAATTAATGTTTGCTAATGAGAGAAAAGAAAATTATGATTTCATAATGGAAGAACTATTTTATCTGGCTCAGGAAAAAGGACTAAAGGACTTCAGTCACAAGCTAGAAGAAGTTCCTGGCTACGAAGAAGATGTGGTCTACATTGATAAGGGACCAAGCCATATCCCAGGCACAATAGAAATAGCCAAGAAAAAAGACTATGAAGAAGCAAAGGAGAAAATGGGAAAAGAAAACTGGCCTCATTGCGACGGAATCCTCTACCACGAAAAAACAGGAATTGCAGTAAAGTGGACAGTTGATTATTTCGAATGATTCAATCAATTTATCATTAAAGTTTATTTATTTTAAAGTCTTAATTACATTTAAAGCTTATTTGAGTTCACCTAAGTTCATTTTATTTCAAACTATCAATTAACAAATGAGTTTAGGTAGAAGAAAATAAAAATAAAAGACAGCCGTAAAAAATCCAATTGTTTGAGCGAAGCGAGTGACATGATCTAACACATTTTGCGAAGCAAATGATGTTAGTCAGTTCGCAAATTGAAGCTTGCGACAATTTGTGTTTCTTTATTCTTTAGGCTGTCTTATTTTTATTTTGTAATCTAGGCCCCTGCCAGGCCGTTGGGATAGGGGGGAGGTTTTAAGAGAGGGTAAGGATCGTTCCGAGGACCCCTGCGTGCCCGAATGGGTATTACTCCCCCTCCTAATATATAATTTATAGTTTTTAATTAAAAAGTGGATGCCACCTATAAATTTAGGCAAATATCCACTTACAAAAATTTAATTTATGTGTTTTTTTAATGAAAAAATAAAAAACTTTTTCTTAATTTTTTTTCTAAAAAATTTATAAACTTACTTACAAGCATCAATAAATTTTACTCTAAAATTTTTCATGAGAACCTTCTTTTGCCTTAAAAATAAAACTTAATTTAATGATTTTCAATGAATTTTTATTGTTTTTTAATAAAGAATTGGATAAAAATAAACCTCAGCTCTTACACTGAGATTTACTTTAACTTGTGATTTTATTTAATCATGTTTACAATCATTTGAGCGACTTCTGCCCTAGTTAAATTATCTTTAGGTCCAAAAGTTCCATCATCACGTCCAACTAATAGACCCTTTTCTGTTGCTTCTTTTACATCTTTTGATGCCCAGTCAGAAATCTTATTTTGATCCTTAAATTTAGGAGCTTCTAGATTCTTTACTTTTATATCAAATTTTTCAGCAAATAAATTTAGTATTCTCGCAATTTCTTCACGAGTTATCTCTCTATCTCCTCCAAAAGTATTATCTTCATAGCCTGCTATAATACCATTTTCGATTGCCCAATTTACATAAGCAGATTCTTCTGAATTTGCATCAACATCTTTCAAAGACTTGCCTTTATATTCTTCCACATCAATTTTTTTGAATTTTCCCAATGCCTTTACTACAGTATATCTTGTAGCATTTTTATTTGGTTTAAATTCATTTCCTATTAAGTCAATTAAATTATTTTCAAGTGCGTAATTTATTGAATCTTTAGCCCAATGTCCATCAATATCAGTAGCTTTTCCAGAATTTTTTGCTAAATTTTTATTTGCAATTTCCTTTCCCTTTTTTAATGCATCTTCTTTTGTGAATATACTTGATTTTGATACATAAACAGGATGAGTTTCTGTTCGATCATGATGTCTAGGGAAGAGTCTTATTGGTTCTTCTCTTGTGTCATCTTTTTCTGGTTGAGTAGGAGTTGGTTTAGTTGGTTCAACTGAATTATCTTCTTCTGGTTCAGTTTTTTCTACTTTTTCAAATATAGCATTTATTGTTAAATCTTGGTCTAATTCGCCTACAAACTCTTTGTCCCAACCTTTAAATTTATATCCTTCAAGTCCTTCTACTTCTGGTGCCATTTTCTCTAATTTTGTTGCATCAAAATTCATTGGAAGAACTCTTGTATTTAGAATTACACCATCTTCATTTGGTAAGAATTTTCCTTTATTTTCATCAACTTTAAAAGTAACTCTAACTTCTGATGGCTTTACTGGTGTTGGATCTTCTTTTACAATTTTAAAACTATCTACAATAGATTTGTCGCTAGTTCTATAAGTTGTAACTTCAATTGAATTATCTGTAACTTTTACATTTGAAATATTTGGAACTTTTTCTTGGTTCTTTACTGCTGAATATTCAAACTTTTTATCTTGCATTATGTCATAAAATTTAGAACCTGATGCAGAGTTTGTTGTAACATATATAATTCCCTTTGGATTTACATATTCATTCGGTGCTTTTCCTTCTTCTCCATTTTCCCATTCAATTATTGGTTTTGTTCCATCCATTACATGAGTTCTTGTATAAACGTGGTCGTGTCCATTTAATACAAGATCAATTTTATTTTCTTTTAATATTGGAACAAGTGTTGATCTCATATCTGTAATATACTTATCTAATGCATGACGTGCTACTGTGTATGGAGGATGGTGAAATGTTACTACTCTCCATTTTACATTTGGATTTTCTGCAATTGCTTTTTCAATTGTAACTTTGTGTTCTCCATAATCTTTGTTATTTGAATTTAAACAGATAAATAATGTGTTGTTGTAAACATAATAGTAATTACTTCCTGCATTTGATTTTCCTTCATTTTGTACATTTGAAACTTTGAAGTGTTCTTCGTGAGCATTTCCTCTATCATCATGATTTCCTATTATTGGTGCAAGAGTTAATCCATTGAAACCTTCTCTATTAATATATGCATCATATTCTTCTTCGTCCTTTCCAGCCTGTACTTGATCTCCAAGTGAAAGTAAGAATGATGCACTAGAATCTAATTCTGGTAAAAGATTTAGTGTTTTATCCCATCCTTCTTTACCATTTAAAGGTCCACCTGATCCTATTTGAGGGTCTCCTGCTGCGAAGAAACTAAAATCTCCTGTTCCACCAGTTTTAAAAGTTTTAACTTCAGAAACTGCATCTCCATTAGAGAATCTATACATATATTCAGTGTCTGGTTCTAATCCATCTAAAGTTACTTGATTACTTGAATATCCTGAAAGATTTGTTTTTTCGATAACTGTTGCATCAAGAACTTTTGCATCTTTAAAATCTTTTTCTGCATTTAGTTTTGCAAACTCAAATTTTCCTTTTTCTTTTGTATTGGCATACCATGTGAAGTTTCTTTCTGTGCCATCTTTTCCTATAGTCAATATGGCATTTGTTTGAATACTTCCTGCTTCTGGTTCAGTTTTTTCTACTTTTTCAAATATAGCATTAATTATTAAATCTTGGTCTAATTCGCCTACAAACTCTTTGTCCCAACCTTTAAATTCATATCCATCAAGTCCTTCTACTTCTGGTGCCATTTTTTCTAATTTTGTTGCATCAAAATTCATTGGAAGAACTCTTGTATTTAGAATTACGCCATCTTCATTTGGTACGAATTTCCCTTTGTTTTCATCAACTTTAAAAGTAACTCTAACTTCTGATGGCTTTACTGGTGTTGGATCTCCTTTTATAATTTTAAAGCTATCTACAACTGAACTATCATTAGTTCTATAAGTTGTTACTTCAATAGAATTATCTGTGATTTTTAGGTTTGAAATATTTGGAACATATTCTTGATTTTTAAATGCTGAAAATTCAAAGTTTTGATTCTTCATTATATCGTAATGTTTGGAGCCTGATGCCGAGTTTGTTGTTACATATATAATTCCCTTTGGATTTACATATTCATTTGGTGCTTTCCCTTCTTCTCCATTTTCCCATTCAATTATTGGTTTTGTTCCATCCATTACATGAGTTCTTGTATAAACGTGGTCGTGTCCATTTAGTACAAGGTCAATTTTATTTTCTTTTAATATTGGAACAAGTGTTGATCTCATATTACTAATATATCCATCTAATGCATGAGAGGCTACTGTATATGGAGGGTGGTGGAATGCCACTACTTTCCATTTTACATTTGGATTTTCTGCGATTGCTTTTTTTATTGTCGATTTATGCTCAGCATAATTTCTATTATTTGAGTTTAAGCAAATAAATAAAGTATTATTATAAACATAGTAGTAATTGCTTCCTGCTGTTGTTTTACCTTCTTCTTGAACATTTGAAAGTTTAAAATGTTCTGTGTAAGCATGATTTCCTGAATCATGGTTTCCTATTATTGGTGCAAGAGTTAATCCATTGAATCCATCTCTATTAATGTAAGCATCATATTGTCTTTCATTGTCTGAAATATTTACTTGATCTCCAAGTGAGAGTAAGAATGATGCACTAGGATCTAATTCTGGTAAAAGCTTTAGTGTTTTGTCCCAACCTTTTTCATCTTCGTCTTCAAAACCAGCCCCTATTTGAGGGTCTCCTGCTGCAAAGAAACTAAAATCTCCTGTTCCACCAGTTTTAAAAGTTTTAACTTCAGAAACTGTATCTCCATTAGAGAATCTATACATATATTCAGTGTCTGGTTCTAATCCATCTAAAGTTACTTGATTACTTGAGAAACCGTCCTTATTTGTTTCTTTAACTGTTGCATCAAGAACTGTTGCATCTTTAAAATCTTTTTCTGCATTTAGTTTTGCAAACTCAAACTTTCCTTTTTCTTTTGTATTGGCATACCATGTGAAGTTTCTTTCTGTGCCATCTTTTCCTATAGTCAATATATCATTTGTCAATTTAACTTCTTCATCTGTAGAAGATGTTCCATTGTCCATATCTGGTGTCACTTCATCTGATGCATTATTAACTTCTTTAGGTGTCACTTCATTTGATGCATCATTAACTTCTTCTTTTGGTGTTCCTTCATTTGATTGAGCATCATCTTCTGCTGCTTCTACTACATTTGTACTAAATCTAATTTCATTACCTTCAAATCCCAATCCTAATGGTGAAAATACTGAAACTAACATTAGTATAGCTAAAAATAAACTGAATCTCCTTTTCATTATATACCTCCTCTTCAGTTAGAATTATTATTTCACAATATTGTAAAGTCAAAGAATATAATCTGTAATGTTTTTTTAAAGATTTTGTAAATTTATCTTCTTTTTAATTTAATTTTTTCTTTTTTATAGATTACTCCTGATAGATAAGCACTAACTGGAACCATTATAATTACTACTGCTGTACCTATGAGCGAATTGACAAGTTCAACAGCAAAAAAATCTGAACTAACTAATTGATTAAAATCAACTCCATAGGATATTAAAACTAAAACTGTAGCTATGGAGCTTCCCAAAAATGCAAATACCAAAGTATCGACCATAGTACCTATAATATCCTTTCCTATTATCATCCCAGATTTAAAAAGTTCTATTTTTGTTATTTTAGGATTTTTTACATATATCTCATGAAGTGCAGAAGATATTGAAACGGAAACATCCTTACAAGCTCCATAGGCTGCTATGGCAACACCTGCAAACATAAGAGGATATATTTGTAATCCTGTTTTTGAATTTATAAGTAAGAGTCCTTCTACATCAGCTAAATTATATCCACTTAAGTGTGTGAAATAAGATGAAATATAAAAACATATTGCAGCAGATATAAATCCAACTGACACACTTATTAAGTTTACAAGTCCAATTAATGTGTAACCTTGAAGTATTACAACCGAATAAATACTTCCCAAGACACAGGTTAATATTGTAACCCATACTGGCGAATGTCCCAAATATATTAGAGGGATCATAAAACAAAACATTAAATATAAACTTATAAAAAGTGATGCCGCAGATTTTATCCCCTTTGACTTTCCAATTGCATATAACATTATTAAAAATAAAATTAACATAATAGCTATTGAGGCAGATCTGTCGTAATTATATATTGTATAATATGGCTCAATCCCCTTTGGTTCGTCCACATAAACTATTACCTTAGAACCTTCCTTTAAGTACACAGAATGTTCCGAAAATAAATTATTTTCTATAGTTATTGGTTTATCAAACCTTTTATTTTTCATTTCAACCAAAACTTTTTGGGATCCAGTCTTTAAATTTGGATAACTCTCAACTGTATCTTCATCTAAAACTTTTATAACCTTACCCTTCTCATAAGAAACTGCGTTTTGAACGATAACTGTATCTCCAAAGTCTACATCTTTCCAAAAAATAAAAATTAAAATTAAAATTAAAACTAACGTCCCGTTACAAATATATTTTATTTTTTTACTCATCTTTTCACTCCTTCTGCAAAATTATTGCATTCAAAAGTAAATTTTATATATATTTAATGTAAAATAAAATTTATTATCCCATTACTTTTATAAAAAGGCTCTATGTCAAATATTGGTGAGACTCTTTAATTCGAGTCTCTCTTTTCATTTGATAAGTTATAAAATTAAATGTGACACAAATAAAAAATAAAAACTCATACTAACTTCGTGTAAAATGTTAATAACTACAAAAACACACACGGAGGTTACTATGAGCTATAAACGTCTTACACTAAACAAAAGAAATAAGATAGAGGTATTAAATAAATAAAAAACCTCCTGTTATTTTTGTGTTCTGGTAAACCACAATTTATTTCAACATGGAGGTATTTTTTTATTAGTTTTTCATCGCTAAAGCTAAATTGAACCCCTGGTCTAACCAGGGATATTCTAATTACAAAAAGACGAGGATTTTTATGTTTCCTCGTCTTTTTTCTATTATAGGGGTCTTTTGCAACAACCCCTTAATTTTCTCAAAAATTTATAAACTTACTTGCAAGCGTCAATAAATTTTTCAAAAATCATATTCATTTCCTTGTCGTCGTACATCATTTCTGGGTGCCATTGAACTGCAAGGGCAAATTTTTTGTCATCTAAGTAAACTGCTTCTACTAGTCCTTCTTCTGATAGAGCAGCTTTCTTTAATCCCTTTCCCAATTCATTTATTCCTTGGTGGTGGTAGGAGTTTGTCCAGATTTCTTCTCTTTTAAAGATGTCAAAAAGTGGAGTGTCTTCTAGGACCTTTAGCTCGTGTGATGGTTCGTTTCTTAAAGAGTTACTCATAGAGTGAGCTGGGAAACCTGCTGATGGCAAATCTTGGTGGATAGATCCTCCAAGTGTTACGTTTAAGATTTGAAGTCCCCTACATATCCCCAAGAAAGGGATGTCCTTTTCAAGGGCGTATTCTGTCATGAAGATTTCTTCGTGGTCTCTTAAGTTGTCGAACTTACCAGCCTTGCCAGAGTTTCTCTCGTTGTAAGTCCTTGGGTTTACGTCGTGACCGCCTGATAAGAGAAGTCCGTCAATCTTGTCTAGAACTGTCCTCATGTCTTCAATAGTTTTGATGTTTGGAATTAAAATTGGAATTCCACCATTTCTTTCAACTGCCCTAATATAATCTGCTGCTATTAGTTGCCAGTCTTGGCCTTCTACTCCAATTTGTCCAACGTCATTTTGAGAAATATCCCTAAGTGAGTTAACAGAAATTCCTATAATTGGTTTCATAATCTTCCTCCCTTTTTTTATTAAACTCATTATAACAAAGACTTATAAAAATTGTAATAGAATATGTTATTGACTAGCTTATTGCCTAAAAAAATTAATTAATATATAATTACTAGATTAGAGGTGTTTTATGAGTTTAAATAAACAATTTTTTAAGTTTGTAATCCCATCTATTATTGCAATGTGGGTTTTTTCTATATACACAATTGTTGACGGCTTCTTCGTTGCAAACTTTGCCGGCGAGCTAGAGCTATCGGCTGTAACAATAGTTGTGCCTTATGTGAACTTCTTGTTTGCAATTGCAATTATAACTGGTGTCGGATCACAAACAATTATAGGAATAGAACTAGGTAAGGGAAACAAGGATGAGGCCAACAAGGTCTTTACCTTTATAATTTTATTTATCCTGGCCTTTTCTGTATTGCTTGCCCTTATTGCAATAATTTTTATGGATCAAATAATAGGATTTTTGGGAGCAGACTCAACTCTATTCCACCTATCTCACGACTATCTGTCTGTAATTGTCTTCTTCTCGCCCTTCTACATCATTGCCTATGCCTTTGAGGTCTTGGTAAAGGTAGACGGCTTTCCTAGGACTGCAATTATTGGTGCAGTTTCTGCTTGTGTAACTAATATAATCTTAGACTACATCTTAATCCACAAGTTTCAAATGGGAGTAAGAGGAGCTGCCCTTGCAACGGGCATTGCACAATTTTTGTCTTGCCTCATATTTTTTATTCACTTTAGGGCCGCCAAGGGTTACCTTCGCTTTGTAAAAATTAAGATGAGTGCTAAAGAAGTCTTTCATTATTTAAAAAAGACTGTTGTCTATGGTTTTGGAGAGTTTATCTCTGAACTAAACACTGCAACCTTTGTCTTTATCTTTAACTTATTTATAATAAAGTATCTTTCACCAGAATATCTTTCTGCCTACGCAGTTATAAATTACATGTCACTCTTTGCCAACTCCACCTTCCAAGGAGTTTGCCACGGGACTCTGCCCCTACTTTCCTACTACCATGGTTCCAAGGAAAGAGACAAGTCCATAAAGATTATAAGGATGAGTTTTGTCTTTGTCTTTATAATTTCTGTGATTATGTATGCCATCGCCTACTTTGGTGCAGAAACTCAGTTCAATATGTTCTTGGAGAACAAAAGTATGATTTCATCTTCCATTAGGCCAATGAGGATTTACGCCCTTATGTTTTTATTTGCAGGTCACAATTTATTTATTGCATCCCTCTCATCTGCCATTGGAGACCCAAAGTATTCCATCATAATAAATATTTTAAGAGGATCAGTTTCACTTTTCCTTTCAATTTATCTAATGGTTCACTTATTTGGAGTGAGATACCTCTTCTTCGGAGCAGTTGTATCAGAACTAATAGTATTTGCTATTGCCCTTTATTCACTAAGAAAGATGCTAAATAAGTCTGCCCTAAGAATTAAAAAAGCATGAGATTATAAAAATTTAAGACATTAAAAAAGGAAGTCGCGTGACTTCCTAATTTTTTGTGTATTTTTAATTTTAAAATCAATCAACCTAAATACTTTTTAAATTCCTCTGGTATGTTTTCTGATAGATAGGCTAGGCCGAAAATATCTGGCCCCACGTGGGCTGCAATAGTATGTCCCACCTCTAAGGATAGGAACTTGTCATAGCCCCTCTCTTCTAATTTTTTTATAAGTGGGTCAATAACTTTTATATCGTCAGCATAAACTGGGAAGACCCTATCTGACCCATCTGATGATGTCTTTTCGTCCATCATCTCCATCATCTTCTTGTAGGACTTGTTCTTGCCACGAACTATTTCTGACAAATATATTCTTCCTTCTTCATCAACTTCTAATATGGGAAGTATATTTAGGACGTTTGAAATTTTTGCCTTGGTCCTAGAGACTCTTCCACCTTCATAGAGATATTTAAGGTCATAAACTGTGAAGATGTGCTTAGTTTTCTCCACCAAAAATTTTAGAAGGTCTAGTACTTCATCGTAAGTAGCACCATTTTTTGCAGCCAGTCCTGCAAAGTAAGTAATTTGTCCAAAGCCAACTGATGCTGCAAGTGAGTCCACTATCTCAACTCTTATGCTATACTTTTCTTCAATTTCTTTTTTTGCCATCCAGGCATTTTGATAGGTCCCACTTAAGCCTGAGGATAGGGTTAGGCAAATAATATCTGTGCCTTCTTCTGCAAACTCTTCAAACTTCTTTAGGTACTCGTAGAAAGTTATCTGGCTTGTCTTAAAAAAGAATCCTTCTCTCATTTTTTTATAGATTTCCTTATTGGACATATCTTCAGATAGGTCTTGACCCTCTTCATCTACACAATTTATTTTAAAAATTTCTAAGTCTAAATTGTCCAATGTCTTTTTATCTAAATCACATGAGGAGTCGGATATTATCTTAAAAGTCATTTGTTCCTCCCTGCTGTAAGTCCAGCCTGTATATTTCAATTAAAAGTAATTTGCTGTATAAATAATCGATTTATCTTTTAAAACTTTATTTTCAAAACTTATTCTAGTCACTTATGTTTATTAGATTATAGTTTATATATTAATGACTACTTCTTATCATATTATAACACAGTGTTTATTATTCATATATTCTTTTATTTGAATAATCATGGGACTTTCTTCTTTATTTTTTTCATTTTGATATAATATTTTTATGGAAATTAAGTTTATGAAAGAGGCAATCCGCTATGGTCGCAGGTCTCTCTTATCAGATGACGTGCCCATTGGATGTGTCGTCGTAAAAAATAATAAAATAATTGGATATGGTTACAATAAAAAAGAAGATTTACAAAACCCCACAGCCCACGCAGAGATCATGGCAATATCCATGGCCTCAAGACATTTAAATTCTTACCACTTAGAAGGCTGTGACATCTATGTTACCCTTGAGCCCTGCCTAATGTGTGTGGGAGCAATTTTAAATGCACGAATCAAAAATTTATATTTTGGTGCCCGCAACAAGAGGTTTGGTGCTGTAATTTCCCACCAAAAAATAGAAAAACTCATAACTAATCACAGGATTAATTATGAGTATGGTATCTTGGAAAGAGAATGTGCAAGCCAAATCTCTAACTTCTTCTCAGATCTTAGGAAGAGGTCCAAATAAGAAGGGAAGATTTACCTGCATAAAGTCCAATATAAATTTGTCGTAGTAGTTTTTTGTGAGAAGGGCTATGATTATTCCAATGATTGCCCCAATGATTACGTCGCTGGGATAATGGACGAAGTGATAGATCCTTGAGAAGGCAATTAGGGCTGCTATCACAAGGAAGAAAATCCCCATCCCCCTAAAGTAAAAGTAAATTGTCAGGGCTGCGACAAAGGAAGATGAAGCATGGCCTGATGGAAAGGAAAAGTCTGTGGGATCCTTTATAAGGAGCTCCACCTTATTTATCCAAGACGGTCTCTTTCTCTTTAGGATATTTTTCAATAAGAGGTTGCAGACTATCCCGTTAAAGATAAGGGCAAGTATTACATTTATGCTCTCAACCCTAAAGCCTAAGTAGAAGAGGATATAAACTGTAAAAAGCCAAATTGCTCCTCCAGTCCCCAGGTGAGTGATGGCAATCATGTACCTATTTAAGACGTCGTTCCTTATTCCAAGGAGCCAGTTTAAAAATTTGCTATCCATAAAAACTCCTATATTTTTTACAAAAAAAGGCCTATCACTAGGCCCTAAAAATTACATTCTATTTTCGTTGTCAACCCATTCTTTAGCTTCTTCAACTTCTTCGTCTGTTGGAATTTCGATTCCTGTTTCAGGATCTTGTCCTTCAGTCTTTGCATAGATATCAGAATCTGGTCTATCTTCTGAGTTAATTTCCTTTTGTTGGTCCATGTTTGCTTTCATTTCTTTCTTCTTTGCATCAGAAAGAGTTGTTGAGTTTTCTATTAAATCTTTTTCTTTTTTATTGTCTGTCATATTATCCCTCCATATATTTGTTAGTTATATATTATTACAAATATCTTATAATTACAAATAGTTTGAGTAAATCTTGAGTATAATCTATTAAAGTTTTTAAATTAGATTTAATAAATCTTATTTGGGTAATTGTTTTATGTTAAATATATATATTTAGGAAGTGTTATATGTTAAAAGTAATTTTCGATAACCTAGGCGAGTATAAAAAGTACGCTGTGCTCTCGCCTTTTTTTGTTTTGCTAGAGGTCTTGATGAACGCATCAATCCCCTTCTTCATGACAAAAATAATAGACCAGGGGATCTTGATTAACTCCTCTCAAAATATAATTAAGTACGGAATAATTTTATTTATTGCAGCAGGCATTTCCCTTGCCACTGGATTGATCTCGGGCTATCTTGCCACTAAGGCATCAAGTGGTCTTGCAAAAAATATGAGGGCCTCAATGTTTAAAAACATTACAGACTTTTCCTTTGAGAATATGGACAAGTTTAAGTCTGGTTCCCTTATCACTCGTATGACAACTGATGTCCAATCAGTGCAAATGGCCTTTCAAATGACTATAAGGATGGCAATCCGTTCGCCCCTTACCCTAATCTTTTGCTTTATCATGTCCTTTAGGCTTTCAAGGGACCTTGCTCCGACTTTTGTTATTATCATCCCCCTAATAGGGATTGGGATGGGACTTATAATAAAAGGAGCCTATCCAATTTTTGAAAAAGTTTTTAAGATTACAGACAAGCTCAACACAGATGTGTCAGAAAACCTATCTGCTATTCGTGTGGTTAAGTCCTTTGTAAAAGAAGAAAAGGAAATTCAAAAGTTCAATGAAGTTTCTGATGACCTACAAAATAATTACATCAAGGCTTCCAAGCTCCTAGCTTTTTCCAATCCTTTAATGAACTTTTCCACCTATCTCATGACAATATTAATTGCCTGGTTGGGAAGTCACTTTATTGTGGCTGGCAAGATGACAACTGGAGCCTTGACAGGTCTTGTGACTTACGCAATTCAAATTCAAATTTCCCTTCTTATGCTGTCAATGATTCTAGTTCAAATTACAATTGCGAGAAACTCTATAAGACGTATCAACGAAGTTATTGCAACTAAACCTTCTATTGTCAGCCCAGAAGACTCTGTTAAGGAAGTAAAAAACGGAGAAATTGTCTTTGATGACGTCTTCTTTTCTTATTCTGGAGACCTAGAAAAGTCAGTCCTTAAAAATATTAATCTAAAGATAAATCCTGGCGACTATGTGGGTATGATTGGACCAACAGGTTCTGGTAAGTCTACACTCATTAGTCTTATTGCAAGGCTCTTTGACCCAACAAAGGGGACTGTCTATGTTGGGAGAAAAGATGTGCGTGACTATGACTTAGAGTCTCTTCGTGACCAAGTTTCTGTAGTCCTACAAAAAAATCAACTTTTCACTGGGACTCTGCGTGAAAATTTAAAATGGGCTGGAGATGACCTAAGTGACGAAGAGTTAAAAGAAGCCCTCTACATTGCTTCCTGTGACGACTTCATCGATCCTGAAAAGGACCTAGACATGAAGGTTCAAAGAGGAGGAACAAACTTCTCTGGTGGTCAAAGGCAGAGAATTTCTATTGCAAGGTCAATATTAAAGAATCCAAAGATTTTAATTATGGACGACTCAACTTCTGCTCTTGACAACAAGACTGAAGAAAAAATAATTTCCTCTTTAAATAAGTTGAGACCAGACATGACAAAGATTTTGATTTCACAAAAGATCAAGTCCCTAAAGAACACTGACTACACCCTAGTCCTTGACCTTGGAGAAATTGAATCTATAGGAAGACATGAAGAACTTATAGAAACGAGTCCAATCTATAGGGAAATTAATGAAACTCAAGAAAGTGACGGTGATTTTGATGCAGAAGAATAAGACAAAAATTACATCTCCTGAAAATAAGGAAGCGGCAAAAAAATTATTCTCCTTTATCTTTAAAAGGCATAAGTTTAAACTCCTAGGAGTTGCCCTCATGGTAATAATTTCATCCTTTGCCACAATTTCTGTGTCACTTTTCATGAGATTTTTAATTGATGACTACATCATCCCCTTGGTAAATAGTTCAAACCCAGATTTCTCTAATCTCTTGTCCATGTTAATTAAGATGGGAATATTCTTGGGGATTGGGGTTATTTGCTCCTTCACCTATTCAAGACTTATGGTTTCAATATCTGAAACAACTCTTGGCGAAATGAGAAAGACTATGTTTAAGAAGATGCAGTCCCTACCTGTCTCCTACTTTGATGGGAATAGTCACGGAGACATTATGTCCTACTACACAAATGATGTCAGGGCTCTTGGGGAAATGATAGCCCAGTCCTTCCCATCCTTTGTGTCCTCTGCCATGACAATTATCATGGTCTTAATCGCCATGTTTTCACAGTCCTTCTTCCTGTCACTTATAATAATTTTGACAGTGGGACTTATGATTTTTACCATGAATGTGATTGGTGGCAAGTCTTCTCACTTCTTCTTGAACCAACAAAAATCTCTTGCCAAGACTAACGGCTACATCGAAGAGATGATTGACGGCCTAAGAGTTGTAAAGGTCTTTAACCATGAAGAAAATGCAAGAGAAGACTTTAGGATAATCAACGAAGAGCTAATGGAAAACACCATGATAGCCAATAGGCTGGGACTCTTCCTCTTCCCAATAATTTTTGGAATTGGAAACTTTCAGTACATTCTCTTTGCCCTAATCGGTGGCCTAATGGCAGTTCACGGTGGCTTTGGCATCACTGTTGGAGTGGTGGCTTCCTTCCTACAACTTTCAAGGACATTAACAGGTCCCATGGGACAAATTGGTGGTAACATCAACTCTGTGGTCCTTGCCATAGCAGGTGCCAGAAGAATTTTTGACTTCCTTGAAGTTGAGCCAGAAGACTACTCTGGCGAAGTTGAAAAAGTTGTAAAAGTTCTTGATGGAGAAGAAAAATATTATTGGCACGACCTTAAGACTGACGAGTATAGAGAGCTTTTGGGGGACATTCGCTTTAAAAATGTTGACTTCTCCTACGATGGAAAGAAGAAAATTCTAAAAAATATAAATCTTTATGCAAAACCTGGCCAAAAGGTTGCCTTTGTTGGGGCAACAGGTGCCGGCAAGACAACTATTACCAACCTTATAAACAGGTTTTATGAAATCGACAGTGGAGAAATCACCTTTGACGGCATAGACATTAGGAGGATTAGGAAGGACCACCTTCGTTCATCACTTGGCATGGTTCTCCAAGACACCCACCTCTTTACAGGTACAATTGCAGAAAATATAAATTACTCTGTGGAAGATGTTGACATGGAAAAAACTATTGCAGTTGCAAAGAGGACTAACGCCCACGACTTTATCAAGAACCTAAAGGATGGTTATGACACCATGATAAGTGGTTCAGGTGGCGAACTATCTGAAGGTCAAATGCAGCTCCTATCTATTGCAAGAGCAGAAATCTACAACCCACCAGTTATGATCCTAGATGAAGCAACATCATCAATTGACTCTCGTACAGAAAAAATTGTCCAAGAGGGCATGGACCAAATCATGAAGGGCAGAACAACCTTTGTCATCGCCCACAGGCTCTCAACAATTATGAACTCAGACGTTATTATCGTCTTGGAAAATGGCGAGATAGTAGAAAGAGGCGACCACGCCGACCTACTTGAACAAAAGGGAATCTATTACAAACTCTATACAGGTGGCTTCGACGAATAAAATTTTATAAAAGAAATAAGGTGCTGGATATTTCCAACACCTTATTTCTTTTAGAAATCTCTTTTCTTATAAAATTTTTGTGAGACTTTTATAGACATGAATACTATTAGCAAAACAAGTAATAGTGAAATTAGTAAAGTCATAAAAATATTGTTTTCCATAAATAGAAATAGGTCATTTAAAGAATCTTTGAGAGCCATAACAAGAAAAGAAAGTAGACCAATTAAGACAAAAGTTAAAGCCGAAATGGACTTAGCCTTCTTGTATCCAAACTTAAAATAAAGTGGATACTTAAGGGAAATAAAAACTAAATAGACTAGGAGATAAGCTAAAGTTGTCGCCAAAAACTCTCTGATGTCAGCGGTCTCAACAAAGAAAGAAAAAATTATGGAGAAAACTATGCTTATTAAAAGGGCAAAGATAAATAAAACCAAGGCAAAAACATATCTGCCTAGAACAACTTTTTCAGATTTTATGCCAAAGATCCTATAAAGACTGTCGCTCCCTGCTTCTTCTCCTATTAAAAAGGGATAGGAAGAATAAACTATAGAAAATATGAGGATTGCTGAGTTTGCAGTCAAGGGATTACTTGTTACAAAGAAGTAGACCAAGTACAAGAAAATCATTATTATTAAATTTTTGAGGGTAAAATAGGGCTTTATGGAAATATAGTCTAAGTTTACAATCTTCTTTATATCTTTCATTTCATCCTCCCATATAAAACTAAAATTTTATTTATATCTGGCTCTTCGACAAATAAGTCCTCTGGAATTTTTTCTCTCTCTACATTTTTTACAAGGGCATCAAAGGAAGTTGAGTTTGCTTTTATGCCAAGGACATCAAAATCTTTTAAAAGGTCCCTGTCCTCTGATCCACCCTTTAGGACCAAATATTTTTCCAAGAATTCTTCCTTACTAGATGAATCAATTATTTTTCCATCATCAATAAAAATAATATAGTCGGCAATCCTGTCTAGGTCTTCAGTTATGTGGGTGGAAAAAAGCACTGTATTATTTTCATCTTCCACAAAGTCTTTTAAAATATCTGTGAGTTCATCTCGCATACTTGGGTCAAGTCCACTTGTTGGCTCATCTAAAATCAAGAGATTTGCCTCGTGAGAAAGGGCAATAGAAAGCATAAGTTTTATCTTCATTCCACGAGATAATTCCCTAACTTTTTTATCTTTTTCTATTCCAAATTTTTTGACATATTCAAAAAACTCTTCTTCCTTCCAATTTTCATAACCACACTTCATGGCTTCATTTACAAGAGAAATCTTCCAATCCTTTGACAAGAAGGAGTCGTCCATAATTATCCCCACATCTTGAAGATAATTTAAATTCCTTGCATCTTCTCCCTCCACAAATACTTCTCCATCATAATTTATTAGAGACAAGAGAGACTTTATAGTTGTTGTCTTTCCCATTCCGTTTTTTCCAATAAATCCAGTGATAAATCCCTTTTTTATTTCAAAGGAATCTTCTCCCAAGACAAAATTGTCATAGGTCTTTTTCAAATTTTTAACTTCAATTTTATTCGTCATAGTCCAAGCCCTCCTTGTATAAAAATTCAAATAATTCCAAAATTGTTTCCTTATCTAAATCTAAATCGGCAGATAATTTTATGGCTTCTTGCAAGTGATTTTCCAATTCTTTTTGTAATTCTTCTCTTTTGACCTCTGAGTCCTTGCCTGCCACAAAAGTCCCAAGTCCCTGCCTAGACTCGACAAAGCCTTCTTCTTCTAATTCGTCGTAGGCCTTCTTCACTGTCAAGATGCTGACCTTTAGATCCTTAGAAAGAGTCCTTACAGAAGGAAGCTGTTCTCCTTCTTTAACCTTGTTTTTTAAGATATTTTCTTTTATGGCATTCTTTATCTGTTCATAAAGAGGAACTGAGGATCCATTTATTAAAATAATTTTCATTTTGCCTCCTTGTTACATAACACTATATAACAGTCTATAACAGTTTGTCAATTATTTTAATTTTTTATAAATATTTTTGATATAATAGGGGAAAAGGAGGGCTTATTGATGGCTAAGAAGAACTTAAGAAATAAAAAGAATGTGACTTTTATAATTTTTGCAAGCTTAATAATATTTTCCACTTGCTTTTATCATTTAAAGCTAAGAAAGCCTGACGCCTATGTGACCATGGACCCTCTCACAATTCAGTTTCACTTCACTGGCTACGATGGGTCTGGCAAGGCTGAGATAGAAATCCTTGAATATCCAAAAATTGTCAGTTTAAAAAATGAGAATGACAGAGAAGAGATAGAAAAAATCCTTCACAACCCAAGCATTGAGTGGAGCAAAAATGAAAACTTGAGAAATGGAGAAGAAATTTCTTTTTATATTAGATATAAAAATACAGGAAAATATTATATTAAATTTGATAGAGAATATGGAAAGCTTGGGACAAGGGTCCAAGACCTGATCCCCACAAACTAATTTAATTTTTGGAGAAGATTTTGAAAAAGAAAAAGAAAATTATGATAATTATTTTACTACTTATTATTATTCCAATTATATACAGCTTGAATACAAAAAATCCCCCTGGCACCAACCTTTCATCTGACTTTAGGGATGCTGATTGCGAGTTTTTGTATGACTTGACCTATCTAAAGGATGGAAAGAGACTTCACGAGAAGAGGATTTTTAAACGCGAGATGGACCTTATAAAGAATGCCCAGGACTTTCTCATGCTGGACTTCTTCCTCTTTAACGACGAGTACCCAGACTCCATGACCTTCCCAAGTCAAGTAAAGGATATGACGGACCTCTTAATTGCAAAGAAGAAGGAAAATCCTGAAATGCCAATTTTATTTGTCACAGACCCAATAAATAATTTTTACGGGGCCTATGAAGAAGATAATCTGAAGAGGCTTCGTGAAAATGGAATTGAAGTGGTAGTCACTGACTTAAACAAGATGCGTGACTCCAACGCCCTTGTATCTGGAATTTACAGGGCCTATATCCAGTGGTTTGGAACATATGGTGGCGGCTGGATCAAAAACTTTTTTGACAAGGATGCCGACAAGGTAAATATTAGGTCAATTTTAAAACTTGCCAACTTCAAGGGCAACCACAGGAAAGTCTTGATTTCAGAAAAGGAAGCTTTAGTTGCATCGGCAAATCCCCACGACCCATCAGCCCACCACTCCAATGTGGCCATGGTCTTTCGTGGCAAGTCCATGGAAGATTTAATTAAGTCTGAGTCCATATTTTTTGACAAATTACCTGACGTAATAGAAAATTTTAAGGCAGAAGAAGTCACTTCTCCTTACAAGCTAAAGGTCATCACTGAAGGAAAAATTTATGATGAAATTTCAAAAAATATTAAGGAAACAAAAAAGGGCGACGAGATAAATCTCGGAATCTTCTATCTATCAGAATTTAGGATTTTAAGAGAACTTGGCGAAGCTGCAAAGCGTGGAGTTGATGTAAAAATCATTGCAGATTTAAACAAGGATGCCTTTGGACTTGAGAAAAATGGATCACCCAACAGACCTGCCCTTAGTCAGTTAAAGGAAGACTATCCTGACATAAATATTCGCTGGTATCAAACATCTGGAGAGCAGTTCCACACAAAATTTATTTACTTCGACTTCAAGGACAAGAATCCCCTTGCCATCCTTGGATCAGCCAACTATACAAGGAGAAACTTGGATAACTTTAACCTTGAGACAAATCTTGCAGTTGAAATGAAAAAAGATTCACCAATGGCAAGAGATATGAAAGACTACTACACAAGAATTTGGAATAATAAAGATGGCGATTACACCTTACCTATCGAAGACTTTTATGAAAGTAGATTTATTATGAGGATTCTCTGGAAAATCCAAGAAAAAACAGGCCTCTGCACCTGGTAAAAATTTAAACATAAAAAAATCACGGTAAAAATTACCGTGATCTTTTTTATTTATCAACTATATACTTTATTTCTGAAATCAAGTCGTCATCGGATAAGAGTGCAGGGCCTTCTTGGCCGCCAAGCTTTCCATAAAAAGAATAGTGAAATTTATTTGTGTCCCTATCTCTTTCTGAGTTGTACATATATATTGTATCTTCCTCATCTTTATTGTGTAGATTAATTAATAAAGAATTGTAACCTGGGATTGAAGCATAGGAATATCCCTGGTCCACTACTTTGCAATTTTCCAAGAGACTTATTATCTCTCCTAACTTTTCTTCATTGCCTTCAGAAGAAAAAATCTCTCTTGTAGTCATATCTTCTTCATCAGCTATTACTTCCACAGATAAATCTTGAAACTTATAAACTTCTCCAGTGGAAAATTTTATCTCGTGACTTTCATCCTTCTTACAAGCTGTGAGAAAAATTAAGACCAGAAACAAATAACATATTTTTTTAAATTTCATATCAAGCCTACTTTGACAACTTATTTATAATTGTGTTGATTTCTTCGATTTTTTCGTCAATTTCTTCCTGGCTCTTGGAGTAGGAATCCTTGACACAACCCCTTAGGTGGGCTGTCAGGACATCCTTATTTATATTTTTTAGGATGGAGATTGAGGCCATGAGCTGGTTGGAGACGTCTAGGCAGTACCTGTCTTCCTCCACCATTTTTATAAGGCCATCAATTTGTCCCCTGACAGTTTTTAATTTCCTAAGTTGGACTTCCTTGTCAGCTCTCATTTTGCTATTTTTGCAGTATATCCTGCATCTTCAACAGCCTTAACAAGTGCTTCATCTGCCACGTCCTTGTCAAGTTCTACTTTTGCATTCTTTTCTTCTAGGCTAACGTCAGCTTCTTTTACTCCGTCAAGACCTTCTAGAGCCTTTCTTACTGCAGCTTTACAGTGGTTACAAGACATTCCTTCAACATTTAAAATTTTTTCCATATTATCTTCTCCTTTATTTTTAATAATTTTATAACCTGCTTCTTCAATGGCATTTTCTATTTCTTCTGGGCTTAGACCTTGGTCTATAAATTCTACAGAAGAATTTTCGTGGCTTGCCACAACATCTTTTGCCTTGCCAGTTTTTTCTAGGGCATCAGCAACTCTTTTCTCGCAGTGGCCACACGTCATACCTTCTACTTTTATTTTAGTTCTTTTTTCATTTTTTTCTATAAGATTTTCTTCTTTTGCAATTTCTTTTTCACTTGAAGAATTTGCTTCTTCCAAGGATCTCTTCACTCCCCTTGGTTTAAACCTTCTTAGCCTTAAAGCATTGTTTACAACAAAGACTGAGGACAAACTCATGGCTAGGGCTGCAAACATTGGGGAAAGTTTTATCCCAAAGGCTGGGAATAAGAGACCTGCAGCAAGAGGAATTCCAATTGTGTTGTAGAAAAAGGCCCAGAATAAATTTTGCTTGATGTTTTTTATTGTCGCCTTGGAAAGTTCAAGGGCTGAAACAACATCTAAGAGGTCTGACCTCATTAGGACTACGTCTGATGACTCAATTGCCACATCTGTCCCGTGACCTATTGCCATGCCTATGTCGGCCTTGGCAAGGGATGGGGCATCGTTGATCCCGTCACCAATCATTAGGACCTTCTTGCCAGATTTTTGGATCTTGTCGATTTCCTTGTTCTTATCTTGTGGAAGAAGTCCTGCAAGAGTCTCGTCAACTCCAATTTCATCAGCAATTGCTTCTGCAGTTTTTTCATTGTCTCCAGTTAGCATAATAATTTTTTTGCCCATATCTCTTAGGAGTTTAATTGCATCTTTTGATGACTCCTTAGGCAAGTCCTTTACAGAGATTATCCCCATGACTTCACTTTCATTGGCAAAGTACATGGAAGTCTTGCCCTCTCCTGCTAATTCTTCTGCCTTGGACTTAAAGTCCTTAAGGTCAATATTTTCTTCAAGCATATATTCAAGGTTTCCTGCAAGATACTTATTTCCTGCAATCTCTCCATTTAGGCCCCTGCCACTAACTGAATTGAAGTTAGTGATTTCTTCTAAGTCTATATCATTTTCTTGTGCGTAATTTATAATTGCTGAAGCCAATGGATGTTGGGAATTTTTTTCTATAGATCCAGCAATTTTTAAGAAGTTCTCTTCATCTAAGTCTGTCACAATATCTGTTAGGATTGGCTTTCCTTCAGTGATTGTCCCAGTCTTATCCATTACGATTACATCAATCTTGTGGAGATTCTCTAGAACTTCTGCATTTTTAAAGAGAAGTCCAAAATCTGCAGACTTGCCTGTTGCCACCATTATTGAAACTGGTGTTGCAAGGCCTAAGGCACAAGGACAAGAAATAACCAAAACAGAAATTGCAAAGTTAAGGGCATTTTCAAATCCATAACCTAGAGCCATCCAAACTACAAAGGTTAGGGCAGCTATAATTAAGACTGCTGGCACAAAGACCCCGGCAATTTCATCTGCAAGCTTGGCTATAGGAGCCTTGGACTGGTTGGCCTCGTCAACTAATTTTATAATTTGAGAAATAGTTGTGTCTTCTCCAACCTTCTCTGCCTTGAACTTAAAGGACCCAGTTGTGTTAATGGAAGCAGAGATTACCTTGTCTCCCACAGACTTTTGAACTGGTATTGACTCTCCAGTCACCGCTGATTCATCAAGAGAAGATGCACCTTCGATGACCTTGCCGTCAACTGCCACAGATTCGCCAGGCCTTACAAGCAAGATATCTCCCACTCTTACATCTTCAATATTCTTCACAACTTCTTCGCCATCTTCTATTACTGTTGCCATTTTTGGGGCAAGGTCCATTAAATTTGCAAGAGATGACCTTGTCTTGTTTTTGGATTTTTCTTCCAAGTATTTTCCAACAGTTATAAGAGTAAGAATCATGGCTGAAGACTCAAAATAAAGATTGTGCCTGTAAGAATCTACAAGTTCCATGTCTCCTTGGCCAAAGCCATAGGCCATCATGTAAATGGCAAAGATTCCATAGACAAGGGCTGCAAGAGAACCAATGGCAACAAGGCTATCCATGTTTGGAGCCCTGTTCTTCAGTCCCTTAAATCCAGAGATGTAAAAATCCCTGTTGATGTAGACTACAGGAAGGGCCAAGAGAAATTGTGAAAAGGCAAAGATAATAGCCCCTTCTCTTCCATGAAAGATTCCTGGAGTTGGCAAGTGAATCATAGGACCCATGGCTATATACATGAGAATCACCATAAAGATAATTGAAGATATAAGCCTGTGCTTTAGGGCCTTCTCCCTGTCATCAAGTGGTTTATCTTCACTTTTTGTTTTTTCACCAGCTGGGCTTGCTCCATAGCCAATCTTTTCCACAGCACCTATAATTTTTTCATCATCTACTATATTTTCATCGAAATTTACCTTCATTGAGTTGGTCATGAGGTTGACGTTGGCGCCACTTACACCATCAAGCTTTTCAACAGCTTTTGTGACATTGGCGACACAAGACGAACAAGTCATGCCACTGACATCAAATTTCTTTTCCATATTACCTCCTATACCCCCCTAGGGGTGTTCCTTTATTTTTATACTAACACTAAAAGAACTTTTTTACAAGTTTTTGATAAGACTTCTTAATATCTTTAAAATACTCATAATTTTCGTGGTTTTTTACGGGTAAAATTTTATTTTTATGGGATAAGTTTTAAAAAAAATAAAAAGGACAAGATATTAATCTTATCCTAAATATATTATCTAAATTATTTTTTTGTATAATAGGTTGCCCTTCCACTTCCATGTCTCTCAATTATATCTTTTTCTAACAATTCTTTTAAGGATTTTTCCACAGAGGACTTGCTAATTGCAGGAGCAAGTTCCATGATTTCACTCTTGGTAAATTTTCCTAATTTTTTATCAATAGCATTTAAAACTTGGTCAAGTGACGATGGCTTTGTATCGAAAATATTTACCCTATCTTCAAAATCTCTATAGGCAGCAAGTATAATAGCCAAAATATATTTTATAAAAAATGTTGGATCTTCACTATTTCCATGCCAATTTACACCACTTTTTTCTAGGGCAAGATAGTAATTTGTCTTGGTTTTTTCTATTTTTTCTTCAAGACTTATATATCGTCCTACGACATAACCTAGCTTATATAATAACAAAGTTGTTAAAAGCCTTGACATTCTTCCATTTCCATCATTGAAGGGGTGGATGCACAAGAAATCGTGTATAAAAATTGGAATTAGTATTAGGGGGTTTATTTCTCCCTTGTCAATTTCTCTATTGTACTCTTGACAAATTTTTTCAATTGCTTGTGGAGTTTCAAAGGGATCAAGAGGTCTAAACCTAACTATAGTTTCTCCATCTTTTCTTGTTTCCGAAATATAATTTTGTGAATTTTTATATTTTCCACCAATTGATTTGTTTGAATATTTGTAGAGGTCTCTATGAAGTTGTAAAATTATTTTTGAATTTATTGGGATATAATCAAAAGATTCATGAATTGTAGATAGGACTTCTTTGTAACCAATAATTTCTTCTTCATCTCTATTTTTTGGAGCAACTTTTTTATTTACTAAGTCCTTTATTCTGGAATCAGTTGTCCTTATTCCCTCGATTTCATTGGAACTTTGGGTACTCTGTATAATAGCAAGTTCTACTAGATTATCGAGAACTGCTGGTTTCTGGCTTAAGTATAATTCTTGTCTTCCCTTATACTCACTAATTTGTGAAATATAATTTAAGATTTCAGCATCCCATTTTTTTTCTTTCAATAAACTATAATCAAATTTACGCATAAAAACCTCCCTTTTCGCATAAATTATAGCATGTTTTATGCGAAAAAAATATTTTTATGGGATAATTTTTCTTCCTCGGAAGGATATCAAGCAAAAGGAAAAATATAAGGCATCTTTCGGAACAATAAAAAATGGCCTAGCCTAGGCTAAACCATTTTACTTTTAATTATTTATAAATTTTAAATTTCATAAAATATTTTACACTCCCCAGTGCCAATCCTAATATTTTAATTATAATTTATAATTTATTTATAAATCCAGGACCTTACATCTTAAATAGAATTTCGTTTTCTATATAGATGTGTCTTCTCATGTCTTCGTCAAGTTCTCCCATAAGCTTGTTGAGTTCCTTGATTTCTGGCTCTTCTGCATTCATCTTGTAGTCACGAGTTAGGTATTTGATCCTGTCAAATAGGCCAATAGTCTTTTCGTGTTCCGCAAGTAGATTTTCGAAGTCGACATCCTTGCCTGCAAGAGCGTCCTTAAATTCAAACTCTTCTTCGCTGGAAAAGTGAGAAACAAGTTCGGCCTTTATAAGAAGAAGAACTTCATAGATCACAAAGAGTTGTTCTCCTCTTTCTCTGTAATATTTTTTAATAGCTCCCCTAAAGATTTCGTCGATTTTTTCTGTTGTAGCAAGTTCTTGTGGGTGAATTTCTTCTACAATGTAGTGGATTAATTCTTCCTTATTCATCTTCCTAACTCTGTCCATATCCTTGAAGTCATCTTGACCTTCAACTTTTTTTATAAATAGGTCATAGTTTTCTCCAAGAGATTCTAGGGCATCTTCAAGCCTTTCCATAGCTATAAAGTCGTATTCTCCTCCAAGCTTTTGGATTTCCTTTAAGACTTTTGGGTTTTCCATTACTGCAGCTTCAACTGTCATATTTCTTTCTAACATAATTCCTCCTAATTATTTATAGAATTTAAAAATCCTCTTACTTCCTCTTCACTTGTCCTATAATTTGTAACAAGTCTAATTATAGATTCCTTCTTGTTTTCTATTTCAAAAATATTTTCTTTTTCTAATTTTTCAATTTCTTCTGGGTTAGATTTTATAAAAACTTGGTTAGATTCCCCAAAGACTGGGTCCCTTACCAAATCCTTTAGACCATCAACTAAAAGCCTTGACATTTCATAGGCCTTCTTGGCATTCTCGTAATAAAGTCCATCTTGGAATAAGACCTTAAAAGATAGACCAATTAAGAAGGACTTTGCCATCATGGCTCCCCTTTGTTTTAAGTAATATCTAAAGTCTTTCTTCAAGTTTTCATCTAAAATCACCAGGGCTTCACCAAGGATTGCCCCGTTCTTTGTTCCACCAATGGAAAAAATGTGGGAATACTTGGCATAATCTGATAAATTACTAGAATTTGCAGCCATGGCATGGGCAATCCTCGCCCCGTCAATATAAAGATATAGGTCTTTTTCTTGGCAGACTTCATAAATTTCCTTTATTTCATCTATGGAATAGACAGTTCCCACTTCAGTAGTTTGAGAAATGTAGACAACTTTTATCTTTACATCAATTTCACCTGGCTGGTCATCAATAAAGTCTCTAATTTTATCTGCTTTTAACTTTCCATCATGCGTTTTAATAGTCACAACCTTGTGTCCTGTGGCTTCAATGGACCCAGTTTCGTGGTGGGTTATGTGGCCTGTTGATGCAGATAAGACTGCTTCATAGGGCTTAAGACCAAAAGTCGTCGCCAAAATATTTGTGGCAGTGCCTCCAGACACAAACTCAATGTCCGCGTCCCTTCCAATTTCCCTTAATATTAAGTCCCTAGCCTGGTTTGAAATTTCATCAGTCCCATAGCCAGAAATCTTATGGTCAAAAATCTTTTCTATCTCTTGGTAGATTTCCTTGGATCCAAAATCACTGTAGTCATTTCTAAAATTATTCATAAGCCACCTCACCCTCTTCTTACCCCTTATTATATAATATATGTAAAATTTTACCAAATAGGGTACAATAGAAAACGAGGTGTTAATATGAACAGTCACGGCGCAAATGTTTTTGAGATTGCGAAAAAAGAAGGCATAAAAATTGAAGACATTAGGGATTTTTCTTCCAATATAAATCCCTTGGGACCATCTAAGAAAGCCCTTGAAAGTCTAAAGGACAACTTAAACTTACTTTCAACTTACCCTGACGTGGACTATCTTGATTTAAGGGAAGCCATCTCTACATACGCATCCTGCAAGAGAGAAAATATTGTCCTTGGACTTGGGTCTACAGAAATTTTGAGGGATACAATCTATTATTTTGCTCCAAAAGCTGCCATGATCCTATCACCTTGCTACTCTGAATATGAGAGGGAGTTAAGAAAAATTTCTTCCCACATATTTGAGTACAATCTAGAAGAAAAAAATGATTTTAAAATAAATTTAGACCAGCTAATAAATACAATCAATGAAAAAAATATTGATTTCTTGATTTTTGCAAACCCCAACAATCCAACTGGGACAATCTTAAAAAAGTCTGAGATTGAAATAGTTTTAAGAGAAACTAGTGCCAAGGTCTTGGTGGACGAAACCTATATTGAGTTCACAAACATGGAGACCTACTCATCATCAGGTCTTACAAAATCTTATGACAACTTGGTGGTCGTAAGGGGGACATCAAAGTTTTTTGCCCTTCCTGGCATAAGACTTGGCTATGGACTGACTTCCAATGAAGGACTTTTGAAGTTTTTCAAGGACAAGGAGGTCCTCTGGCAGATTAATTCTGTGGCAGAAATTTGCGGCAAGGTCATGTTCTCTGATGAAGCTTATCTTGAAAAAGTTTTTGACTTTATAAGAAGCCGTAGAGAAAATTTTTATAAGGAACTTTCTGGTATAGAAAATTTAAGGGCCTATGAGAGTTTTGGGAATTTTATTTTAATTAAGATACTTAAGGGTATAAATTCTACAATATTAAGAGAAAAACTTCTCACAGAAGGTTTAGTAGTAAGAGATTGCAAAAGTTTTAAAAATTTGGACAAATCTTATTTTAGAATCTGTATTTTGGAAGATCCTGCAAATGAAAAATTGTTAAAAAAACTAAAAGAAATTTATAAGGGTGATTAATATGAAAAAATTTAAAAAAATACTGACGACTTTAGCACTAGTACCTACACTTTTCCTACCTAACTTTGCTTTTGCACAAGAAGATACAAGTCCTGCAGTTACAGAAATTAAAGTCGAAGAATCTGTCAGCAACAATGCAGAAAATCAAAATACATTAGATAAAAAAATAGAAGAATCTAAAGAGATCAAATCTAAAGAAAAAACTCCTAAAATCAAGTCTCCAAGTTTCAGTCCATGGGCAAGTGTAGATCTTAATGATGTTCAATTTATGGGTTTATATCCTGCTTCAAGTTTCTTTGAAGGAAAGGATTTTAGAAAAGCTGTTACTTTAGAAGATGCAAACACAGCCTACAAACTTGCAAAAGAAAAAATTGAATCTCGTGGTCTAAAAACAGGTGGAGATTTTACTTTTAAAGATTTAACTCGACTTGAAACACTTGAATCAATTTCAAAACTTTTAAATGATGACAAGTTTGCAGTTAAAAATTTAAAAGAATCAAAAATATTTTTTGGACAAGAAGATGAAAAATATTTAAATAGCAAAATTCCTCTAGAAGAAGTCCTGGCTCTTTATAACAGGGCTACAAAAAAGATTTTACAAGACAATGATAAAGTAGCTAAGGGATTTTTCTACGAAATTGAAAATAAAAAAAACAAGGTTTATATGCTTGGATCTATTCACATAGGTAAATCCTCTATGTATCCAATTGACCAAAATATTATAAATTCTCTTAAAAATTCAGACAAAATTTTTATGGAAATTGATTTAACTAATCAAGAAAAATTAAAAGAAATGCAAGAAAAAATGTATTACAAAGATGGCGGAAGCCTAAAGAATGACTTAGGAGAAGAATTATTTGCTAGAGTTGCAAATATTTTTAAGGACTTTGGAATGACTGAGGACCAAGTCAATAAGTTAAAGCCATGGGCCATATATAATTCATTGTCAGTAGACCCTAAAGGAGAAGTTGCAACTGCAACTTATGGTATTGAGTCCTATTTCTTAGCTCTTAGTCTTTTAAATAATCTTGAATTAGGAGAACTTGAGTCTGTTGATTTCCAATCAGATTTACTTTCTAACTTTGATAAAGAGTCCTATATCTCTATGATTAAGAATTTAACTGATGAAATAGAAAAAAATGGTTACAAGAATATAAATGCTGGACTTAATGAAATGTTAAGTGCTTGGGAAATTGGAAATAAGGACAAGATGATAAGTCTTTTATCAAGTGATGGGGACGAGGCTTCAGAAAAATTTAACGAGTCCCTCTTAAGTGAAAGAGACAAGAATATGGCCAAAAAAATTGACGCCATGCTAAAGGAAGATGGAGAAAATACTTATTTCATCTTAGTTGGTGCAGCCCACCTTGTTCCAGAAAATTCTGTAACAGGAATTTTAAAAGACATGGGTTATGAAGTTCTTGAAAAATAAAAAATTGTGAAAAAATAAGACGAGGTCATTGGACTTCGTCTTTTTATGTGAATTTTTATAAACTTTTAATTTTTTATCTCAATAAAATAGATTGCAAAATTATTTGCCAATCATCTCTCTCAAGATGACTTCGTCTGTCTCCTTCATACCCTCCATGGCAATGTGGCCCACAGTTTTTATCATCTCATCTATGTCTCCCTTTACGATTCCATCTCCTGCCTTAAAGGAGTTACCAGCCTTGGCTTGCTTGTAGGCCAAGAAGCCCATCTTTAGACTTGATGCAATTTTTATGGCGCAGGATTCTTTTGCTCCGTCACAAATTAGGCCAGAGTTTGTTGCAAGGGCATTTGTTAAAATTTCCTTGATTAGGTCCTTGTCTTCATCTTCCATAAAGGCAAGGCCACAAACTGAAGCAGAACCTGCAGATACAACTCCGCAGTAGGCTGAAAGTTCGCCAATTCCTTCTTTTATATAAAGGCCAATTAGGTTGGCAAAAATAAGGGATCTATAAAGTTTGTCTTTTTCTATATCATGGTCTTTGGCATAGATAATTATTGGGACAGAAACTGTTATCCCTTGGTTGCCTGATCCTGAGTTTATAACAACTGGTTTTTCACAACCTGACATTCTAGCATCAGAACCTGCAGCTGCATAGGCCACAAGTTTTTCAGAATACTTGTCTCCTGCTTCTTCTAAGACCATCTTCCCAATATTTGCTCCCCAAGGATTTTCTATTCCTTCCTTGGCAATGGCGTAATTGTACTCGATTTCCTTGTCCAAGACGTCAATTATCTCGTCATAATTTCCATTTTTTGCAAAATCATAAATTTTATCAAATGAAAGGTCAATCTTGTCTTCTTCTTTTATTTCTTCTTCCTTCTTTTCAAAAAGGACTTCATCATTTAGACTTTCATAAATAATATTTGTGTGGAAGTCCTTGATGATGACGCGAGATTTTTTATCTCCCTTTTCCATGGCTACGTCGATATAGAGTCCCTTCTTCTCATGGAGGAGTTCAATGTCACAAAGTCCCTTATCTATTAGGTCATCAAGATATTCAAGCTTTGACTTGTCTACATCAGATAGGACCTCAAGTTTTTTTGTGTGGTCTCCCAAGAAGGCACCAGCTGCAAGAGAAATTTCAATTCCCTTTCTTCCATCAGTCCCTGGAACCTTTACACTATTTACATTTTTTATAATATTGCCCGATAAGCTGGCCTTGATTTTATCTGGGTCCTCTCCCAAGATAAATCTTGCACGACTGGCTGCAAAGGCTAAAGCTATGGGCTCGGTACAACCAAAGGCCGGCACCATTTTTTCCCTTAAATATTTATTATAGTTCATAAAAATCTCCTTATATTTAATCTATCTTTATTATAACAAAATAAGATAAGCTTTTCCTAATATTAAATTTATGAATTATTAGTTTTAGATTCTTATGTACAAATAAATTTTTTTAAAAAGAACCCAGTGAATCCACCGGGTCCCATCATAATTAGGAGTATTTGTATTTGTATTTTTATTTTTTTCCAAATTCATCTGCATAAAGGCAAGCTTCTATAAATTTATCTCGAGTCAAGGCTACACTAGACCTCTTCCATTCAAGAGTTTCTTCAATGTGGTCTGCCATAGTAAAAACATCCTCTCTCTTAAGACCCAAGTCTTCCAAGCACAATGCAAGGTCAAGCTTTTTGTTAAATCTAGCAATTTTTTCTAATTCTTCATAATTTTTGTCGTAAGCATGGAGGACTAAGACTCCAAAAGAAACCAAATAACCATGAAGGTATTCTCCCTTTCTTTCTATTAGGGTTGAGAGATTAAAAAATACATGCGCAAGAGAAGAATTATAATAATAATCTTCCCCATTAGTTAAGTTAGAAATATAGCCTGTGTTTATTAAAATTTCACTTGCAATAGATTCAACAGACCTTGAAACTTCCTTATTCTTAACATCCCTTAGACCTTCTTCACCATATTTTATTAGGGTGTCTTGAGATGATTCTGCTAAACTAAGGCCCATTGTGGCTACAAAATCAATAGGATCATCATTTTGTGATGCAAATAAGACCTCAGCCTTCTTGCTAATTCCATCTCCAATTCCCGCCCAAAAATATTCTTCTGGAGCCTGGGCTATAGTTTCTATTTCCACAAAAATATGGACTGCAGCTGGTGTTGGTTCGTACTTTAAAAAGGATCCATCATCATTATAAACAACTGCTATTGCTGTCCCTCCAGCACAGTTGGAACAAATTGTAGGAAATGAGATGCAGGGTTTTCCAAGATAATAGGAGAGGACTTTTACTGTATCAAGGGCCTTGCCCCCACCTATTCCAAAAATTACATCTGCTTCTAATACCTCTTTTTTATTTTTAAGAGCTTCAATATTTTTAAGTGTGCATTCCTTTCCATAAATAAATTCCCCAAGGATTTCTACACTTGAATCTCTCAGGCCATCTCTTATCTTTTGTGAAACTGCTTTAAGAGCTCTTTTTCCACCCACAAGGACAACTTTTTTAAATCCATAGGACTCCACTATTTGTCCCAGACCCTCATATTCTCTATTTGAAATACTATAATTTGGTAATCTAACTGTCTTCATCTTTTTCCTCCTTGGGCACCTAATAAAAAAAAACCCGTCTCTTTATATACAAAGAGACGGGATTCATAAACTCGCGGTACCACTCTAATTCATCTTAATGATGCACTTATCCAATAATGAACTTCTCTGTAACGGGAGATCCCGAAAACACTTACTTATTTAAACTTCATTTCAGCATTTTAGTTCAGTGGCCATTTTCAGTAAATTCAATTTTTTGCCTCTCAGCTAATGGCAATTCTCTGTAAAAACATTCTTCACTTACTTTTCCACTTCAAAACATTTAAATAAATATTAAATTCTAAAAAATTAGAAATTTTTAAATATTAAGTGCCATTTTAAATACTTCTAATTAAAAAGTCAATAGGTTTTTAAACAAAATTTTATTATTTTAAAATATTGTTTAATTTAAATACAATTCAAATCCTTATTAAATCAACAAATTTCCTGATTTATTAAAATAAAAAATCATTAAATAAAATTAATAAATTTAGGACAAAATTATAAAATCAAATTAAAAAAATATAAATTTGTTTATTAAATTTTAAGATCATTTTAAAAATAAATAATATAATTTTCAAAATTTTTCTGATTTTCTCAAATAAAAAACCAGACCTAAGTAAAATAGATCTGGTTAATATTTTAAATTTTATAAAAATTAAATTTATTTTGCCCAATTCATGGAATATTTAACAGCTTCATGCCATCTTGATATCTTTTTATTTCTCTCTTCTTCATCCATATCTGGATCGAAGCACTTATCTATGGCGTTATTTTCTCTTATTTCGTCAATATCTTTCCAAAATCCTACAGCCAGCCCTGCCATATAACAAGCTCCTAAGGCAGTTAGTTCTACAACTTTTGGCCTTTCTATGTGGACATCAACTATGTCTGATAAAAACTTCATCAAGAAGTTATTCTTGCTAACTCCACCGTCAACTGTCAGAGACCTGATCTTTGTCTTTGAATCCTCTTGCATGGCCTTTATTACATCGCAGGATAAATAGGCTATTGATTCTAGGGCAGCTCTCACTACATGATATTTATTTACGGACCCTGTAAGGCCTACTATAGACCCTCTGGCATATTGATCCCAGTAGGGAGCACCCAGACCAGTGAAGGCTGGAATAAAGTAACAGTCGTTAGTATCTTCCACCTTGTTTGCCATGTATTCAGAATCATCTGCCTGGTCAATTATCCTTAAATTGTCACGCATAAAGTCTATGCAAGATCCTGCCTCAAAGATTGAACCTTCGAGGGCATACTTTATTTGTCCGTCCATGGCCCAGGCTATAGTTGTCACAAGACCATTTTGCGACCTAATTAGCTCATCACCTGTATTCATTAGGATAAAGGCTCCTGTTCCAAAGGTAGACTTTGCCATCCCCTTTTCAAAGGAAGCTGTCCCAAAAAGTGAGGACTGTTGGTCGCCAATTGCCCCTCCTATAGGTATTTCGCAACCAAGATACTTGGACTTACACTTGCCATAAACTTCACTAGAATTTTTTATCTCTGGAAGCATGGACTTTGGAATGTCAAAAATTTCAAGAAGTTCATCGTCCCACTTCTTTTCTTTTATGTTAAAGAGCATAGTCCTTGAAGCATTGGTATAGTCAGTTATATGGACTTCTCCATCTGTCAACTTATAAATAAGATAGGTCTCAACTGTCCCAAAGAGGAGGTCTCCCTTATCTGCTAATTCTCTTGCTCCTTCCACATTTTCAAGGATCCATCTGATTTTTGTCGCAGAAAAATAAGGGTCAATTACAAGACCTGTCTTTTCCCTAATAGTTTCTTCCAGGCCTCTTTCCTTTAATTCTTCACAATATTTTGCAGTCCTCTTACACTGCCAGACAATTGCATTGTAAACTGGCTCCATTGTCTTCTTGTTCCAGACAATTGTCGTTTCCCTTTGGTTAGTTATCCCAATTGCTGCTATGTCTTCGGGGTCAATTTCCTTCCTAGACATGGCTTCAACTGCTGTACCAATTTGCTTGGACCACAAGTCATCTGGCTCTTCTTCTACGTAACCAGGTTTTGGAAAGTGTTTAATCAGGTCCTTTTGGGCAACAGAAACTGGATTTCCCTTTTTATCAAAAATTATAGTTCTTGCAGATGTTGTACCTGCATCGAATGCCATTATGTATTTCATCATATCACCAAGTTTATTATAACATTTTAAATATTTTTTTCTTCCCTTTTGTAGTTTTAGTAAAAATTATGGACTTGTAATTTACAATTTACAAAATATTACAGACTTTTAAAATTTTTTAAATAACTAATAATTTTGCACTTACTAGTTTTTTTATAAGTTGCTAATCTAAAATTAACTAAGATAAATTTTATAAGTTCAAATTTTTTATCACTTGCTAATCTAAAATTAACTAAGATAAGTTTTATAATCACAAAAAAAGTGCCGGACAAACCGACACTTTTAATCTTTATTTATCTTATTTTTTGATATCTTTTTTCTTTTCTTTTTCTATTTTCTCATCGATTCTCTCAACAGAAACAGTTTCTATTACACCACCACTTGCCATCTTGACAATTTGAAAGATGTATTCGCCATCGTCGACAATAACGCCAACTTCTGGCTCTTCTGCATTCTTTATGAGAAGACCCGCTACATAACCACCAATAGTCGTAGTTTCGCCTGCTTCTATATCAAATCCATACCTCTTGTTTAGAATCTTCATAGGAGTTGATGCAGAGTACTCATTTTCATTTCCTTCAGCATCCATATTTACTCCTGTTAACAAGAACTTTCTAACAGCAAAGAGTACTGCTATGGCAATAGTTGCTATAAGTAAATCAAGCATAGTGTCAGAATAAACCAGCATCTTTCTAGAAATTACAAGCAAGATCAAGTGGATGATGTTGGTGTCTGTATGTGCAATCATAAGTACCACAAACTCTATGGCTATTACTAACAAGAGGACGTGGGATAGAAAATTTTGGAATATTTCATAGGACAAGCCTGCATCACTTGTCAGTATCTTGAAGTAATACTTCATTATATCTGGCACTGAAACAATTACTCCTGCTATAAGCATTATCGAAACAACTATTTCAAATGTATTCACTAATTTTAAAAGTGTAACCAGGTATCTATTTCTATTCATTATACCTCCATAGTCTTAGCGACTTCTTTTTTCATCTTCTCCAAGACCTTCTTCTCAATTCTTGAAACTGTCATTTGAGAAATGTTTAATTTCTTGGCAATTACAACTTGAGTCTTCTTGTTGAAGTACCTGTCAATTAAAATGGTCCTTTCAACTTCGTCTAGGTTTTCCATAGCCTTCTTAAAAAAGTCATTGGATTCTATCTTGTCAAAATATTCTTCTTCAATTCCTATTAAATCAGATAAGTTGACTTCATTTTCATCTCCAGATTCATAAGTTACATCAAGAGATTGTGGAGTGTAGACCTTAGATGCTTCCATGGCCTCCATAACTTCCTCTGGAGTTGAATCCAAGTATTCTGCAATCTCGTCTATAGTTGGAGTCTTTTGGTACTTTTGTGAAAGACTCACAGTCGCATTGGAAATCTTTTTTGAAAGTTCTTGGATTCTCCTTGGGACCCTAATAGTCCAACCATTGTCCCTAAAATATTTTTTTATCTCTCCAATTATTGTTGGAGTGGCAAAGGAAGAAAACTCGAAGCCCTTTTCAGGGTCGTATCTCTCAATGGCATAGATTAATCCAATAGATGCCACTTGATAGATATCATCATAATCTATTCCCCTGCCCGTATATTTTTTAGATAGGATTTCTGCAATGTAGAGGTGCTCTTCTATAAGAATATCCCTGATTTCTTGCTCTCTTGTCTTGTGATATTCATTAAAAAGTTCTTTTCTCTCTTCCTTTGTTAGTCTTCTATCTAAATTGTTGTATTCTTTTAAATTCATAGCAACCCTTATAATTTTTTAGATAAAATAAATTTATTTCCATCAAAATGAGATTCATCTACAAGACAATCTATAATAGTCTTTGCAAGGGATAGGTCTTCAGATGCATCTAATTTTTCTTCATTAATCTCACTTACATAAATTTTTATATTTTTAGCTTCTTCTATTTCAAAGACCAAGTCTATATGGTCATCTTCGCCTAACTTGTGACAAATATTTAAAGTTTCTGTTACAGCCATCTTTAGGTCTTCTATCTCTTCTATGTCCCTATTTAGGATATTTAAGATTCCAGAAAGCATAAGTCTAACTGTAGAAAAATATTTGGCATCATTGGGTATTTGGTATTTTAAAGTATCCATACTACCCCCTGATTTCAAACATATCTTCAAGCTTAGTTATCTTGAAGAGTTTCATAATTTGTGGATTTAGGTTTTCAATTACAATTTTATTATCATTTTTTTCTACTTCTTTTAGGATATAGATAAGAGATCCTAAGCCTGTAGAGTCTAAATATTCTAGTTCTTTACAATCAAATAAAATATCCTTCTTATCCTTTTCATAAAGTTTTATAGATTTTTCCTTGAATTTCTTTGTATTATAAACGTCAAGTTCTCCCATTGGATATAATACTAAAAATTCATCAGTGTTTTTTGACTCTAATTTAAATTCCATAAATCCTCCTAGTCTCCAATATAATTTGCAACAGCTACAACTTTTGCATCTGTCAAATTCATAAGTTTAACACCAGATGTATTTCTTCCTTGGATGGAGATATCTTCTGTAAGAATCCTTATAATAATTCCAGAGTTTGCAATTATCATAACGTCGTCTTCTTTTTCTACTACAGCAGCTGAAGCAACATCTCCAGTTTTATTTGTAATCTTGTAAGTTAGAAGTCCCTTTCCACCCCTATTTTGTGGTCTGTACTTGTCTATTTCTGTTAATTTTCCATAACCATTTTCTGATATAACAAGAAGATACTTATCTTCCACCACTAAATCAGATGAAACTACAATGTCATCATCAACAAGGTCTATGGACTTAACTCCCATGGAGTTTCTGCCAGACTTCCTAACTTGTTCTTCGTTGAACCTAATGGATAGGCCCTTTTTAGTTACAAGTATTACATCTTCATTATTCTTAGTCAAATGAACATTGATTAATTTATCATCTTCATTTAACTTTATAGCAATGATACCAGATTTTCTAATATTTTTGTAATCCTTAAATGGAGTTCTCTTAATAAGTCCCTTTTCAGTTACCATTAAGAAGTTTAGGTCTGGGTCATATTCTTTAACAGGTATTATTGAAGTTACCCTTTCATCTTCTTCAAGGTCAAGTAAATTTATAATAGCTGTACCCCTTGATGTCCTTGAGTCTTCTGGTATTTCATAGGCCTTTAATTTAAAGACATTACCAAGTGATGTAAAGAATAAAATCATATCGTGAGTAGATGTGACGAATAATTCTTTGACAAAGTCCTTATCTCTCATATTGCCTGAAGAAACTCCCCTGCCACCTCTTTTTTGTGGCTTATAAGTTCCCTCGCTCATTCTCTTGATATAGCCAAATTGAGTAAGAGTTATTACAACATCTTCTTTCTTTATAATGTCTTCAATTTCTATATCAGTAGAATCGTGGGAAATAACAGTTCTTCTTAGGTCACCATATTTTTCCTTTATTTCAAGAAGTTCTTCCTTGATTAGGTTCATAAGGACATCATTATTTTCTAAGATTTCCCTAAACCACTTGATGTCAGCTTGAAGTTTTTCATATTCAGCTTCCAGTCTATCTCTTTCAAGTCCAGTAAGTCTTCTGATTCTCATGTCCAAGATAGCTTGGGATTGTTCTTCTGTTAATTTAAATTCTTCATAGAACTTTTCCTTAGCTTCCTTGTCATCCTTAGATGCCCTTACAATTTTTATAATCCTGTCGATGTTATCAAGAGCTATGAAAAGACCTTCAACTATGTGGGCCCTCTTTTCTGCCTTGTCTAGGTCGAACTTTGTCCTCCTAGTCACCACTTCAACTTGGTGGTCAACATAGTATCTTATAATCTCCTTAAGATTTAGGATTTCTGGTTTACCATTAACTAGAGCAAGATTTATAATCCCAAAAGTTGTTTGCATTTGAGTGTTTTTGTAAAGCTTATTTAAAACAACTTCTGCATTGGCATCTCTTTTTAGTTCAACTATTATGTTGATGCCCTTCCTGTTTGAGGCATCAGTTATATTAGAAATTCCATCAATTACCTTGTTCTTGGCAAGGTCTGCTATCTTCATAATAAGTGAAGACTTGTTAACTTGGTAAGGAAGCTCTGTAATTACAATTTTTTCACGATTGTTCTTAAAGGCCTTGATTTCTGCAACTGCCCTTACAGTTATCTTTCCTCTACCTGTTTCATAGGCTGCTCTTATTCCTTCAGTTCCCATAATTTGGGCACCTGTAGGGAAGTCTGGTCCCTTAATTATTTGATTAAGCTCAGCAATAGAAATTTCATCATTATCAATGTAGGCTATAATTCCGTCAATGGACTCATTCATATTGTGAGGAGCCATATTTGTAGCCATACCTACTGCAATACCACTAGATCCATTTACTAAAAGATTTGGAAATCTTGCTGGAAGTATTGTTGGTTCCTTTTCGTTCTCATCAAAGTTTGGAACAAAATCAACTGTATCCTTATTTATATCCCTTAGCATTTCTTCTGCAAGCTTGGTCATCCTAACTTCTGTATAACGCATAGCCGCAGCCCCATCACCGTCAATGTTACCAAAGTTACCTTGGCCATCAACTAGGATATATCTTGTGTTAAAGTCTTGGGCAAGTCTAACTGTTGCTTCGTAAATAGATGAGTCACCGTGAGGGTGATACTTACCCATTACATCCCCAACAAGCCTTGCTGACTTTCTGTAGGGTCCATTGGATGCAAGATTAAGTCCCTGCATACCGTATAAAATTCTTCTATGGACTGGTTTTAGTCCATCACGTACATCAGGAAGTGCTCTTGCAACAATTACAGACATTGAATAGTCAAGATAAGATGATCTCATCTTTTTATTAATATCTACATCAAGTATTCCTGATTCTATAATCTTATTTTCACTCATAGTTTACTCCTATGCATCTATATAATCTGCATAAACTGCATTTTCTGTTATAAAGTCTCTTCTTGGTTCAACTTCTGATCCCATTAGGATTGAGAAAGTGTCATCTGCTTCTGTTAAATCGTCTATATTAACCTTTAAAAGAAGCCTGTTGTCTGGGTTCATTGTAGTCTCCCAAAGTTGTTCTGGGTCCATTTCCCCAAGACCCTTGTACCTCTTTATGTTGACCTTAGAATCTTTGTATTCTTTAAGGGCAAGTCTAAGTTCCTTTTCATTGTGACAATATCTTAAAATCTTAGTTCCCTTTTCTATTCCATAAAGTGGAGCTTGGGCAACATAGACATGTCCCTCTTCTATTAGTGGCTTCATGTATCTAAAGAAGAATGTTAGTAGAAGAGTCATAATGTGAGCACCGTCAACGTCGGCATCGGTCATTATTATGATCTTGTCGTATCTTAATTTTTCTAGGTTAAATTCTTCTCCAATCCCTGTTCCAAAAGCTGTAATCATGGCACGGATTTCTGAAGAATTTAGCATCCTATCAAGCCTTGCTTTCTCAACGTTCATAATCTTACCCCTAAGAGGTAGGATTGCTTGGTAAGCTGAGTCCCTGCCGTCCTTGGCAGAACCACCAGCAGAGTTACCTTCGACTAGGAAGATTTCATTTCTCTTTGGATCGTCATTTTGACAGTCTGCAAGCTTGCCTGGAAGGGTCATGGATTCAAGATTATTTTTCTTTCTTGTAAGGTCTCTTGCCTTTCTGGCAGCTTCTCTTGCACGTCTTGCTGATAGAGCCTTGTCTAGGATTTGCTTTCCAACTCTTGGATTTTCTTCCAAGAAAATTGCCAATTCTTCAGATAAAACTGAATCTACAACTCCCCTAGTTTCAGAATTTCCTAGCTTTGCCTTAGTTTGGCCTTCAAATTGTGGGTCAGGTAATTTTACACTTATAACTGCAGAAATACCTTCTCTTACGTCTTCACCAGATAGGTTTTCTTCCTTTTCCTTTATAATATTATTTTTTCTACCATAATCATTTAGGGTCCTTGTTAGGGCTGACCTAAAACCAGAAAGATGGGTTCCACCTTCTTCAGTGTTAATATTATTTGCAAAAGAAAGCACAACTTCTGAGTAGGAGTCTGTGTATTGGATTGCAATTTCAACTGCTGTCTCTTCCCTAATTTCATCTATGTAGATGATTTCATCATGGACTGGCTTTTTCTTTGCATTAATAAATTCAACAAAGGATTTTATTCCACCTTCATAGTGAAAGACTTCCTTTAAGTCTTTTCTCTCATCTATAAATTCAATTTTTATCCCCTTATTTAGGAAGGCCATCTCCCTAAATCTCTTGGATAAAACTTCATCAGAAAATTCTACAGTTTCAAAGATAGTATCGTCTGGTTCAAAGTAAATTGTTGTACCAGTATCATCTTTTTTAGTTTCTCCAATAACTTCTAGGTCACTTTTTCTGTGTCCCTTGGAAAATTCTTGCCTGTAAATTTTTCCATTTCTTTTTACAGTTGCTACTAATTTATTTGAAAGAGCGTTAACTACAGATACACCAACACCGTGAAGTCCACCAGAAACCTTGTAGGCAGAGTTGTCAAACTTACCACCTGCATGAAGGATTGTAAGTACTGTTTCTACTGTAGACTTACCTGTTTGTGGATGGATGTCAACTGGTATACCTGAACCATTGTCAGTTATTTCAACGCTTCCATTTTTATTTATTTTTATAATAATATGATCACATATACCGGCAAGAGCCTCGTCAATGGAGTTGTCTACAACCTCATAAACTAGGTGGTGTAGACCTCTTGGTCCAGTAGATCCAATATACATACCCGGTCTTTTTCTAACGGGGTCTAGTCCTTCTAAGACCTGTATATCCGACGCGTCATAATGTCTTTTGTCCTTTGCCATTTTTTCTCCTGTTCTTTTACAAAATCCTACCTTGACTCACCCTATAAAAATTGGCATCAACGGATTTTAGAAATTCGTCAGCCTCTGTTGTGGTGATAAAGGTCTGTAAATCTTTTAGTGAATGTAATAAGTATCTACTTCTCTTAGAATCAATTTCCGAAAAGACATCATCAAGTAAAAGTAGAGGCTTTGTTTTATATAAATCTCTTATAAGATCTGCTTCAGATAATTTTAAACTCAAGACTATAGATCTCTGCTCTCCCTGGGACCCATAAGACTTAGAGGAAAATTTATTTATCTTGAAGTCCAAGTCATCCCTGTGGGGCCCAATTGTTGTGTATCTCTTCTCAAGGTCCTTTGGGAGGGATTCCTTTAATATTTTCAAATAATTTTCCATTAGCTCTTCCTCGTCCACGAAAACTGGTACTGTAGATAGGTAGGTTATATTTAAATCGTCTCCAGATAAGTTTTTATAATGTTTTTTGGCAATTTCATTTAACTTTTTAATAGTCTTTAACCTCATTATAATTATCTTGGTACCATTTTTTACGATTTCCCTGTCGTAGACATCTAGAAGATTTCTGTCCATGTTCATCTTTAGAAGCTTGTTCCTCTCGAACAAAAGTCTCCTATACTTATACATATAAAAATCATAATTTAGGTCAATATTTGAAAGCAGGTCGTCTAAGAATTTTCTTCTTTCCTTGGGTGAATATTTTATTATATTCAAATCTTCAGGATTAAAAAGCACTACAAATCTAGATTTTCTGTATTCTTTAGTATTTACCTTGTCATCGTTTATAAAAAGTTTCTTGTTTTCAAACTTTGAAATTTCAATCCTGTAGTCGTCCTTGTAGTCCTCTGTCATGTATCTTGTAATAATACTTGAGGAATTTTCATCTATATTAATGAGGTCATTGTCCTTTAGGCTCCTAAAAGAAGTGGCCCTTATAGACATGTAAATTGATTCCAACAAGTTGGTCTTTCCCGAAGCATTTAGACCATAGAGAACATTTATATTTTCACCTGGAATAAAATCTAAACCCTTGTAATTTCTAAAATTAAAAAGTCTTAGATGGTTGAGTTTCATTTTTCACCAATTATAAAGTCATTTCCCTCAAAAGAAATTTTGTCTCCCTTGTATAATTTTTTTCCTCTCCTAGTTTCCACTTCTCCATTAACCATAACAGCACCTTCTTGGATAAGGGTCTTTGCAAGACCACCTGATTCACAAAGGTTTGTTAGTTTTAGGAAGGAATCTAGTTTTATAAATTCAGTATTTATTTTAATTGTTTCCATAGTTACCCCGCAAGTCTTACTGGTAAGACAAGATATATATAGGAATCATTTTCTTTTTCTGTAATTATTAGTGGGTTTACTGAGTCAGTGAAATTAAGGACAATTTCATCAGATTCTAGTATCTTAACCCCGTCTAAAATATATCTTGAATTAAAAGCAATATCTAAACTTTCATCATGTTCTGATGTTTTAACTTTTTCAAAAACATCTCCAATTTCTGAATTACTTTTTATATCAATATAATTTTCAGCTACATTTAATTTTATTAGGTTGGCTCTGTCTTCTCTTGCAAGAAGAGATGCCCTTTCCACTGCAAGTTGGAATTCTCTCTTTGATACAGATGTAGAAATCTTGTGTTCATCTCTTAGAAGAGCACTGTAGCTAAAAAAGTCTCCACTTAATAAAGTTGAATAAAATACAGTATTGTTAAACTTAAAGACAATATTATTTCTTGAAATATTTAACTTAAGATTTTCTTCATCATCAACTATCTTTACAAGTTCATTAAGTGACCTGGATGGAATTATAATTGAATTTTCAATTCCAGTTTCCTTTTCAAGTTTTTGTATTGCCATCCTAAATCCATCTAGGGCAACAAAATTTATAAAGTTTTTCTTTATATCCATTAGGACACCTGTAAAGACAATTCTTGATTCGTCACTAGAAACGGCAAAAGTTGTCTTCTTTACAATGTTTTTTAGGTCCTTAGCTGACATATCTATAGTGATATCTTCTTCTACTTTTGGTAGGTCTGGATATTCATCAGCCTTTTGTGTGGATAAGTTAAAGATTGAATCACCACATTTAAGGTTCATCATATAATTTTCTACATTTATATTTATAATGTCATTTTCAAGTTTTCTAATAATATCTCCAAAGAGTCTTGAATTTATTACAATTTCTCCTTCTCTTTCAACAATTGCCTTAAGCTCAGTCTTTATGCTTATTTCTGTATCTGTTGCAGTAAGAGTAAGAATATTATCTTTGGCTGATATTTTTATACCTTCAAGTATTTGCATAGTCGTTCTTTGAGAAATTGCTTTTTGAACTATGGAAATATGTTTTGTCAGTTCTTTTCTGTTAACCTTTATTAGCATTTTTTCCTCCTAGAAAATAGTATATTAATCAGTAATAGTAGTAGGGCCTGTGGATTTGTTAATAAGTCCCTAAAAGTTATGAGTTACAATAAAAATTTCTCTTGATAAGTTGTGGATAAGATTGACACTTATAAAAACTTATCAACAGCTAAGATTTTATCTCTTTTATTAAATTAGTAATCTCAATTTTAAATACAGGATCATCTTCTAAATCCTTGCTTATTTTGTCGTAGGCATGAATAACAGTAGAGTGGTCACGTCCACCAAATACATCTCCAATCTTAGGAAGGCTAAGATCAGTTAGTTCTCTTGTTATATACATGGCTATTTGTCTTGGATAGGCTATAGCCTTGGTCCTTTTTCTAGAATTTAAATCATCAAGATTTAGTCCATATTTTTTAGCAACTTCAGACTTTATATATTCTGCAGTTATTTGTTTTTTGGCCTTAGTTTCGTAGATATCCCTAAGGACTATGGCAGCAGATTCAACGGAAATATCTGAATCTGTTAGCTTTGAATAGGCCATAACCCTGGATAAGGCTCCCTCAAGTTCTCTTATATTGCTTCTGACATTTTCTGCAATAAAGTTCATTACCTCTTGGGAAACCTCGAATCCTTCAGAATCGGCCTTTTTCCTCAAAATTGCAATCCTAGTTTCAAGATCTGGAGGTCCAATATCTACTACAAGACCCCAGGCAAACCTAGAAATAAGCCTTTCTTCAAGGCTCTTGATATCCTTAGGCGGTTTATCAGATGTAAGGACAATTTGCTTATTTTGCTCATGGAGCTCATTAAAGGTATGGAAAAATTCCTCCTGAGTCCTGTCCTTATCAGCTATAAACTGGATATCGTCTATAAGTAGAAGGTCAACCTTCCTGTATTTATTCCTAAAGTCTTCATTCTTATTAGTTTGGATTGAATTTATAAGCTCGTTAGTAAACTGCTCACTTGTCACGTATAAAATTTTCTTTGTAGGATCTTGTTCTAGTACAAAATGTCCAATTGCATGCATTAAATGGGTCTTTCCAAGTCCTACACCTCCATAAATGAAGAGGGGGTTTGAAAAGGCATTTTGCGGATTTTCGTAATTTTCAGAGACAGCCAAAGCTGCTGCATGGGCGAATTCATTGCTCTTGCCCACCACAAAGGTATCAAAAGTGTATTTTGGGTTTAGCCTTGATATGCTTAAGAAGTTCTTATTTATAAGGCCTGCAGGGTTTTGGTCTGTTGCTTCATCTTCTGAAATTATGCTTATATCAAAATCAATTCCCGTAATCTCATTGAGGGCTTCCCCTACGAGGTCAAAGTGCCTCTTATTATTTACAAGATAATCTCTTATAAAGGGAGAGGGAACTGTGATTATGATTTTTTCTTCATCATAATCAATTGATTTTGGAAGCATTCTGGAAAACCAAGTGGAGTATGTAACTTGAGACATTGATTTTTTTTCAAGTTCTTTTAAGAAAGACTCCCACATAGTGGAAAGTTCCTTGTCCATATTTCCTCCTTATTAACAATTTATATATTGTTGATAAATAACAGTTCATAAATCTATATACAATTGTGAGTAAACTTGTGGATAAGTAAATATAAACAATATGATTTTGGTTGAATTGTTGATAGATTGCCTAAAAAATTTGCTAAATCACAGTTTTTAGAAAAATAAAAATAAAACTATCAACATCTTATCAACAGATTGTTAATAACTTTATTTATAAACAGGTTTATTATTATCTACATATAACTCACAATTATCCACATATATTTTAACAAATAAGACTATACTTATCAACAATAAGGGCTTTGAATGAACTCTCATAAATTATTTAATATTTATATTTTTTTGGTTTTGAAAGTTAATTAATTGACTATATTACTTGACAAGACTCTAATTTGTAAATAAAATGATAAGGATAGAAAGAGGTGAGAATTTTGAAAAGAACTTATCAACCAAAAAACAAACAAAGAAAAAGAGAACACGGTTTTCGTGCTAGAATGAGAACAAGAGCAGGTAGAGCCGTAATTAAGGCAAGAAGAAGAAAGGGCAGAAAGAAACTTTCAGCTTAGGTTTTATAATGAAGGATTGTTATTTAAAAAAGAATAGTGAATTTCAAAGGGTTTATTCTAATAAGAAGATTTCTGGATCTAGATACATCACTCTTTTTACTGCTAAGAACAATAGAGACTATCCGAGATTTGGCATTACTGCCACAAAAAAAGTCGGCAATGCAGTAAATAGGAATTTTATCAGAAGAAGATTAAAACACCTTTTAAGAGAGAATTCTCATAAAATAAAGCCTGGATACGATTATGTATTTGTCGCAAAGAAGGATGCATGTGATTCGGACTTTAAAGACTTTAAGAATTCTTTTTTTTCTGTTTTAAAAAGACAAAAGAAGATGGTTAAATGAGTAAAATTTGTATGATTTTAATAAGATTTTATCAAAGGTTTATTTCAACCTATCTTCTTCCAGGAAGACACTGTAGGTTTGACCCAACCTGTTCACAATACAGCTACGAAGCCTATGAGAAGTATGGATTTTTTAAGGGAACTTATTTGACTATAAGGAGAATCTTAAAGTGTAATCCCTTCCACAAGGGCGGATACGATCCTCTCATTTAAATTGGAGGAAATTATTAATGCATTTAATTAGTACTATACTTGGTACTTTTGTTAGATTCATCTATGATGGTCTAGCAGCAATTATACCACAAGAACCAGCTGCAATTTCATTTTTTGCACTTTCAATTATAATTGCAACTATCATTATTAAGCTTTTGATTTTGCCACTAAATATTTCTCAGATGAAAAATCAAAAGAAAATGGCAAAACTTCAACCAGAGCTTACTAAGATTCAAAAGAAGTACAAAAACGACCCACAAACTTTGGCTGCTAAGCAACAAAAGCTTTATAAGGATGCCAACTACAACATGGCTGGAGGATGTCTTCCAATGATTATTACCATGGTTGTATTGATTGCCTTTTATAGGGTCTTTTTGAACCCACAAACCTTCGCTTTTACAGATCCAGGTTTTTATGAAGCAATGAACAAGAACTTCTTTTATATAGAAAATATTGATCATGCTGACAAAACTTTAATTATGCCTATTATAGCGGCAGCTTCGACTTTCTTAGTATCCTTTATTACTACTAAGAACCCTGCAACTCAAGGAGCAGGTGCTGATCAAGCTAAGTCAATGATGTCTACTATGATGGTTGTAATGCCAATTTTAATTTTTTCAATGGCAAGAAAATATGCAGCAGGACTTGTAATTTATTGGACTGTTTCCAATATTTTTTCAATAGGTCAACAGCTCATAACTAATAAGATTGTAGAAGATGAAATTGAAGAAGTTGAGGTTAAGGACAAGTAATGAATTATGTAATTAAGACGGGCAAAACCGTAGATGAAGCAGTAAGAGAGGCTCTAAATGAATTAAATATTACAAGAGATAATGCTGAAATTGAAGTCCTTGATGAGGGTCAAAAGGGTTTCTTGGGACTTATTGGTTCTAAGGATGCCACTGTAAAAGTTTGGCCAAAAGTAGATGAGACAAAAAGCATCTTAAATGAAATATTTAATGAAGAAATTGAACCAGAGACGAGCCAAGAAGTAGTTCAAAATACTGATGATGAACTTGAAATAGAAGACGAAGAAGTTTCCACAGATGAAGTTCATATGGAAGAAGCTATTAAGACTCTTGATGAAGAAAATGAAGAAATCTTAAGTGCTGCAAGAGAATTTTTAGGAAAAATCCTTGAAACTCTTGAACTTGATAATATTGTGGAAATGGAATTAGAAAATAATACTCTAAATGTAAATGTCAACGGAGATGAAAATAGACTTGGAATTTTAATTGGAAAAAGAGGGGTAACTCTTGATTCTATCCAATATATTTTAAACTTAATTGTTAATAAAAAATCTTCAAGATACATTAGGGTCAACCTTGACTCTAGTGGCTACAGGGATAAGAGAAAGAAGACTCTTGAAAATCTTGCTGGCAAAATGGCCAACAAGGTTCTTAAGACTGGTAGGTCCATAAAGCTTGAACCTATGAATTCTTATGAAAGAAAGATTATCCACACAGCTTTACAAGATTTTGAAGGAGTACTTACTCATTCAGAAGGAAAGGATCCTTTTAGAAAAGTAGTAATTCAAAAAGAGAGAGAATATTGATAAAGAGGGCTTTATTTTAAAAGCCTTCTTTTTTATTTGTCTTAATTGTAGTAATATAATCTAAAAGGAATGATAAAATGGGAAATTTAAATGATACAATAGCTGCTATCTCTACAGCAATCGGCGAGGCCGGCATTGCTGTAGTAAGAATGAGTGGCGATGATTCAATTAATATAATAGATGAAATTTTCAAATCTGCCAGTGGAAAAAAGATGGCAGAGGCTGAAAATAGGAAGTTTTTATACGGTCATATAGTTGACGGAGATAAACAAATCGATGAAGTCCTAGTTGTTAAGATGAAGGGACCCCACTCCTATACAGCAGAAGACATTATTGAAATCCACTGCCATGGTGGTGTGGTATCTGTAAAAAGGATTCTTAACTTAATTCTTTCTAAAGGTGCAAGACTTGCTGAAAAAGGTGAGTTCACTAAGAGGGGCTTTTTAAATGGAAGAATTGACTTAACTCAAGCAGAAGCCGTAATTGACATGATTAAGGCAAAGACTGACTTGTCTTTTGACATGGGTTTAAATCAATTAAGTGGTGCCTTGAGTGAAGTTCTTAATAAATTAAAGGACGAACTTGTATCTATGCAGGCTCTAATTGTTGCAAACATTGACTTTCCAGATGAGGATATTGAGGATGCTGCCTATAATGACCTTATTGAAAGGTCCAACAAAATCCTTGATAAGATGGATAATCTCTTAGATAATTCAAAGAATTCAAGGCTTTTAAGGGATGGAATAAACACAGTTATCCTTGGAAAACCAAATGTTGGTAAGTCCTCTCTTTTAAATGGTCTTTTAAAATATGACAGGGCCATAGTCACTGATATTGCTGGAACAACTAGGGATATTATAGAAGACTATATAAACCTCGATGGTGTCCTATTGAAGATCACAGATACAGCAGGAATCAGGGAAACTGACGATGAAGTTGAAAAAATTGGTGTAAATATAGCCAGAGAAAAGCTAAAGGAAGCTGACCTTGTTATTGCAATTTTTGATATTTCTCGTGAGTTTGACAAGGACGACGAAGAAATTTTAAATCTAATAAAGGACAAGAAGCACATCACTATTTTAAATAAGGATGACTTGGAACAAAAGATTTCTGATGAAGAAATAAAAAAATACTTCAAGGATGATTATTTGAGACTTTCTGTAATGGAAAATGAGTCAGTAAAAAAGATAGAAAACCTAATTATTGACCTCTTCTTTGACGGAGAACTTCAAATATCCTCTGATTCAGTCCTTTCCAATCTAAGACATATAAATGCCTTAAAGGAAGCAAAAAAATCTCTTTTAGAGGTAAATGAGAGCTTAAAGAAAAAGGTCTTTTTAGATTTAATTGAAGTTGACCTAGAAAATGTAATAGGCCACATTTCTGAAATAACAGGAACAATTACAACAGAAGATATTTTAGACAGGGTATTTTCTGATTTTTGTATAGGAAAGTAGGTAAAGATGTCAGACGTTAAATATTATGAAGCGGGAGACTTTGACACAGTAGTCATTGGAGCAGGCCATGCTGGCAGTGAGGCTGCCCTTGCCTCTGCAAGACTTGGTGCAAAGACTCTCCTATTATGTATAAATTTAGATTCAATTGCGCAAATGAGCTGTAATCCAAATATTGGAGGAACTGGAAAGGGCCACCTAGTTCGTGAAATTGACGCACTTGGTGGAGAAATGGCTAAAAACATTGACAAAACTTTTATCCAATCTAAGATGCTAAACACATCTAAGGGACCTGCAGTTCATTCGCTTAGGGTTCAAGCTGATAAGAGAAAATATCACGAAGAGATGAAGAGAGTTCTAGAAAATGAAGAAAACCTCTATCTTGTGGAAGATGAAGCTATAAGAATTTTAAAAGAAGGTAATAAGGTAAGTGGAGTTTTGACAAGAAATGGTGCAAAATACAATACCAAAGCTGTTGTAATCTGCAGTGGAACTTATCTTAGGGCAAGGATTTTTATGGGAGAAGTTAACTTCTCATCTGGTCCATCTGGTTTTGGACCTGCCAACCACCTTTCTTCTAGTTTGGAAGAAGATTTTGGAATGGAACTTCAAAGGCTTAAAACTGGTACACCAGCCAGGGTCCTAAGAAGTTCTATTGACTTATCTGTTATGAAGGAACAGGCTGGAGATGAAGAAATCATTCCATTTTCCTTCTTAAATATTGATAAGAAATATGATATTGACCAAGAACTTTGTTACCTTACTTACACAACTAAGAAATGTCACGAAATTATAAGGGATAATATTGAAAGGTCTGCCTTGGCCCTTGGAGACATTGAGGGAAAGGGCCCAAGATATTGTCCATCTATTGAAGACAAGGTTATGAGGTTTGGGGACAGGGATTCCCACCAAGTATTTATTGAGCCAGAAGGACTTACTACTGATGAAATGTATATACAAGGTGTTTCCTCTTCCCTACCTGTTGAAATTCAACAAGAGTTTTACAAGGAAATAATTGGGATGGAAAACTGCAAAATCCTTAGACCTGCCTATGCCATAGAATATGATGCCATTGATGCAACTCTTTTAAAGAGAAGTCTTGAACACATGGACTATGAAGGTCTTTTCTTTGCAGGACAAATAAATGGGTCCAGTGGTTATGAAGAAGCAGGAGCCCAAGGCATAGTTGCAGGTATCAATGCAGCTCTAAAGGTCCAAGGAAAAGATCCCTTTATCCTAGATAGGTCTGAAGCTTATATAGGCGTTTTAATCGATGATCTTGTAACCAAGGGAACTCGTGAACCCTATAGGATGATGACATCAAGGGCAGAGTACAGGCTAACACTTAGACAAGACAACGCAGACCTCAGATTGACTGAAAGAGGAAGGGAAATTGGTCTTGTAGATGATGAGAGATATGAAGGTTACCTATACAGAAAAAAGGCAATTGAAGATGAAATAAAGAGAATTAAGAAGATTCAAATCAACCCAACTGCTGAAAACAATAAGATTTTAGAGTCACTTGGATCTACTGAGACTCAAAATTCCTTTAGTCTTTATGAAATGATAAAAAGGCCAGAACTTGATTATAAAAAACTAGAAGTCTTTGATCCAGATAGACCTCCTGTCCGTGAAGATGTAATAAGAAATATAGAAATAGAAATAAAATACGAAGGATATATTAAGAAGCAAGAAATCCAAATCAAACAATTTAAAAAGCTTGAAAATAAGAAGCTTTCAAAGAACCTTGACTACAAGGCTATAGATGGTCTTAGGATTGAAGCAAGAGAAAAGCTATCTGATATTAGGCCAGAATCTATTGGTCAAGCATCGAGAATAACTGGAGTTTCACCTGCTGATATAAATGTCCTTCTTATCCACTTAGAACAAATGAGGAGAAAAAATGTTAGTTGATTATTTCAAGGAATATGACCTTGATACAAAAAATATAGATAAGTATGAGAGATATAAAAAATTAATCCTAGATTATAACCAACACACAAATCTTACAAGAATAACTGAAGATGATGAGTTTAATGTAAAACACTTTTTGGACTGCCTAAGCCTTATAAAAACTGGAAAGTTTAGCGGAAGTGAAAAAATTATAGACATTGGAACAGGAGCAGGATTTCCTGGAGTCCCATTAAAACTCTACAATGAAGAGCTCGATGTAACCCTACTAGACTCCCTAAGAAAGAGGATTGACTTCTTGGATGGAGTTATAGAAGACCTAGGCCTTAAAAACATAAGGGCAGTTCATGCAAGAGCAGAAGAAGTTGCAAGGACAGATGAATATAGAGAACAGTTTGATGTTGCGGTATCAAGGGCTGTGGCCAACCTATCAACTCTTACAGAATATGCAATGGGTTTTGTGAAAGTCGGTGGATATTTCATATCTCAAAAAGGACCAGAGTATAAAGAAGAAATTAAGAATGGCAAAAGAGCAATAGAAGTTATGGGTGGAGAAGTTGAAGATGTAATTCACACTCCCCTACCTAATGATATTGATCACTATATAATTGTAATAAAAAAGGTAAAAGCTACTGACAAGAAATATCCAAGAGGTGAAGGTAAACCTAGGAAGTCTCCCCTATAAGTTAGTTATTTACACAAACAAACACAAAGAAAAAATTAAGGCTCCACGTGGAGCCTTTTTGCTTGCAATAAAACTTAATATTTCGATAAATTATTATGCTCCACGTAGAGCATTTAGTATAAATATTATTTGTGCTCTACGTAGAGCATGAGGCTAAAATTAGAATAAAAATTTTGCACTAATACTTTCCTCATCTTTAAAATGCTTCTTAAACATGATATTATTAATTATATAGAAATGAGGTAAGAATATGTCTGTTGTAATTACAGTTTTTAATCAAAAGGGTGGTGTTGGAAAGAGCACCACAGTCATAAATTTAAGTTCAGCATTGGCTCTAAGAGGCAAAAAAACTCTAATAGTGGACATGGATCCCCAAGGAAATGCTACATCGGGCCTTGGTCTATATGAATTTGACAATATGATTTACGATTTTTTAATAGATGAAGAATTGGATTCGATATATCCAACAGGTTTTTCAAAACTTGATATAATCCCATCAAACTCGGAGTTTGCTGGAGTGGAGATAGAACTAGCAAGGCACGAAGATTGGCAATTTAAATTAAAAAAGATGATAGATAAGGTGAAGGACAATTATGATTTTGTAATTATAGATTCACCACCTTCTCTTGGAATCCTATCAATGATGTCACTTGTGGCAAGTGATAAGATTTTAGTGCCAGTCCAATGTGAATATTATGCACTTGAAGGAGTATCTCAACTTATGGACACTATGACCCTTGTAAGGGATAACTTTAATCCAAGCTTGAGCCTACTAGGTGTTGTAATGTGTATGTTCGATGGAAGGACAAACTTATCTAACCAGGTAGTTGAAGAAGTTCAAAAGCACTTTGACAACAAGGTATTTAAAACTTTTATACCAAGAAATGTAAGATTGGCTGAAGCTCCAAGCTATGGAATGAACATATACGACTATGACAGCAGTTCTAAGGGGGCTAAGGCTTACACAGACCTTGCCAAGGAAGTTATAGGTGAGATAAATGACTAAGAAAAAGGGTCTAGGAAGAGGAATTGGAAACTTTCTAAATTCCAGTGAAAAAATAAGAGAAGTTATAGAAGAAGAACGCTCCAAACTTATGGAAATTAGCACTTCTGATATTGTTGCAAACGAGGGACAACCTAGGAAGAACTTTAATGAAGAAGACCTAAAAGACCTAGCAGCTTCGATTGAAAAATACGGTATAATCCAACCACTTTTATTGAAGAAAAAAGAAGATAAGTATGAGATTATAGCTGGAGAAAGAAGATTTAGGGCTGCAAAACTTGCAAGTTTAGAAAAAGTCCCAGCAATTGTAAAAGATATTACTGACCATGAATCTTCAAGGATTGCTATAATAGAAAACATTCAAAGAAAGGACTTAAACCCTGTTGAAGAAGCCATGAGTTACAGGCACCTACTAGATTCACAAGATCTCACACAAAAGGAACTTGCAGAAGAAATAGGCAAATCTAGACAATATATAGGTAACACTATTAGATTATTAAATCTTGACCCAAGAGTCTTAAAACTTCTTGAAGAAGAAAAAATATCTGTATCCCATGGTAAAAAACTTCTTTCTATTAAGGATGGAGATAAGCAATATAAAGAAGCCATGAGGATTATAAAAGACTCTCTACCTGTAAATAACAACAAGAAAAGTGTAAAAAAACCAAGGGTTCAAGAAAAAGAAGACATATTCTTAGAAGACATGAGAAGCCAAGTGGAAAGGTCTCTTGGAACAAAGGTTAATTTCAAAAAAAGAGGTAAGGTTGGAAAAATCGAAATAGAATATTATGGAGAAGAAGACCTATCTAGGATTCTTGATCTAATTTTGGCTAGAGAGTTGGATTAAATATGAAGAGATTTTACACAATATACCTAGTATCAGCCTTTTCAGACAGGCCATTTATGGGAAATTCTACAGGCGTTGTCATAGATGATGGAAGACTCACAGACCTAGAGATGAAAAACATAGCAATGGATATAAATCAATCTGTTGTAGTTTTTGTTAGACAACTAGATAGGGATAGATATCTCACAAGATTTTTCACACCAGATGGAGAAATCAACCTTTGTGGTCACGCAACTATTGCAACTTTTTATGCCCTTGCAGAAAATGAATACATCATGTCCAAGGAAGATGGGGTAAAAAATATTATCCAACATACAAAGATTGGAAAGATTCCAGTAGAGCTTGATTACAAAAATTCTAAGATACAAAATGTCTATATGAATTTAAATGTTGAATTGAGGGAAAAATACGAGGCCCCAGAAGGCGTTTTAAGAGCTTTAAATTTAGGTCCTAATGATATAGGTCTAGAAATTAAAGAAAGCTTAAATATGGAGAAAATATCCACAGGAACCTGTGATATCCTTGTTCCAGTAAAAAATGAAGAGATTTTATCGTCTATTAGCCTAAGTAGAGATGAAGCAATAAAAATTTCTAGAGAAGAAAAGATAATTTCCATCCATGCTTTTACAACACAAGATGGAAAAGAAATTAAACAAAGAACCTTCTCACCAATTATAGGTGCTGACGAAGAATTTGGCAGTGGAACATCAACTGCAGCCACAATGCACTACCTAAAGGCAAATGACCTTGCAAAGAGCGACTCTATTTTAGCAACTCAAGGAGATTATATTGGAAGAGTTTCAAAGGTTATAACTAGCCTGGGAAAAAATGATAAGAAAATAAGGGTCGGTGGAAGGGCCTACGTATTTATGAATGGAGTTATAAATTTATAATGGGAAGAAGACAGAAAAAATCAAATAGATCAAGGTTAGTCCTTGTAATATTCTTTGCCATCCTAGTTTTTTTTGGAGGTAGCCTAGTATCTTCTAGAAATAAGATAGTAGATATAAACCCAAGAGACGTTGATTATATCGAGATAATAGGCTTTAAAACTGGCAATATGAAGACAATTAAGGATAGAAAAATAGTTACTAAGATATGTAAGGACTTAAACAGCCTAAGGGGTAAACAAGCCAACAAGGATACCAATGGCGAAATTGCAAATTACATCAATGTTTATTTCACAAGTGGCAACAAGATTTCCTTTGTTAAGACTGGACTAACTATTAGGGTTAACAATATTTATTACAATGTAAGTTCAAGAAACTCTAAGATGATTGACGAAATAATAGAAAAATATGGAAGATAAACCTGGTGGCTTATGCTCACTGGTTTTTTATTGTAAAAAATTTGTGGATAAATTTATATTAAGTGCTTGTTGATAAAAAATAAAAATCTAAAAACTATTAACAATTTCTTATTTTTAGAGAAAATTGCGAATTATAATCAACATTTGTAGATAAGAAGAGGAAATTGTGGATAAAAAAGCTTGAAAATTAAGTAAAAAACTAAGGGAAGGGCACTTATCCACAGAAATAACTTAAAAAAACTCTTTTCTTTATAAATTTCATAAAAATATAGTCTAAGATAAGAATTACTCCCTTTCTTAGACTATATTTTTAATAAAAAAGACCCGACTTAGGTCGAGTCTTTTTTATATTACATAGTTTTTTTGTCAACTGGTAGGAATGAATCCACAATACCAAGGATAAGAGCACCAACAACAGCACCAAGAACTGATACTGTAAATCCATCAACAATTTGACCTGTGATGAATAAAATTATTGCTGCAACAACAAATCCTACTGCACCTCTACCAAATGGTGAAGCGTCAACTCCTGTGAACTTATTGATTGCCCAGTCCAAAATTCCTATTACAATAGCTGCCATAATAGCTGTAGAATAACCGTCTGTTTGAATTCCAATGGAAAGTGCAGAAGTTAGTAAAACAGCTAATCCACTTACTAAAACTTTAATAATTAAACTAATCATAAATGATTCCTCCCTACTTAATATATAACCAAGGAAATGGAAATTAAACAATTTATATTTAAATTTATATCTATCCAAGACAATTTGTGGTATAAAAATAAGAGGAGGTAGACCATGAAACACGTGAAAATAGAAGTATTTATCCCAAGAGAAGACAGCATAAAATTAATTGATAAAATTAACGAAAAAGGTTTCTTAAAAGAAGAAAATTATGACTATTGTTATGCAGAAACATATGTTAAAGGTCATTTTAGGCCAATTGAAGGGGCAAACCCCTATATAGGAAGCCTAAATAAAGTTGAAGAAGTAGAGGAATCTAAGTTAGAATTTAGGATAAGAAGAGAAGATTTAGAGGAAGCTATGAAAATTATAAGGGAAAATCATCCCTATGAAGTTCCAGTGATAAATATAATTGAATTAATAGATTTGAATTTGGAGATATAAAAGTAGAATTAATAAAAATATAGACAAAGAAATTGAAAATCAAACAAAAAATATTTTGTGACTAATTCTACTTGGTGAATTTAAAATTTATAAAAAATATAAAGCTAGAGCCAATTTATTATGATCAAAAAATTGAAATCTAAAGAAATTTGAAATAGGAAAAAAACTTCCATAAAAAAATCACCTGCTAATGCAAGTGATTTGTGGCGTCCACGAGAGGAGTCGAACCTCCGGCCCCACGCTTAGGAGGCGTGTGCTCTATCCAACTGAGCTACGTAGACCTATAAAATTATTGTATATAAATAATGAAGAAGTGTCAATATTTTATGACACTTCTTTTTAAATCTTAGTTTATTAACTTAAGCAGCCTTCTCAATATTTACAAAAATTTCTTCAAAGACCCTCTTAAATTTATTGATTATTCCATTTTCATAGACCTTGTCCTTAACTATTAAGTCACTTTCAAAGACTAGCTTGTCACCCTTATAAAAGGATATCTTACCAACTGAGGAACCTGCCTCGATTGGTGCCTTAAGGTCTTCATTTATCTCAACCATTTCCCTGTACTTATCTCCTGACTTAGAAAGTATGTAGCCAGTTTCCTTTTGATAAATTGGGATATTTTCATCTTGAGAGTGGAGGACTTCTATGGTCCTTACTTCCTTTTCTGTGTCACCAATGGCATTGTAGCCGTAGTCTTCGAAGCCTTTTGTCATAAGTCTTTTGCAGGCAACGAATCTCTCAAAGTCAGAGTTGGAACCTGTAGTTATTCCAATAAGCCTCATGTCCTTTGACTCGTCGTCAACACCCTTTTCAAGTCCAGTTAAGATTACACACCTGCCCGCTGCATTGGTGTAACCTGTCTTTAGACCATCAACTTCAGGGATAATGCCAAGGACTGGGTTGGTGTTGTATTCTATAAAATTCCTTTCAGGCTCTTCTAACTTAGTTATAGAAGTGTATTTTAAAATCTCTGGATGAAATTTTATAAGTTCTGATGCAAGCTTAAACATTTCCCTAGTTGTCATCTTGTTATAGTCAAGGATTTCATAATTTGTGAGTCCTGTTGGGTTTACCATTAGGGCATTTTTAAGTCCTAAGTCTTGACACTTGTCGTTCATCATCTTGACAAAGGCATCTGTAGAACCTGCCACATGCTTACCTAAAGCTGTGATTGCATCGTTACCTGATACAACCATGGAAGCTTCAATTAGCTTTTCCACTGTGACCTTGTCGCCTTCTTTTAACTTAAAGGAAGATCCTGTTAGGACTGCGGCCTCCTTATCTATTTCAACTTCGTCATTAAGGGATATGGATCCTTCTTGGATTTTATCTAAGACTACAAATATTGAAACAAGTTTGGAAGTTGATGCCATGGCACGAATCTCATCTAGGTTATGACCTTCTAAGATTTCACCAGACTTATAATCTCCCAATAAGTAAGACTTAGTGAGGCCTTCTAGAGGGACCTCTTCTAATTTTTTTATTTTTTCAGCCTCATAAAGGTTGGCCTTTTGGACACCTTCCTTTGTAGGGACTAAAATATTTTGGTTTCTAATTGTATTTGGATCAATTTCTTTTTCTTCAGCATTTGTATCTGTGGCATCTGTTGTATTTTCACTAGTTGCCTTTATATTATCAATTGGTGCTTTTGTTTCTTCTGCCAAAACATTTATAGGAGCAGAAAAAATCACAAGTCCAAGAGATAAATATAGAAGTAATTTCTTCATCATGCACCTCGGGAAATATTGTATCAAATTATAAATAAATTGTAAATTAAGTAGACTTTATAGGCCTGGATAAACTTCTAACTTATGGGTAATTATTATCATTGTAAGGGCAATATGATATAATGAAATTTGTAAATTTTAAAATAATCTATGAGGAGACTATATATGGATAAACAAAAAATAGAAAAAGCTGTTGAAATGATAATTGAAGCAATTGGAGAAGACAAAAATAGAGAAGGTCTCTTAGAAACTCCAGCAAGAGTTGCGAGAATGTATGAAGAAGTTTTTGCAGGACTTGGACAAACTGCTGAAAAGCATCTATCCAAAACTTTTGAAATAACAGAAGACAACATTGTTGTTGTAAAGGACATTGAATTCTACTCAATGTGTGAACACCACTTCTTACCATTTTACGGAAAGGCTCACATTGCCTATATCCCAAATGAAAAGGTAGCAGGTCTTTCAAAACTTGCAAGAACTGTAGAAACTTATGCAAAAAAACCACAACTACAAGAAAGACTTAGCATAGAAGTTGCAGATGCCATGATGAAGTATCTTGAACCAAAGGGAGTTCTTGTAGTTATAGAAGCAGAGCACATGTGCATGAACATGAGAGGGGTTAAAAAGCCTGGCTCAAAGACTGTAACATCAGTAGCTAGAGGAATTCTTGAAACAGACGAAAAGCAAAAACAAGAAGCCTTTAGACTAATTGAATTTTAATTAGATTTTAATGAAAAATACAGACCTTATTCTCAAGAGCAAGATTTATAATGAATATTTAAATGAACTTGAATATCTTGAAAGGGACAGGTTCTTTTGCAGGCACAACTACGAACACTTTGTGTCAGTTGCAAGGATTTGTTACATCCTTAAGCTAGAAGAAGATGTAGATGTAGACAAGGATATGATTTATTCAACAGCCCTCCTCCACGACTTGGGGAGGGTAATTGAAATAAAAGAAGGGATAAATCACGCCATTGCCTCAGTTGATCTTGCTAGAGAAATTTTAAAGCTAACAGATTTTTCAGATGAAGAAAAGGAAAGAATCCTAAATTGCATAGGAGCCCACAGGAGCAAGGACCTGGCAGAAGATGAATTTTTCAATATCTTTTACAGGGCAGACAAACTTTCGAGGCCCTGCTTTAGGTGTCCTGCCTACAAGGAATGCAATTGGAGCTTTAACAAGAAAAATCACACAATAATTTATTGATGGGAGTATTATGGATTTTATCAAGATAAAAGACCTAGAAGTCTATGCCAACCATGGACTTTTTGAAGAAGAAAATAAACTTGGCCAAAAATTTTTAATTAGTGCAGAAATTGGGATGAGTTTTAGGGACTGTGCCATAGAAAAAAACCTAGACAGGTCCATTGACTATGGAAAGTTGTCCCATGAACTTTATGATCTTTTTAAAAATGAAACTGAAGATTTAATTGAGACTCTTGCCTATAAGATGACAAAATTCATCTTTGATAACTATGAAATGGCAGAAACTGTTGACCTCACAATAAAAAAACCCTGGGCCCCAATTAACCTTCCCCTAGATACAGCATCGGTTCGCTGCAAGAAGAAGAGAAGGGACTACTATATTGGGATTGGGACAAATCTTGGAGATAGGGAAGGCTATATTAAGTCTGCCCTAGAAAAAATGGAAGTAGCAGGCCTTAAGGTCCTGGAAAAAGCTTCTATTATAGAAACCAAGGCTTGGGGCAAGACTGACCAAGGAGACTTTTTAAATACAGTTGTAAAGGTGTCTTCCTATGAAGATCCCCACGACCTTCTTCACATTTTACAAAAAATTGAAATTGACCTAGACAGGGTTAGACATGAAAAATGGGGAGCAAGGACAATTGATTTGGATATCCTCTTTATAGATAGGGAAATCCACTACACAGATGAGTTGATAGTACCTCATCCCTATATCGCAGAGAGGGAGTTTGTCTTAGAATCCTTAAATGAACTTATGCCAAACTACTTTCACCCTATTTTAAATAAAAAAATAAGTAAGCTTTATGAAGAAGTGAAAGATGAAAAATAAGAGGGCAGGTTGCGGCTGCCTTATGATTATCCTGGCATTTTTGGGAATTATCTTTTTTATGGGACTCTTAATAAAATCAACTTCAGAAAAAAGAGCCCAAGAAGAGATGAATTACAGACAAGCCTATATTGAGGATACAGAAAAATTGGCCACAAGGATGGCTAAAAAACATGGCCTTTTCCCATCTGTAATGATGGCCCAGTCTATCCTTGAGTCCAACTGGGGAAGGTCTGAGCTTTCCCAAGAATACAACAATTACTTTGGCATAAAGGCAGTAAAAAGGGACCAAGGCATAGTCTTTGAAACTGAAGAATATGTTGAGGGACAAAGTGGAAGATACATGGAGAACTTCAAGAAGTACTCCTCCAAGAAAGAGTCCTTTGAACATTATGCCAAGCTCCTTACAACAGCCAAGAGGTATGAAAAGGTAAAGACTGCCAAGGACTACAAGGAAGCAGCCAAGTATATAAAAGAAGGCGGCTACGCAACAGACCCTTCCTACGCAGAAAAAATAATATCAGTCATAGAAAAATATGGGCTGGATAAGTATGACGAGGTGACCAATTGACAAAAGATAAGAAAGAATGGCTAAAAACCAGTATAATAATCATTATTCTCTCCCTAGTTTTTCTTGTATTTAAGTACAACAAGTTAGATACAGGAAGTTTTATCCAGGTTTTTAATTTTAAAACTCTGGCAATCCTACTGGGGATAGTGTCTCTATCAACCCTGGTTGTCTTCTTTTTTGTAGATGAAAAAAGATACAAGGACACAAAATCAGTTTTCATTTATATGGTGATTTTAATGATTTTATTTTCTGCTATATCCTATTTTAGGTATAAAAATCTTACAGGACTTAGCCAGGATGATCTTTTAATCATAGAAAATGACCTAAAGAAAATGTTTATAAACCTTGGAATCTACATGTTTGCTTTCTTTGGAACTATGCTAATGTTAAGTAAGAACGACAAGGTTGCCGAAGAAATTGAAGCAGAAAAAGAAGAAGCCAATAAAAACATGAAAAAGATAAAAGGCAATAAAAAGAAAAAGAAGAAAAAATAAGAAAGAGGAGAAAAATTGAACAAAAAAACATCTAACATAGTCCTCATAATATCAGCAATAATTCCCTTTGGACTCCAGTTCTCTGGTCTAGAATCAGAACTGGGCAATGGTTCTGTTATTTATTCAATAATGTGGGCCATTGTAAACTACCTATTTATGATGACAGCAGTGGACTTCATATCAAAGTACAAGGGAATCCTAAAGCTTGAGGACCTAAATATAAGAAAGAAGACTTACAACTTAAATATCTTTGTCTACATAGGATTTTTGATTTTTGTAAACATATACTTTTTCCAACAAATGTATGTGAGAGACAACAAGGTCATTAATTTCTTGGCAAACCCATTATTCTTAATTGGACTATTTTTACTATTTATATACAACCTACAAAATGGTAAGTTCCCAAATAGAGAAGACAAGGACACAATAATCTACAATATTCCCTCTAAATCATCTTTTAGAGATGGAAAGGACAGGCTTGGAACAGTTGTGGGATCCTATGGCAAGGGCCTTGTAATTGGTAACCACCACTTCCCTTATGAAGACATGAAATCTATTTCCAAGTCAAAAAATAATGAAATCGTAATAAAGGGTAAGGAAGGCTCAAAGAACTATATAGTTAATATTGGGTCGCTAAACTCTGCAAATCAGGCAATTATTGAAATTAATAAGGCCTTAAATGAAGGGAAAATTGACGAGAATAAAATAAATTTAAAAAAGATAAAAAACTTTTAGGAAAACATTGACAAATTAACTTTAGTCCTCTATACTATAAGTAAGCTAGCTAGAGAAAACAAATTGGTAACTAAGAAAAGGTGATTCCAATGACAAGTTTTATTTTATCCCGCAAGGGAAAGGTAGCAAAGTACCTCATTTGAAAGTAGCTTAGTGCTAAAGGTTGAATGCTTAATTTAAGAGGTATAGAGCTATAGTTACATAACAATTGAAAATTTTAAAATCAAGAGATCCAAGTGGGTCTCTTTTTTGTTTTACTTAATTTTTAAATTATTGAGAAGTTTGGTCTTTTAAAACTTTCTATGAAAATTAAAATAAAATTTATTTACTATTAAAAATTAGATTTAATATTTTATAGATTACTAGAAAATTTTTTATTAGTGGAATATCTTTTGGCAAGATAAAATAAAACTAAAATTATTTTTAATTAAAAAATTAACAAAATTAGTAATAAAGCTTGATGCAACCAAAAGTTGCGGCCTATTTGCTTGTTGGGTTCATACTTTTTTGTTATATTGAAGCTAGATGTTACTTTTATTTTAAGTCTTATAAAATTTTATAAGTCTTATAAAATTTCAAAAGCTATATAAAAAAGTGACTTAATAATAAAAACGTCGATAAATATAAATCTCTAGTTTATAAAAAGGATAAGGATAAAATAAAATTTTAAAAATAGACTTGTTGATTATAATTAACTTCCCTAGTCAACAAATGTAGATAAGATAAGAAAAATTGTGGATAAAAAACAAAAATTAACTTAAAAAAATAGCTAATCTAGTAATAATTTAAGAAAAAACCGAAGTAAAATAATTTTATAAAGAAAGTCTATAAAAAATTTATAAAAAACTTGACAAAATAATTTTACGGGGCTATAGTGTAAATATAAGGTATATACACTATAGATTAAAAAAGATGAAATATTATTAATTAAGTTTTATATGAAATTTTTAATCATAAAGACTCTAAAGACATTTATATAGAGATATAATTAAAAAAATTATAAAAATTTAAATAATTTAGACAAAGATCTTTTTTATAAAATAGATTATTAAAGAAAAACACAAAATAAAAGGCAAAATACAATAATAAGTCAGATTAAGAATAATATATTCTTATATTGACACTTCGTAATCCATGCAAGTAAGCCATTTTGTAATAGTCTTTTAGTTGAAATGATTTTTCTTTTATAATACAATAAAGGACAAATAGGAGGTATATTATGAAAAAGAAAATTTTAACTATTTTTCTTGTACTTATTGCAGCCATAACACTTGGTGCTTGTAGTGCAAACACAACAGCCTATCTAGACGCATCCCAAAAGGTAGCAGACTGGAAGGGCTCAAAAGTTTCTGGACAACTTGAATACAATGTTGAAGTAAAAAATCCTGAAACTCAAGAAGTAATGAAGATTAACTTCCCTGTAAGTCTAAAGGGCGAACAAGTGGGAAAAGACAAGGCCCACGTTGTAATGAATATGGACTTCTCAAAGTTCAAAAAAGAAATTGCAAAAATGTCAGATAACCAAGAAGAAATTGCTGGCCTTAACAAGGACGTGCCTGATGTTATCAAGATGGACCTTTATGTAAAGGGCAATGAAGTTATCTTTTCAAAGGACATCTTTGCACTTGGAAACGACTCCTTCAAGGACATCAAGGAAGACTACATCTCAATTGCAGATGAAGAAAATGGTCTTTCACCAAAGGCTGCCCAATACTTTAATTCAGAAGAATTTAAGACTGACCTAATCAATCTAATGAACCTTGCAACAAAGGACATAAAACAAGAAATTGACTTCAAGGTTGAAGGCAACACTTACACATTAGATGCAAGCAGTGACGCTATAATTGATGAATTCATAAAGTCAGCTGATGGCGTTATGAAAAACTGGGACGCAGTTTCAACATCTGCCCTAGCAATCATTGACAAGGCTGGCCTTCCAATGGATGAAGAAGAAAGAAAAGACTTCAAAGAACTTAACAAGGAATACAAGGCAGAAGACCTTAAAGAAGCAGCTAAGGGCATAAAAGAAATGATCAAGGGATCAAAAATTTCTCAAAAGACAACTTTTGAAGAAAACAAACTTGTCCAAGACCTAGCAATGCAAGTTAATGTTGCAGACTTCGTAAAAGTTTCTGTTAAGGGAAAAATGGACACTGTAAAAGATGAAAATGTAAAAATTAACTTCCCAACTTCAGTTAAAAAATTAACTACAGAAGAATACATGAAGTTAATTATGCCAGAAGTAAGTCTTGTAACAGTAAGAGTAAATGGCGAAGACATCACTTTTGAAGATCCTGAAGCTCTTCCAAAGATTATGAATGACAGAACTATGCTAGCAGCTCGTGCTTTCTATGAAAAAATTGGCGCAAAAGTTGATTGGAATGGAAAAGACAGAACTGTAACAGTTACAAAAGATAATGATAAGATTGTTTTAAAAATTGACTCTAACAAGGCCCTTGTAAATGGAAAAGAAGTTGCACTTGACTCTCCAGCAGTTATTGTCAAGGACAAGACTTATATCCCAGTTAGATTCGTATCTGAAGCCTTTGGTTATAAGGTTAAATACGACAAGAACGAAGGAATGCCAATAGTTGACATCTTTAACATGACTGAAAAAGAATTAGAAGCTAAGCTTGCAGAAATCGAAAAAGAAGATAACTACAAGATGATTGCTTCAATGAAGTCAACTGGCCAAAAAGATGAAGAAATTGTTGAAACTTTAAAAGAACTTTATGAAGGCGAAGAATTAGAAAAAATCCTTGCAGCTAAGGCTGAACTTGACAAGAACCCTGAACTTCTAAAGAAATACCAAGAAGAAAACAAAAAAGAATTGGAAGAAATTTTAGGAGAAGACAAGGAAGAAGTTAAAGAAGCTGACAAGAAAGAAAATAAAGAAGTTAAAGAAGAAAAAGTAGCTGAAAAGACAGAAAAATCTGCTGAAAAAGTAGCAAAAGTTCTTTTCTCAGTTGTAAAATAAGTTAAAAATTATCCCAAGAGCAAGCCTCTTGGGATTTTTTGTATTCAAAACACATATTAATTTTAACAAGGAAGCCAAGTCAGGCTTCTTTTTTTATGAGTCTAGCTTGAAGTGAGTTTTTATATAAGATAGGTTGTAAAATAAAAAAAGTCACAGCTTTATAATAAAAAACAAATTATTAAGATTATTTTTTCTCCACTTTAAAGCTATTTATAAAATTTTGTTTATGATAATATATAGTAGTATTTGAAAAATTATAAATAAAAATTCTACTATATGGAGGATTTATGAAAATATTAAAAAGAGATAAGAGAGAGGTTGATTTCGACCATTTAAAGATAAAAAATGCCATCGAAAAGGCCTTTGACTCTGTGGGAAAAGATTATGTTGATTCTGTAATAGGCGCCTATGCCCTTGATATCAAGGAAAGCTTACTAAAAAACTATGATCCAAAGAATCCTCCAACTGTTGAAGAGATTCAGGACCTAGTTGAGCTAAAGCTAATTGATGAAAAGGAAATTGAAGTTGTAAAGGCCTACATCCTTTACAGGAATAGACACTCTGAAGAGAGACAAATCTTGGACAAGTTCGCCAACTATATCACTGACGACAAGGTCCTAAAGATTTTGAAGTTTGTGAGAAAGAACTACGACCCAAAGGTTTACGAGCTTGAAAAACTTTACAAGAAGTTTGAATCCTTTGTGAAGAAGGACCAAAGTCAAGACGCCTACCTTTCTGAAATTATTAAGGCGGCAAGTGAACTTACTGACAAAGATGCTCCTAGGTGGGAATTTATTGCAGCCCTCTTCTTGAATTACGACCTTGAAAAGAAAATCAAGGCCAATCTAGAAGAGTTTAAGATCAATAATTTCTACGAAAAGATTGTCTTCTTAACTGAAAAGGGTCTTTACGGCGAATATATTTTAGAAAATTATTCTAAGGAAGAGATCCTTGAACTGGAAGAATATATTGATAATTCAAGAAACCATCTCTTAAATTATTCTGGTCTTGACCTTCTAATAAAGAGATATGTTATAAGGAGCCACGACGGCAGGTTTGTGGAATCTATCCAAGAGATGTTTATGGGGATTGCCATGCACCTTGCTATACCTGAGGAAAACAGGATTTACTGGGCCAAGAAGTTCTACGACATTTATTCTAGCCTAAAGGTCACTGTTGCCACGCCAACTATGTCCAATGCTAGAAAGCCTTACAATCAGCTTTCTTCCTGCTTTATTGACACAGTACCAGACACTTTAAAGGGAATTTATCGTTCTATTGATAACTTTGCCCAAATTTCTAAGCACGGTGGTGGAATGGGGCTTTACTTCGGCAAGGTTCGTGCCACTGGTTCTGACATCAGGGGTTTCAAGGGAGTTGCTGGTGGCGTTATAAGATGGATAAAGCTTGCCAATGACACTGCTGTTGCTGTTGACCAATTGGGAGTTCGTCAAGGTTCTGTTGCTTGCTATCTTGATGTTTGGCAAAAGGACGTCCCAGAATTTTTACAACTTCGTACCAATAATGGTGACGACAGGATGAAGGCCCACGACATCTTCCCTGCTATTTCCTATCCAAATTTATTCTTTGAATTGGCAGAGAAGGACATCAATGCAACTTGGTATATGTTTGACCCTCACGAAGTCCTTGCAAAGAAGGGTTATGCTCTTGAGGACTTTTACGGCAAAGAATGGGAAGAAAAATACAGGGAATGTATTGAAGATGAGTCTATCTCCCGTCGTGAGATGTCTGTCAAGGACCTAGTTAGACTTATTATCAAGTCACTTACAGAAACTGGAACGCCTTTTGCCTTCTACAGGGACAATGTAAACGAGATGAACCCTAACAAGCACGTTGGCATGATTTATTCTTCAAACCTTTGTACAGAAATAATGCAAAATATGTCTGCCATTGAAACTCTAGAAACTACAATAGAAACTGAAGATGGGGACGAAGTTATTGTGACAAAGACTAAGCCAGGTGACTTTGTTGTTTGTAACCTTGCTTCTCTTGTGCTTGGAAATATTGACCTTGAAGATGACAAGGAGCTAAAGGATATTGTTGCAACTACAGTAAGGGCTCTTGACAATGTTATCGACCTAAACTACTACCCAATCCCTTATGCCAAGGTGACAAACAGGAAGTACAGGTCCATAGGTCTTGGAACTTCTGGCTACCACCACGCCCTTGTTAAGGCTGGCATGGCCTTTTCTGACATAGATGAGCACTTGAAGTGGGCAGACGACCTTTATGAAAGGATCAACTTCCACGCAGTTACTGCTTCTATGGAAATTGCCAAGGAGAAGGGATCTTATGAATTCTTTGAAGGCTCTGATTGGGAAAATGGAAACTACTTCGACCTTCGTGACTACAAGGATGAAAAGTGGAACAAACTTAGAGAAGATGTGAAGGCAAATGGACTTAGAAATGGCTATATAATGGCCATTGCCCCTACAGGTTCAACTTCGATTATTGCCGCAACAAGTGCAGGAGTCGACCCAGTTATGAATAGGTACTTCCTAGAAGAGAAGAAGGGATCAATCCTTCCTAGGGTGGCACCAGACCTAACTCCACAAACTTTCTGGCTATATGAAAATGCCCATGAACTTGACCAAAATTTTGTAATTGAAGCTGCTGCCATTAGGCAAAGGCACATTGACCAGGCTCAGTCCATTAACTTCTATATAACAACGGACTTCACAATGAGAAAGATCCTAAACCTTTATATCAAGGCAGCCAAGGAAAAGTTAAAGTCAGTTTATTATGTGAGAAGTAAGTCTTTAGAGGTTGAAGATTGCGACTATTGTGCATCATAAAATATTGATATGTCACAAATTTTTATGAAGTCACAAATATTTATAAAGTCGTGATTTTTTGTGAGGTCACAGATTTTTGTTAAGTGATAAATATTTATAAAGTCATAGATTTTTGCAAAGTCCTAATTTTTTGCAAGGTCATGATTTTTTAAAAAGTCATAAAATTTTATAAAGTCATAAATTATTCTAAAATCGTAAAAATTATTAAAGGAGGAAATATGCAACTTTCAAAAAGAGGTCTCTTTAATGAAAAGGGAGACATTGAAACTTCCAAGAGGAGGGTCATCAACGGAAACACCACAAACCTAAATGACTTCAACAACTTGAAGTACAGCTGGACAAGTGACTGGTACCGTCAAGCCATGAACAACTTTTGGATACCAGAAGAAATTAATCTTTCCCAAGATGTGAAGGACTACAGGGAACTTGATAAACATGAGAAGACTGCCTACGACAAGATCTTATCTTTTTTGATTTATCTTGATTCGTTGCAAACTGCTCAAATTCCAAAGCTACAATCCTATGTAACGGCAAATGAAATCAACCTTTGCCTTTCCATCCAGGGTTACCAAGAGTCCATCCACTCTCAGTCCTATTCCTACATCTTGGATACAATTTGTTCGCCAGAAGAGAGGGAAGAAATCCTCTACCAATACAAGGACGACGAAGTCCTCTTAAAGAGGAACAAATTTATTGGGGACCAATACCAAGACTTCTACGAAGATGAGAACTTGGACAACTTTATGAAGGCCCTAATTGCCAACTATATTCTTGAAGGAATCTATTTCTACTCAGGCTTCTCCTTCTTCTACAATCTTGGAAGGATGGGCAAGATGCCTGGCACAGTTTCTGAAATAAGATACATCAATAGGGACGAAAACACCCACCTTTGGCTCTTCAGGAGTATTATACTTGAGATGAAAAAGGAACATCCAGAGATATTTACAGATGAGAATATAAAGAATTATAAAGAAATGCTTAAAAAGGGTGTTGAGGAAGAGATTGCTTGGGGTAAGTATGTCATAGGCGATGAAATTAAGGGTCTCAATGAAAAAATGATTGAAGATTACATCATGTACCTTGGCAACTTGCGTTCTAGAAATCTGGGTTTTGGCAACCTATTTGATGAAAATATCGACGAGCCAGAATCAATGAAGTGGGTTAGCGAATACTCTGATCCTAACCAAATTAAGACAGACTTCTTTGAAGCAAGACCATCTGCATATTCAAAATCTTCTGTAATTGAAGACGACCTTTAATAAGAAAGAGATTTAAGCCGGATTTTTATCCGGTTTTTATTTTTAAAAAATTCATCCCTTAAGGAGGTTTATAAGATGGAAGACAAGGACAACAACAAGAGACCCAAGTATAATTTACTTAGGTACTACTTAATATCAATCTTGGCAGTCTTTGCCCTAAACTGGCTAATTTTGCCAATGGTGACACAAAATAGAATGGAGACTTCTTCTTATTCAGACTTTAGGAATAACTTGAGCCAGAATAAAATCGAAGAGGTAAGCTTTAAGCAAGATCAAATCCTCTACAAGCTTAAGGACGACAAAAAAATCTACAAGACTGGGAAGATGGAAGATCCAGAAATAGTTAAGGACCTTGAAGAAAAGGGTGTTGAGTATTCTTCTGAAATACCAGAAAAGCCAAGTCTATTTATGAACTTTGTTATGACTTGGGGATTCCCAATCCTACTATTCTTCTTGCTACAAAGGGCAATGACTAAGAGGATGCAAAACCTTAGCGGTGGCGGAATCCTTGGTGGCGGAAAGAAAATTAAAAAGTATGAACCAAGTGGCGAAACTGTAGACTTCGATGATGTTGCAGGCCAAGAGGAAGCGGAAGAGTCCCTGGTGGAAATTGTGGACTACTTAAAAAATCCAAAAAAATACACAGACATTGGGGCCAAGTGTCCTAAGGGAGCTCTATTAGTTGGCCCTCCAGGAACTGGTAAGACCCTACTTGCCAGGGCTGTAGCTGGAGAAAGTCACGTTCCCTTCTTCTCCATAGCAGGTTCTGAATTTGTGGAGATGTTTGCAGGTCGTGGAGCAGCAAAGGTTAGGGAACTCTTTGAAGAGGCAAAGAAGAATGCCCCATGTATAATTTTTATTGATGAAATTGACACAATTGGTAAGAAGAGAGATGCAGGTGGATTTTCTGGCAACGACGAAAGAGAACAAACTCTTAACCAACTCTTGACTGAGATGGACGGCTTTGACGGCAACATTGGTATTGTAATGCTTGCTGCAACTAATAGGCCAGAGATCCTTGACCCGGCACTTTTAAGACCGGGAAGGTTTGACAGGCAAATAAGAGTTGAGCTTCCAAGTCTAAAGGACAGAATTGCAATCCTAAAGGTTCACGCAAGGTCCTACAAGATGGAAGAAGACATTGACTATTCACTTATTGCAAGGTCAACTGCTGGTGCCTCAGGTGCCCAACTTGCAAATATCTTAAACGAAGCTGCCCTTCGTGCAGTTAGGATGGGCCAAGACAAGGTTCGTCAAGAGGACATCCAAGAGTCCATAGAAGTTGTAATTGCAGGTGCTCAAAGAAAGCAAGATATACTTTCTCCAGAAGAAAAGAAGAGGGTGGCCTACCACGAAATTGGTCACGCCCTTGTTGCAGCCCTACAAACTGGGTCTGAACCTGTGGAAAAAATTACAATTATCCCAAGGACTTCAGGAGCTCTTGGCTACACAATGCAGGTGCCAAAGGATGAAAAGAATCTCTACACAAGAGAAGATTTAATCAACCACATCACAACTCTTTGTGGTGGACGTGCAGCAGAAGAAGTTATCTTTAACGAAGTTTCAACTGGCGCTGCCAACGACATTGAAAAGGCAACAGAGACTGCAAGGTCCATGATTACCCAATATGGTATGGCTGATGAGTTTGGCATGGTTAAGTTCCAAGACTCTGGCTCAAGATACATGGGCGACAATGGAAACATGAACTGTTCTGAAGAAACTAGGAAAGAAATTGATGACCTCATGGTGAAGATTGTTAAATCTGCCCAAGACAATGCAAGAAAATTAATTGCAGACAACAGGGATGCCATGAAGGAACTTTCTGAATTCTTGTTAGAAGAGGAAACAATAACTGGCAAGCAGTTTATGGAAATCCTATCAAAGTACAAGAACTTTGATGAAGAATAAGATTATATAAGAAGGTGGCTTGGAGCCGCCTTTTTTTGTTTTCATAAATTTTTCAAGGGTAAAACTAATTATAGTTAGAAAAAATTTAGAGAAAGAAAAGGAGATGAATATGGGATTATTAGTAGAAGGTAAATGGGTTGATCAGTGGTATGACACAGAGTCAACTGGAGGAAAGTTTGTGAGAAAGGACTCATCCTTTAGGGACTGGATAACAAAGGACGGAAAAATAGATGACGAGGACAGGAAGGCCTACCCAGCAGAAAAGGGAAGATACCACCTTTATGTTTCACTAGCTTGTCCATGGGCAGCAAGAAACCTAATGGTTAGGAAACTCAAGGGACTAGAAGACATAGTTGGTCTATCAATTGTGAGCCCTCTTATGTACGATAAGGGTTGGACCTTTGGAGACTATCCAGGTGCAACAGAGGACAAGGTCCATGGCTTTAAGTGCCTTCATGAACTTTACACTCATGTGAAGCCCGACTACACAGGCAGGGTAACTGTGCCAGTTTTATATGATACTAAAGAAGAGAAAATCGTAAACAATGAATCTTCTGAAATAATTAGAATCTTCAACCATGCCTTTGACGATTTGGGGGCAAAGGAAGGCGACTTTTATCCAGAAGACCTTAAAGATGAGATAGATGAGATAAACGACTTTGTCTATGACAGGATCAACAACGGAGTTTACAAGGCAGGCTTTGCAACTAAGCAAGAAGTTTACCAAGAAGAAGTGAAAAATGTATTTGATGCCCTAGATAAAATCGAGGAAATCTTATCAAAGAATAAATATTTACTTGGGGACAGGTTTACAGAAGCAGACATAAGACTCTTCACAACCCTAGTACGTTTTGACCCAGTTTATTTTGGTCACTTTAAGTGCAACATCAGACCCCTAACTTCTTATGAAAATATTTGGAGATACACAAGGGAGATTTACAACATGGAGGGTCTGGCAGAGACAGTGGACTTAGACCACATCAAGACCCACTACTATATGTCACACGACTTGATAAATCCAAACAAGATAGTGCCAGTGGGTCCAGAGATAGACTTCTCACTTTAAAGAGAACTAAAAATTTAGAACTATTGCAAATTTAAGAATATAATAAAAAAAAATAATCCTAGGTTTTTTATGCCTAGGATTTTTCTATTTACCAAGTATTATTAACTTATTTATCAAGTTTTGAAATTATTTGTGCCACTTCTGCCCTTGTTAAGTTTGCCTTAGGTGAGAACTTGTTGTTAGATGTTCCACTTAGGATTCCCTTGTTAGCTAGGAATTCAACTTCGCCAAAGGCCCAGTCAGAGATTTCCTTTTCGTCGTCAAAGACAATTAATTGTAGAGTTGTAACATCATCGCCCATTAGTTTTAGATAAGATCCCAAAATGTAGGCCATCTCTTCACGAGTTATGTTTTCCTTAGCCACAGGCTTAGATGTCTTAGGAAGAAGTTTATTTTCCACAGCCCAATTCATGTATTCTGTGTAGAACTTGCCTGCTTCGATGTTCTTGTCCTTAACTTCAGCGTATTTCTTTGTGTCAACTTTTCCAAGTCTGCCTAAGATAGTGATAAATTCTCCTCTAGTGATTTTTTCATTTGGAGAGAACTTAAGGTCAGATGTGCCAACCATTAACTTCTTGCTGATGGCATCAATAATAGGTTTTCTTGCCCAGTGGTCAATTAAGTCAGCCTTAGAAACTTGTGAAAGTTCTTTTTGTAGTCCCTTTTCTAGGTCAAAGACTTCTTTTTCCCATTCCATTGTCTTAGCAGTAGAGAATTCTGCTGCCTTAGCCTTATCCTTAGAGTAAAGTTCAATCCATTCCTTTTCAACTTGAGGAAGGTCTTTCATGATCTTAGCTTCAAAGTCTGTAACAGTCTTTCTTGTTGATTCGCCAAGGGCTTCCCTGTTGCCAGAAACTAAATCATTTACAGATGAGCCAACCCAGTAATAAGAGTTTGGATCGTAAACTGGAGAATCATTTTTTGCTTCAGGAGTAGAGTCGTTGATGTCAGGGAAAATTGGAACCCAAGGAATATTAAGTGGGCTTCCTAGAGTCATCCACATAAGACCTGGAGCTTCCTTTGGATAGCCTTCCTTGATTTGGAAGATGTGGGCTTGCATTGTGTTAATAGATCCAATGGCTCTCTTGTATTTATTAGGGTCTGCCTTTCTTTCAGCCCTATTGTCTGATGCAATGTAGTCACTTCCTTCAAACCTATTTCTAAATACATTTAGAGCGTGAGTGATGTCAATTTTTTCACTGCCTTCTGACAAGTCATTTAACAAGTCAAATCTTTCTGCATCGTAAGGAACTTTTGAGTTAGGGTCAAGGTCGTGGATACCAGACCAAACTCTTGAACGTGATGAGTCTGCAATTTCTTTTGGACCATAAGATCCTGCCATGTCCATAAGGCCGTCAGCAGTTTCCTTATAAGTCTTTGCCTTCTTTGCAACTTCAACAATGTCCTTAGATGCAATTACATTTTCCTTGTCATTAAGGTCAACTCCACCTAGCCAATAATCGTTAGGGAAGATACTAAACTTGTCAGCAGGATATTTAATGGCAACATATTGGTGGCCAGTGTAAATTTCCATGTACCAAACTTCGTCTTGGTCGCCAAAGGCAACAATGTCGCCCATGGATGCACCTTGTTCATCAATAGTTTGTGCAAGAAGTTCAATTGCACCCCTAGCTGATTTTGCGTGAGCAAGTAAGAAAGTTGTCATGCTGGCTTCGTTGACACCATCTTTTACAAAAGGATCAGCCTTTAAAACTTCTTCTGATGGGTCAGCAGAAACTGTACAGAAAATTCCTACGCCCGCTTCGTTGTAACCTGCTGCATCATAGACACCTTGTTCCATTTCTTTAGGCTTCTTGGATGAGTCTGGAGTTGAGAAGAACTTCAAGGAGTCTTCCTTGTGGATGTAGGTAAAACCATTGTTGACGTCAACTAACTTGTCGCCCTTTTTAATTTCTCCACGTGGGTGAGTTACAAGTCTCATAGTCCTATTTCTTTCGTAGTCTTCAGTCCTTCCAAAGATAAAAGAACCATCAGTAGTTAGGTCCTTGCCGACAATAATACCAGTGCAGGCAAAAGTTGGAACAGCCATGGATAAAACCATGCTAGATGCAAGGCCTGCAATCAATAATCTCTTCTTGCTATTTTTCATAATTACCTCCCTGCCCTCATTAGTAAAATGTTTGCTTTCTCTATAAATGAATAATGAGAGCGTTTTTATAAATATAAATTAACATCTTACAATATATCCTGTCAATGTTTTAATTTTGTACTAAAATTTTTTGATATAACACTTAAAAGCAACAAAGAAAAATCTGCAAGATATCTTGCAGACTTAACTTATTTTTTACTTTTTAATTTTGAAATCAAGAGGCATACTAGCATGCCTAGGGAGGCAATAACCACTATTGCTCCACCTGGTTTTAGGTCAAAGTAGTAGGAGAGGATGACGCCACTTAGGGTGTAAAGGACTCCAAGAACCAGAGTATTAAGGAAGGTTGCCTTGTAGGATTTACTTATTAAGAGGGATGATGCCACAGGCAAAACTATAAGTGATGTTACCATGAGGGCCCCAATTATTTTGGCTGAAAGGGCAATTGTAAGAGCAGATAAAAGTGTGAATATTGAATTAATTCTTCTTACATTGACCCCGCTCATCTTAGCAAGTTGAGGATCAACTGCAATGGAGAGGAGACCAAAATAGTAAATCAATGAGATTGCCACAACAAGTATAAAGGTTATTAGGACTATTATAAGGTCGGCCCTTGATACTGATGCAATACTCCCAAAGAGATAGGCATCAAAGCTGCTTCCTCCTGGCGAAAAGTCTGACAAGAGGGCGGCAAGTCCCAGCCCCATTGATGTTATTATGGCAGTTGCCATGTCTCCAAATTGGGGGAACTTCTTCCTAATTTTTTCAATGGAGAAGGCCCCAATTACACAGGCAAAGATTGCACCAATTAGTGGATTAATGGAGAGGATTAGCCCTAGGGCAACTCCAGCCAGTGAAACGTGAGATAGGGCATCCCCCATCATAGAAGTCCCACGATTTACTATGACAATTCCAATTAAGGGAATAATTATAGAAATCATAAGGGAAACTAAGAGAGTCCTAATCATAAAGCTATACTGTAACAAGTTCAAGACCTCCTTTCTTTAATTCGTAAAACCTATCCATTTGCAAATTGTTTTTCACCCAATCTAGTTCGTGGGTTATTAAAATTATGGAAACGTCAAAGTTTGTGTTTAAGTCTTCAATAGTTTTAGCAAATTGCCTCTTTGAATTTTCGTCCACACCAGATGTTGGCTCGTCAAAAATTAAAATTTCTGGATTATTCATAAGGGCCCTTGTAATTACAACCCTTTGTCTCAATCCACCAGACAGGTCTCTTAGGGGATAGTCTGCGTATTTTTCAAGGTTCATCTTCTTTAAAAGTTCCATAGTTTTATCGTAGTGGATCTTTCTTGGAATCTTTATCATTCCCATACTTTCATAGAGTTGTAGAGTTACAAGTTCCTTTACAGAAATTGGGAAGGTATATAAATTTTCCTTTTGTGATTGGGGAACGTAGCCAATTTTTTTAAGTGAATTAATATTTAAGTCTTCTTCAAAAATTTTTATTTGGCCAGATTTTAATTTAAGTTCTCCAATAATTACTTTTATTAAAGTTGTCTTGCCAACTCCATTGCCACCAATTATAGTTATTTTCTCCTTGTTCATCAGGGTCAGGTTTAAGTCCCTAAGGACCGGATCCCTATCGTAGGCAAAGTTGGCATTTTTTATTTCAATAGCCTTCATAAGTCACCTCAATGATTCGTATATATTTTTCAAGTTGTATTCCATCATATCTATAAAATCTTCTCCAATATCTTTTTCAATATCCCTGTTAATGTATTCCATGGATATTAGGCCCCTTAGGTCAGCGTCAATTTCTTCTGCAATTATGTCAGATCCGTTTTTTGGCATCCCATATTCATAAAAAATTGTGTTGATATTCCTATCTCTTGCGTCGTCTATGGCTCTGGTAATCTTCTTTATACTTGGAGAATCTGTACTTGTGAGACCTTGGAGAGGATATTGGATGAGGTCAAAGTCCTTAGCTAGGTAGGCAAAGGCAAAGTGACTCACAATAAATTCCTTCCTCTCAGTTTCCTTAAAGAGGTCCCTGTACTTGTAGTCAAGTTCAGTTAGCTTTCTCAAGGTCTTGGAAGCATTCTTCCTGTAGAGGTTTTTATTTTCTGGATAGAGTTTGGACATCTTGTATTCAATATCATTTACATACCTCTTGGCATTTCTAATACTCATCCAAGAGTGAGGATCGTAGGTAATCTTGTCCTCGCTAGTAGTTGAGGTATCACGAAGGACATGGAGCTTCATGGGGTCGCCATGGGCATCAAGCATCTTATATGAAAGGAGGTCTGTGGAAATTCTGTCGCTAAACATAATCCACCTTCCCTTCTTAGGAAGTTTGTAATAAATTTCTCCATGCTCGTGGCCCATCTCAAGCTTGTAAGTCTTCCTGTCCTCAACCTTAATTAAAGATTTTTGCGGAACATCTTGGCCAGGGTCTTCCATGATCTTTCGTCCCATCTTAACAAGGTCCTTTTCAGAGTAGTCCTTGTCGCAATAGAGGAAGGCAACCCTCATGTTGTCTTCGTGGGTGTGACCAAAGTCAAAAGAGTAGGTTTTCTTGTCAAAGTCGCCAGCCACCATATATTGGAAGTCTCCAATGGCAGCAGCCCCCTTGTAGGAAATTAAGTTTACACCGCTGGCAAGATTTAGAATGTCCAAATTTGGAAGGGTACTTGCAATAGAGTCTGACCAGTGTTCCAAGTTTGCTCCATTTATAATTAACAAGTCAGAATTTGACAGGTCCCTTATACTTCTTGGGGTAGGCTCCCAGAGGTGGGGGTCCTGGTTTTTTGGCATTAGGATTCTCAAATCAACAGTGTCGCCAACTACGCTTCTAGTTAAGCTGTAGACAGGATAAAAGGAAGTGTAGACCACAGGTTTTGCCTCCTCCTTTTTTTCTGCCTTACAGGCAACTAGAGAAAAAGCCAAGAGAAATACAGTCATAATTTTTATTATTTTTGACATAAAGTCTCCTTTCTCTTAAAAAAATTTATCCCCGATGAAACATCGAGGATAGGAAAAATAGAAATATTATTCAGCAACTTCTTCATAAACTTGATCAATAGTTACTGTTGGACTAACAAAGGTTGGGTACCAGTCATCTTTTGCCAACATTTCTTCAGCACTTGCACCAACTCTTAGGTGGAAGTGTGGCATGTGATCTTCGCCGTGGACTGGCATTAATAAAATTGTTGGATATTTTCCATTAGAAGAAAACTCGTACCAATAAAGAGTTTTTCCACCGTGTTCCATTGGGTGTTTGTCTACAAGTTTGTAGTCAGCCTTGTCAATTTCGTCTCCTTCAGGTCCAGTTAAAAAAGTTATGCTATCTCCATCAACCTTTAGGGCTCCAAAGTCAACTGCAACGTGGTCGGCAAAATTCTTTTTAGCTTGATCTTCAGTAATATTGTCTCTCTTGGCAACTTCTTCGTAAGCTCCCTTTAGACCAGGATCATCAAGATAGTTGGCGATGTTATTCCATTCTCCGTCCCAGTCAGCAAGAGCAACTTCATCAGCAGCCTTGTCTTCATTCTTAGTTTCTACATTTTGTTCAACCTTAGCCTTATTTTCCACAGGCTCTTCCTTTGTATCTTCTTTGTTACAAGCAACAAGAAGAGTTGCAGATAGGGCTAATACGCCAAGTGACAGTCTAAATTTTTTATTCATAATTCCTCCTTAATATAAGTTGTGTAATATTTTGTGAAGAATTTAAAGAAATTAGTAAAGAGTTTTATTCTATGGAAGGATTACAAAATATTCGCAACATGTAAATGATTTGTATTATCATTTTATAAAACTAGTATAACAAGCATAAGATTTTTATTTTAAAGAATTTATTTAAATATATTTAATAAATGCGAAAGATTATTGTTTAGAAACTAAAAATTTTATTATAAAATTTATTAAATTTGCTTATAAAACTAATTTAAAATCAAAGCAAGCCCATGGAAGTCATAGAAAATAAAAGAATTTGAACCATAAGTTTCTTCCTTGAATAGAGTTGATGAAGGCTTTCAATTTATTTGTTAATTTTTGGGTAAATGTAAGCTAGGTGATAATATGAAAAATATTAAGGTTATTTATCTTGCAGGTGGATGCTTTTGGGGAACTGAAGGCTACTTCAAGAGATTAAGTGGAATAAAGAAAACAATTGTTGGTTACGCCAATGGACTTAGTGATGAAACAAATTATGAATCTGTGGCAAGGACTGACCACGCAGAGACTGTAAAAATTTATTATGATTTCTCTCGCATTTCTCTTACAGAAATCCTCCTCCACTATTTTAGGATTATTGATCCAAAGTCCATTAACAGGCAGGGCAATGATATTGGAAGACAGTATAGGACGGGGATTTATTGGGAAGAAGGCGACAGTGAGTCAGAAGAAATAGTAAGAGACTTCATGGCCTATGAAGAAGAAAAACTTGGCAAGTTAGCAGTGGAAGCTTCTGTCCTAAAAAACTTTGTAAAGGCAGAGGACTACCACCAAGACTATCTCGACAAGAATCCTATGGGCTATTGCCACGTCAACTTGAGTTTGGCAGAAGATCCAATAATTGATGATGACAGGGAATTTTTAAATAAGAGCAAGAGAGAAGAGCTTGACGACATTTCTTATGATGTCATGGCCAATTCTGGAACTGAAAGACCCTTCACAAGTGATTTAAATGATGAATACAGGAAGGGAATCTACGTTGACAAGCTTTCAAGAAAACCCCTCTTTGTTTCCTCAGACAAGTTTGATGCAGGTTGCGGCTGGCCGTCCTTCTCAAGACCTATAGTCTCAAACTATCTTGACGAAAAAGTGGACACTTCCTATGGGATGGTGAGGACGGAAGTGAGATCCAAGTCATCAGACTCCCACCTTGGCCACGTCTTTCCCGACGGACCAGCTGACATGGGTGGACTTAGGTATTGCATCAACGGTGCAGCTTTGGACTTCATTCCCTATGAAGACATGGATAAGGAAGGCTACTCCGACTACAAGATTTTTGTAAAATAAAATTTATAATTTAATAAAAATAAAATTTGAGGACCTAATTTAAGTTTGGGTCCCTTTTATTGTATAAACAATTTTTAATTAATAGAAAAATCAGAAGACTTATAAGAAATAGGATGAAACAGAAAAAATGATTTCCCAACAACAAGCTTAAAATATCAGCACTTCAATCTATTAAAATAGTAATTGAAAAAGATAATTTATTGTGATAATCTAATTAATAGGAAAACAATTCCAAATATAAAAAAGGAGGTGGAAAAGATGTTTTATTCAGAAGAAGTTTTGGAAAAAGCCTTAAGACTTGGTAGAAAATACCTACACGAAGGGGCTGTTGCAGATTACATTCCAGAGCTTGCTAGGGTAGATGCAAATAAAGTTGCTATTTCTACAATAGAAGATGGGAATATCTTAAGTGTCGGAGATTCTAAGGTTAGGTTTTCTATCCAGTCAATTATAAAGGTTATCCTTTATGCACTTGCCATGGAAAACTACAAGGTCTCAGAACTTAAGAAATATGTAGGCGTTAGGCCATCAGCTAAACCTTTTAACTCTGTAATCGAGCTTGAGCTTTCGGAAAAGAAGATACCAGTCAATCCCTTTATCAATGCTGGCGCAATTATTATAGTAGCTATTTTATATAATGTTTATAGAGAAAAAACCTTTGATGTAATACTTGAAAAGGCTAGCGAATTTTTAGGTGAAGAAGTTGATTACAGCAGGGAAATTGCCCAGTCAGAAAAGGAATCTTCCTTTACAAATAGGACCCTAATCTACTTGATGTTAGCTAAGGGAATTCTGCCAAGTGACACAAAAGTTGAAGAGGTATTGGATACATATTTTAAAGCCTGTTCAATTCTTGTAAACACAGAAAACTTGGCTCACATGTCCTATGTTATCTCAAATGATGGCGTGGACCTAGAAGGAAAAGAAGTGATAACTCCAAATGAAGCAAGAGTACTAAGATCTCTAATGGCAACTTGTGGTACCTATGACTACTCAGGTGACTTCGCCATAAGAGTTGGACTCCCTGCCAAATCAGGAGTTGGTGGCGGAATTGTAACTGCTTCCAAAAACAAAACAGGCCTTGCAGTCTATGCTCCAAGACTTGACACTCATGGTAACTCCTACTCTGGAGTTAGGATGTTAGAATATTTATCAAAAGAACTAGACTTATCGATTTATTAGAGGAGTAAAAAATGAGAGAATTATTATCAGCCGTCAACGGCGTCTTATATTATCCAATATTAATTATAGTATTACTTGCCTGTGGATTTTATTTCACATTTAGAACAAAATTTGTACAATTTTCATTATTTGGAGAAGCTTTTAGAGTTATTTCAGAAAAACCAGAAGGAGAAGACGATGTATCTTCCTTCCAAGCACTTATGGTATCAACAGCATCAAGAGTTGGTACAGGTAATATAGTTGGTGTTGCCAATGCAATTTGCCTTGGTGGACCTGGTGCAGTATTTTGGATGTGGATCATAGCACTAATTGGTAGTGCTTCGGCCTTTATCGAATCAACACTTGCACAAATTTATAAAAAAACGTGGTGATGACGGAGTATCCTATGGTGGACCTTCTTACTACATAGAAAATGCCATTGGATCAAGAGGACTTGGAGTTCTATTTGCAATAGCACTTATTGCAACTTATGCAGTTGGATTTAACATGCTTGCATCCTTTAACCTTCAAGACTCCTTTAGAGTTTATGATTTCTACGTACCAGGAAAAACTTCTTGGATTATAGGTGCAGTTCTTGCCATAGTAGCAGGTTATTGTATTCTTGGTGGTGGAAAGAGAATTATAAAATACACATCTTTACTAGTTCCAGTAATGGGTGTTATCTTTGTAGTTATGGCTCTTGTAATGATCATTATTAATATCAAAAATGTTCCAGCAATGTTTGGTATGATTTTTGAAGATGCTTTTAACTTTAAGGCAATATTTGGTGGAGTTGCAGGTTCAGCCCTAGTACAAGGTATTAAGAGAGGACTTTATTCCAACGAAGCTGGTATGGGTTCTGCTCCAAACGCAGCAGCATCAGCATCAGTTTCTCACCCTGTTAAACAAGGTTTAGTACAAATGATTTCTGTATTTCTTGATACAATTGTTATCTGTTCAGCAACAGCATTTATGTCACTTGCATCAGGCATTGCTCCAACAGAAGAATTAGCAGGAGCTCCATTTGTTCAAGCATCACTTTCAACAGTATTTGGAAAATATGGTAATTTATTTATCACAATTTCACTTGCCCTATTTGCCTTTACAACACTTCTTGGTAACCTATACTATGTTGACTCTTGTTTAACATATCTTAACAAGAAGATTCCTTCAAAGACATTTATGCTTTGCTACAGAATTATAGCAATCATCCTAATCTTTGTTGGAGCAGGAATTGAAATGTCACTTGCATGGGACATCGCTGACTTCTTAATGGGAGTTATGTGCTTAATCAACATTCCATCAATTATTATACTTGGCGGAACAGCACTTAAGGCTCTTGACGACTACAAGAAACAAAGAGCAGAAGGTAAGAACCCAGTATTCAAGGCAGATGCAGTTGGTATCAACACTTCAAAATTAGACTACTGGAAATAATAAAAGAATAATAGAATAATTTATTAATGGATCTAAGTTAGCTTAGGTCCATTTTTCTAATTATAAGGTTTTTTTATTATTGGAATTTATTTTGATTGATGTTTAAAAGTCTTTTATTTTTTTGTGAAAGGTTATAAGGATTTGAAGATGTGTAAAACATTAAAAATCCCACAAAAACCACCTATGCAACCAAAAGTTGCGGTCCATTTGCTTGTTAGACAAGGATATTTTTGTTATTATTTCATACATAAATGAATTTACAGATATAAAAAGCGAGTGAAAATTATGTATGGAGAAAAAATAAAAACTAAGAGGAGAGAATTAAATCTTTCCCAAGAAGATCTTGCCAATAAACTTTTTGTGACAAGACAGGCCATATCCAAGTGGGAAAATGACAAGGCCACACCAACGATGACTAACCTGAGGGAACTTTCTGAAGTCTTTGGAGTGGACATGGCTTATTTTATTGGCCAAGCTAATGGCGAAAAGAAAGTAGACAATAAAGAAGAAAAAGATGAAGTTGAAGAACAAAAGGAAGAGAAATTAAGCAAGAAAAGAATAATTGGTAGGGGACTTTGGGACATCTTTATCTATGCCTGTCTTTGTATCATAGGGATTTTCTTTTACTCAGTCTATTATTATCTATTCATGGAAAGACTTTTGGGGAAAGACCCAAGTCAGATACCCTACTTGATCCTAACTGTCTACATGATAGTGGCAGTGATATCCTTTCCCCAAGCCTATAAATTTGTGGAAGAAAAATTAGATGACTTGGAATACAACCTATTCTCGAAAGTAGTCCTTCCAGTTGTTTACATTATTTCGCCCATTATAGTCGCACATTATATAATAAAAAAGAAAAATTAAGTCCACCAAAGCCGGTGGACTTTTTGCTTGAAAAAAGAGATTAAGAACAATCTTAATCTCTTGATATATAGTTTATTGATGATTTTAATTAAATTAATGTGTATAGATAATAAAGTAAAACAATGCTAAGTCCATACATAGAAACATGAATTTCCTTAGCTTTTCCTGCAGCAACTTTTAATATTATATAAGATAAAACAGATATTGATAAACCACTTGCAATGTTATATGTGAATATAGTCATCGCAACTGCTAAAAATGCAGGAATTGATTCTGTTGGATCATCATAATTAATGTTTTTCATTGAACTCAACATTTGAATTCCAATCATAGCTAAAACAGGACCAGTTGCAACAGCTGGAATCATTAAAGCAATTGGAGTTAATAAAAGTGTTAGTGCGAAAAATACAGATGTAAATATTGCTGTTAAACCTGTTCGTCCACCTTCTTCAACACCACTGGCAGATTCAAGATAAGTTGTCATTACTGGCATACAGAAGAAGCTGCCGATTAGAGTAGATAATGAATCTACTTTAAAACATTTTTCTATTTCAGGCATATTTCCGTTTTCGTCTAACCAATTTGCTCTATTTGCTATACCTAAGATAATTCCCATTGTCCCGAAAAAGTCAGGAACAAAGAATGTAAAAATCCATGGTAAGTATTCTGGCTTTAAAGCGCCAAGTATATCTATTCTAAATATTGTTTCAGAAGAGAACTGAGGAATTTGTATTAGTCTATCAGGAACAGTTGTTACTCCTAAAGGAATACCTATTAAAGTTACAATTAGTATAGATAGAATCATACTGCCTCTGATTTTTCTTGCTTCGAAAATAAGTATTAAAATAAATCCTATTAAAAATAATAAAACGTTGATGGATGTTAAATCTCCAAAAGTAAGAGTATTTGATTGAGCGTTTGCAACAATTACTCCACTACTCTTAAATCCGATAAGGGCAATGAATAAACCAATTCCTGCACTGATGGAAATTTTAACACTAGCTGGAATTGCCTTGACAACAATTTCTCTTAATCCAACGAAAGATATAATTACAAATATTAAACCACTTAAAAATACTAGACCAAAAGCCACTTCAACGGGCATGTCAGTTTCAGAAAGAGTTGTACCGATAATTACAACACTACTCATACCAGGTGCAAGAGCAAAAGGTCTATTAGTGTACAATGCCATGGCCACACTACAAATAATTATAAATAAAATCAACACTGTTAATAATGGTGCCGGATTAAGGCCAGCTCCAGATAACAAATTTGGTATTGTAGCTAAAACGTATGACATTGTAGCGAAAGTAGTAAGGCCGGCTAGTAGTTCTGTTTTGAAATCCGTTGAATTCTCTCTTAATTTAAAATAACTATCTAAATTTGTATCATATTTAGACATAACAAACCTCCTTTACCAGATAATCACAATAAACTATATAAATTAAATTATATCAGACGTGTCCTCTCTGTTAAAGACTCATTAATATTCTAAAATACTGAAGAGCATTTTTGGGAAATAAAAAATAGTCCTGAAGCTCTTTATATGTTAAAATATGAATCATGGAGGTGTTTACATGGATACCAGTCGACCCTGGAAAATATGTACATGCCTAAGCGATAAAGAAAATCTTGTGAGTAATAGCTAGATAATTTAGTTTTCATAAATCTTTATCGCTAGGCAGCGAATTTTTATGCAAAATTTATTTGTTTGCAAAAAATAGGAGGATTTATGAACAACTTAGATAGAGAAAAATTAAAGAACTTGCAAGAAAAGATCAACAGGATGGACCCTGTTGATATAGCAGAGAACTTAGAAGAACTATCCAAAGAAGATGTGGCAATTTGGATAAAACTCCTAAAAAAGGACCTTTTGGCAGACGCCTTTTCTCTCTTGCCAAGAGATAAGAAGATTGAAATGATAGGTTCCCTTTCTGAAGACAGGATTATGAGTCTTATGAAGGAACTTGAAGAAGACGAGGTAGTAGATACCTTGCAAGAGCTTCCTGCCAATATGGTGAGAAAGCTCATGTACCAATACATCGAAGAGGATAGAAGACCAATTATAAACGAACTTCTAGGCTTTCCTAAGGAGTCCGTTGGTTCCATTATGTCCGTTGGTTTTATCTTTGTTAAATCAACAGCTACGCCAACACAGGCTCTAGAGAAAATTATCCACTCAGACCTAGATGCAGACAGGCTAGAACAAGTTTGGGTTACAAACGAATCCTTACTTCTGATAGGTTATGTAAACCTAGCCGACCTTCTTCGTAATAGGGACAAAAAAATCGAAGAATTTATGCACCAAATCAATGCCAGCGTCTATGCAACAGATGACCAAGAAGTTGTTGCTAAGTTAGCCTTCAAGTACGACTTATCAGAAATTCCTGTAACAGATTCTGAAGGTAGACTTGTGGGTATCGTCCCAGCAGAATGGGCCATCGACGTTATGCACGAAGAGTATGAAGAAGACTTGGGTAACATCCACGGTATTAGCGAGTCATCACCAGAGCACTATTGGGACAAGTCAGTCCTAAGACTTGCCAAAGACAGGACAATGTGGCTTATAATTTGTCTTGTTACAGCAACTTTTACAAGTTTTATAATAAAAAGATATGAGACCCTCTTGGCATCATCAGTTGCTCTTGCAGCCTATATCCCAATGCTAATGGACTCAGGTGGAAACGCAGGTACACAATCATCAACAACAGTAATCCGTGGAATCTACACAGGAGAAATTGAATTCAAAGAATTTGTACAAGTTATGTTTAAGGAACTCCGCATTGGATTAATAGTTGGAGCTGTCCTTGTGGCAGTAAATATAGTTAGGATGTCTATCCTCGACAGTGTTAGCATTGGAGTAACCCTAACAGTTTCAGTCACACTTCTTACAACAATAGTCCTATCAAAAATGATTGGTGGTATCCTTCCTCTAATTGCAGAAAAAATAAAGGTGGACCCAACAATAATGGCGGGACCACTTATCACAACAATAGTAGATACTTTGGTATTATTTGTATATTTCGAAGTGGCAACACTTTTAATTGGGGTTTAATTTAATAGAAAATTTGAAGAAGCACAGGCTTCTTCTTTTTTTGCTTGATTTTAGGTTTCTAAATAGAAAATAATTCTATTTTTTCCCTTAGTAAGATTGAGCTTGGAGATGAAAATTATAAATAGTTGAAAAAAATTATAAAAAAGGAGAAGGTCTTGTGCAGTTACCACAAAGCCTTCTCTTTTATTTATTCCAATTATTTACAAAGTCCTCAAAGCTTTCTCTGTCCTTGGATATTTCTTCTATGCTTGTATTTTTTTCTTCTAAGATTTCTTCTATTTCTTTTCTGTAGAAGATGAAGATTTTATCCTTCAGCTCCTTATTTTTTTCTTCTTCAAAGTCCCTGCCACTTTCTACATAATAAATCCTATCTAGGTTTTTTATAAGGGCGAAAGTCTCTATGGCATTTATAAAAAGGTCTTCTCTATTTATGTTAGATGTGTCCTTTACAAAAATTTTAAGCCCGTAGGGTGACTTGCTTGAAAGTATTTCAATAGCGCCCACCTCGAAGCCCTTTGGGTAGTCTTGTCTCGACACAATTTGTGAGACACTTGAGTTGTCGCCAACGAAGTCTGTCTTGTAATTGTATAGACTATCTATCCTTCTATTTTGGCAGCCGCAAAGGACAAGTACTAGGCCCAAGAATATATAAAGTTTTTTCAAACACATCACCTCTTTCATAGATTATATCAAAAAAATAAAAAGTCACTAGGACTTTTTAAATTCTTTTATTTACATTATTGTTCTAAAAAATATTCCAAAAATCAAAAAGATTAAAAATAATAAGGTAAATTTGTAGTTCACTATTTTTCCTTTCGTGACTTTATTTTAGCATTTGGCTTAACTCATTGATGAGAGTTAGGTTAGTTACATCGTATAAAAGCGGGCTTACTGTTGCATAGCCTTGGCCCAAGAAGTGGATGTCTGAATCCTTTTCGTTGTTGTCCTTTGGGAAGCCTTTAAGCCTCATGTTGTAGCCTTCTCCTTCTTCTGAAATGTCGTAGATTGACATTACGTCGGCTCCAACCTTGCAAACTTCTACTCCCTTTAGTTCTTCGTAGTCAAGGTAAGGTACGTTTATATTTAGGACTTGAAGTCTCTTTAGGTCGTCAAGTTTGTTAAAGACTTCTACTGCAACTCTTGCTGCTGTTTCGAACTTTGAGTGGCCCTTTACCCATTGAGATGAAACTGCAATGGCAGGTATGTTAAATAAGTTTGCTTCAATTGCTGCTGAAACTGTGCCTGAATAGAGGACATTTGTCGCTGCGTTAAAGCCGGAGTTTATACCTGAGAAGCAGAAGTCAAACTTTTCATCTAGTAGGTGGACTGCTGCTCTCACACAGTCAGCTGGTGTCCCATATACGCAAAGGCTCTTCACATCTCCAAGGCCTTCTAGTTTTGTTTCTTGAACCATTAGTGGGCTCTTAAAGGTAATGGCGTGTGATTTGCCAGAGTTTTCAACATTTGGCGCAGCGATAGTAACCTTGTGGCCTTCCTTTATTAGGGCCTTGGCAAGGACTTCTATGCCTTCTGCATTTATTCCGTCATCATTTGTAAGTAATATGTTCAAATTATTCCTCCCTTATTTAAAGTTCAAAGACTTTTGATGGGTCTGACCTTGGAGCCACATCGATAGTGTAGTCTGTGTTTTCTTTTTTGTGTTCTGATGCAAGCAAGTCATTTATTGTCCTTAGGGCCAGGTCTGGCAGATTGTTGTCAGAAGACAAGTGACCTAGGATAACTTGTTCTTGTTTCTTTTTTAAAATCATTGCAAGAACTTCGCCTGCATTTTCATTTGAGAGGTGGCCCTTGGTAGAAAGGATCCTCTGCTTAGTTGGATAGGGGTAAGTCCCATTTATTAGCATGTCGACGTCGTGGTTGGACTCTAGGTAAATTAAGTCTGACCCATCCATTTTTTCCATGGCATCTTGATTGACCCAACCTGTATCTGTCAAGAGGGAAAGTTTCTTATCTCCCTTAACTACAAAGCCACAGCCACTTGCACAGTCGTGGAAGGTGGATATGGGCAGGATGTCTAGGTCCTTAAAGCTGAAGCCCTTGCCATTCTCAAAGATAAAAGTATTCTTTGGGTCTAGCTTCTTAACAGTGGGAAGCATGGCATCAAGGGTCATCATGTTGGAGAAGACCTTTAGGTTGTGTCTTCTCGATAGGACTCCAACTCCTTTGACGTGGTCTATGTGTTCATGAGTCACGAAGACTGCGTCAAGCTCTGATGGATTTACGCCTATCTTTTCTAAGTTCTCTTCAATTTTTTTGCCAGAAAGTCCGGCATCTATAATAATTTTTGTATCTTTATATTCAATGTATTGGCAGTTGCCACTTGAGCCACTTGCCAAAGAGCAAAATTTCATAAAAACCTCCACACATATTCTAACATAGGGATTTGAAATTGTTAAGCTTAGGAGTCTTTAGTAGTTTGATAGAACTGTGTATTCCCCGTCAGAAAACTTGACCTTCCAACCAGGTATGGCACGACCATTTACTGCACGAGTTATGTCTTCGATATAGCCCTGGTCTTCTGGGTTGAAGTAGAAGCAGGGGATGATTTTTTCGATTGTCTTGTTGTAGTACTCTGTCTTATTTAATAGAGAGAGAAGGGCCCTAGGAGCAGGAGATAAAAATATCTTTTGGTCTGACTTGTCAAGGACATTGAGCCAAAGCCTATCCATAGACATTACTCCCCTCTCGTCAATAATGAAGTTGGTGTAGGAGGACTCAACTGGAATATTTTCAAAGATCTTGGTGTAGTTTAAAAAGTACTTGCCATCTTGCTCTTTGTAATAACTTAGGTAGATGTCTCTTGTGTCGTACTTCTTGTCCAATAAAAACTTAGTAGCAATTTTTTGTGCCTCATCTAGGTTTTTAATATTGTATTTCTTATCTTCTTTTCTGTTTTCGTAGTAGACCCTGCGACCATTGACAAGGTTTATATACTCGTCATTGAGTGAGATCTCTGCTAGGTCTGTGCTTGGCCTTTCAACTGTGCCCTTGCCGTCAAAGTACCTGTTCTTTATGTCTTCTTCTGATGATGTCTCAAAGGAAACCAAGACTGAGGGAAGTTTTTTTCTCCTTCTTGGTATTTTTGTATCTAAGATAATATTTTTTTCTTTTAAAAGACCAGTGACCTCTTTTACAAAGTCAATTCTTGTGGACTCGTCCCTCATCTTAAAATTTTTGTAGTTGCTATAGCCAAAGAGGCCCACATTGGCAACTATAAGGGCGATTATTAAGATTTTTTTAATTTTTTTCCAATCCATACTATCTCACCATCATCAAACTTCCGTCTTCAACATCAAAATAGTAGACGCTGCCCATGTAGGACATTTCATAAACAAGGCTAGGTTCCTCTGCCTGAGAACTACTGGAAATTAAATAGACAAGACTTAGGTTATCTATGGAAGATAAGATGTCCATTACAGGTTTGTAGTCAAAAGTCTCCTTGTTCTTTTTTAAAATCTTATGGATTCCCTCTATGTTAATTTTTTCCTTTTTATAAATTGGGTTGTCGTCCTTACGGATGTAGTATTCCCTATAATTTTTTACAAACTCAGAGTAGACGTCAATCTCTATAAAGCTGTGGTCCTTAGATGGAAGGACTAGGGGAATTTGCCCGTCTTTTAAGTTGAAGAAGAACCTGTAACCCAAATTGTCGTTGTAGTCGCAGGGCTCGATCTTCTCGAGATAAATCCCAGAGCTTATCCCAGTCTTTTGGGCGATAAATTCCACGGCCCTATCGAGAGACTTGTTGAGATCACGAGACTTGACATCAAAGAGAGACTCTAGGGAGTATTCAATAATCCCGTCACTTGATAAAGACAAGTATTCATTTTCATAGACATAGGTATTCTTACCATCTACAGACATTTCCCTGATGTAGTCAATGGGGATCCCCAAAAATCTTTCGGCCAAGTTGGACTTCATGCTCTCTTCCAAGTTGCTTAGACCAGAGACATAGGCAACCTTCTGTAGGGAGATGTAGTCTTCGTCGGGAATGTAAATATCCTTTTTTATCCCGTAGGCCTCGTAAAAGTTGACAGCCCTTATGCCCTTGGATTTGACTTCCTTTAAGATTTCTCCTATATCAAAGTCCACCTTTATATCCACAAGCTTGTAAAAGTTTTTGCTGCCAGAAATATAGATTTCTCCAAGATTTGAAATGTAAATGGAGTCCACACTTAGGTTGATGTCGTTGGAGTTTCTTTTGTCTCCAATTAGGTTCACAAAAACAGAACCTGAAAGGGGAGAATTAAATTTAAAAACTAGGGACTCCTGCCTTTGGAGGTTTAAATATTCTTCTGTATCAATGAGTTTTAAGTTTTCTGAATTTGCCTTTTGAAGCTTCTCAGAAATATTTTCTCCCGTCATCTTCCAATAGGGTCCAAGATCTGTTGTCATGTAGTGGTCCCTGTCCCCAAAGTTTGCAATTAATCTTTGAGGAGTAAGAATCTCTTGCAAGAACTCATCTACTTCACCAATCTTCGCCTGGTCTTCGGACTTTGTGTCAAAGGAGAGCCAGAGGTTCTTGGACTGGAAGACCAAGAGGATCACTAGGCCTATTAAGATGAAGGTAGATGTTGGCTTAGGCAATTTCTTCATCATTGTCATCACCTTCACTTGCCTTAAAGAGGAGGGTAACAATAGTTCCCTCGCCAAATACAGAATCAATCTTTAGGCTTCCACCAAAGGATTTTATCATCTCGCTGGCAATGGAAAGGCCAAGACCTGTTCCACCCATTTGCCTGCTCCTGCCCTTTTCAACCCTGTAAAATCTTTCGGATATCCTTGGCAGGTCTTCCTTAGGGATACCAATTCCATTGTCTTCCACCTTGATTTCCACAAGGTCACCCACGTTTGTAGCATCAATTACAATTTTTCCATTTTCAGGAGTGTACTTGCAGGCATTGGAAATAATATTTGTAAGGATTTGGTCAGCGCCATTTCTTTCGGCGTAAATGTCCTTTATATCCATATCAATATTTAATTCAATCTTGTGATTTTTTTGAACTATTAAGATTGATTGAGACTCAATTGCTTCAGCAATAAACTCATAAGTGTCAATAGATTCCAGGCTAACATTGTCCTTGTTGTAGTCGATGTTAGAAAGATATAAGAGGTCTGTCACAATCCTAGACATCCTGGAGTTTTCCCTGTCAATAACCTTTAAAAAGTTTCTTTGTGAATCCTTGTCAAGGTCGCTGTCAAGGAGGGTTTCTGTGTAGGACTTAATAGTTGTAATAGGAGTCTTTAACTCATGAGATACATTGGCAACAAATTCTTTACGCATAATATCTAGCATGTGCTCCTTGTCCACGTCTTGCAAAACAATAATAAGGCCTGAATTTATAAGGGCATCAGACTTGTAGGGGGCGTACTTGATCTTATAGAAGGAGTTGGCAATTTTTGTCAGCTCTTCCCCCCTAAGACTCTCTTCATTTTTGTAGTCAATATTATTAAGGTTAATGGACTTTAAGTTTATAACCCTATAAAAGTCCTTTTCTGAAATATTTAAAATCTTCTTGGCAATGGAGTTTGCGTGGATTAACCTGTTGTTTCTGTCAATGGCAATTACACCTTCAGCCATGTAGTTAAAAATTGTGTCGAGCTTTGACCTCTCAAGGTCCATCTTCTCTATGGACTCACGCAGCTCCTTGGTTAAGAAGTTAAACATCATACCAAGTTCTCCAATCTCATCCTTGCTCTTGACCTCAATACTTTGGTTAAAATTACCCTTGGCAAGGGCCTTGGCTTTCTTAGTTAAGGCACGAATAGGTCCAGTGATGGAATTGGCGATAAAATAACCAAGTATAGAAGTTGTGATAAGGGAGATCAAGGTTGCATAAGTAATAATAACCTTGGAGTCGTCTATTACAGAATAGATTGAGTTAAGGTTTCTCGTCATATAAATAATTGCAAGGATACTTCCGTCGCCAGATAGGATAGGTCTTGCAATGTGTTTTTCCACGTCTTTCTGGTTTTCGTATTCCACAATTTTTTCCCTGGTCTTGCCAGAAGCTGCGTCCATTACAAGTTTTGGTTCAATAAATTTTACTGAGTAAGCATCTTCTGACTCCTTTGGAGAAATATTTTCTGTACTGGCGAGAATCTTTGGAGCCTTATCTGGTGAGATAATATAGGCAGATTCTTCACTGGAAATACCCCAGTCTTTAAGCGTTGCGTCAAGCTGGGGTAGTGTTTCATAATTATTATCTTTAAAAAATGCCGATGTAGTTGTAGCAAGTGTGTCCATGGTCCTAACCATAGAGGAAGTTGCAGTTTCTATCTGCACATTTTCCAGCCTATCGATGATAAAGGTAGATGCGATAAACATGGAAATAAGAACTAGGACTACATAAATCAAAATAAATCTAGACTTAATAGAGTGGTTCATTAGGACTCACCATTGTCTGATGCAAAGAAATAGCCAACTCCTCTTTTAGTCTTGATGTACTTAAAGCCCTTCTTATCATCTTCGATTTTTTCACGGAGTCTTCTAACAGTGACATCAACTGTTCTTATGTCGCCATAGTATTCATACTCCCAAACTTCTTCAAGAAGCTCTTCTCTTGAGAAGACCCTGCCAGGGTAGGAAGCCAAGAACTTTAGGAGTTCAAACTCACGAAGGGTAAGCTCAATCACTTCGTCGCCTCTTATGACTTGGTACTTGCTAAGGTCAATTTCAAGATCCATAACTTTTAAAATTGAAGGATCGTCATTCTTGTCTGGGCTATCAAACCTTCTTAATACTGCCTTAACTCTTGCAAGGAGCTCCCTCATTGAGAAGGGTTTTACAACGTAGTCGTCTGCCCCAAGCTCAAGCCCCAAGACCTTGTCAACTTCATCTTCTCTAGCCGTAAGCATAATCACAGGCACGTCAGATGTTTTTCTTATTTCCCTAAGGGCCTCAAATCCGTTTAACTTTGGCATCATTATGTCAAGAATTATAAGGTCGTAATTATTTTCTTCTGCAAGGGCAATGGCTTCTTTTCCATTGCAACCTGTCTCAACAATATAGCCTTCCTTTTCAAAATTAAATTTAATAATATCAGATATTGCAGATTCGTCGTCTACAACAAGTATTTTCTCTTCCATTTAAAATCATCCTCTTTGTTAACTATTCAGTATCAACCCTGGTAAAAATTTCATCATTTCCCTTTTCAGAATAAAGGATAAGAAGGGTTTTAGTATCAAGTATTCCATCGATTTTTAAAATCATATCATAAAACCTTGTTAAGTCTGAAGTATTTATAGTTTTAATCCTTAACATTATACAGTGCTCGCCTGTAACCCTGTAGCATTCAAAGATTTTAAATTTCTCGTCCTTAATCTCCATAATTTTTGAGATAAGTCCCTTGAAATCATTGGTGTTGACCTTACAGAGGACATAGGTGTCCACGTTGTAGCCAATCTTTTGCCAGTCCACAAGGACCTTATAGCCCTTGATGTAGCCAGCGTCTTCCATCTTATATATTCTTCTATGGATAGCAGGTCTTGTTAGATTTAATTTTTTTGAAATATCTTCGTGGCTCATGCGTCCATTTTTTCTCAAGAGCTCAAGGATTTCAACATCAATTTCATCTAAATTGTCATTTTTTCTCATAAAAAATCTCCCCTGTTACGAATTGTACAAATTTATTTATTAAGTGTAATTTTATTTTAACATAAATCATAAGAAATGAAATAAATTTAAACATTGTAAATAGAAAAAGTTATCTTTATGATAAGAAGATAAAAATTTTTATTAAAATGTGAAAATCTTATACTTCTTTATAGACTTCTTAAAATAGTATATAATAATCAAAGGAGGCTCTTATGGAAAATAATCCAAAGCTTAGTTTTAGAAAGATGAACTTAAGAGATGTTTTTACTTTTAGAAATTGGGGCCGCAATGATTCGCCCCTCTTCTTGGAGTATAATTTTATAGAAGAGTCTGAAGAAGATATAATAAAATGGTTTAAATGGAAGACTAAAAGGCCTCTCTCAGAGTATTTTGTAATAGAAAGTGATGAAAGAATAATTGGTTACTTGTCACTAAAAAATATAAATAAAATTTTGAAGAAGGCAGAGCTTGGTGTGGTCTTAGACCCCAACTACATAAATCAGGGGATTGGCAAAAAGATTCTTGGCCTTTTTTTGACTTATTTAAAGGACAGGGGCTTTAAAAAAATAATTTTATTTGTTGCAGACTACAACAAGAGGGCAAGAAAAGTTTATGAAGAGCTTGGCTTTAAAAAATCTTACAGTTTTCTCATGAAGTTTCCCAATGGGTCTTATGATGAAAGCATACCTGACTTCTACGAGAACAAGTCTTCCTTTAAGATTATTTTAAACAGGACCTTTAACTACGCAATAAAGATGGACATAGACTTGGAAAGAGATTGGTGAAATATGTTTTTACTTGAAAAAAATAAATACGACCTTGGAGAGACTTCCATAGAGAATATCTTTTTAAATGATTTTATGCCAGGAGCCAATGGCGAATTTGTAAAAGTTTATCTCTTGGGTTACAAGTTTGCCAAGGAAGGGAAAACTGGCATTACTAGCGAAAATCTTGCCGACTATCTTGGAATCCTTGAGTCCGATGTCAATAGGGCCTGGGCCTATTGGAAGAAGATGGGCATAGTTGAGATAGAAGATGACAAGGTTAAGTTTGTAAACCTAAAGGAACTTTATATCAAGAATGTCTACAACTTAAAATCAGAAGAAAAGAAAAAGGACAAGGGTTATTCAGAAGTTGTTGAAAACCCAACCTATGCCAACCTTCTTACAAGGGCAGAGTTCCTCATGAGAGAGCCTATTGCTCCCATGAAGAAGATTGACATAATAAATTGGATTACGGCCTACAATATGCCAGCCGACTTAATAGAAGAAGCCTTTTTCTATACAACAGAGATCAAGGGGATTTACAACATTTCTTATGTGGAACAAGTTGTGAGAAACTGGTCCAGAGACAATATTAGGACCATGGAAGAAGTTGAGCAGTCTTACATTGAGCACGACATAAAATATTATAGGTACAAAAAAATAATGAGATACATTGGAGTGGACAAGAAGTTTAGTCAAGTTGACTTTAACATTATTAATTCTTGGTTTGATGAATTTAAATTCTCAAAGGACTTGATTTTAGAAGCTTGCAAGAGGACTTCAAAGATTTCCAAGCCCAATGTCAATTATGTTGATGCCATCCTTATGAAATGGAAAGAATTAGATATTAAGTCTCCAGAAGATGTTGAGGAAAAGGACCAAAAGAAAAGGAAGAGAAAGCCCACAGCCTTTCACAACTTTAAGCAAATAACAGATAATTATTCAGAAGACGACCTCTTTGATGTTGCTATGAAAAAGCAAAGAGAGGGTTTTAAAAAGCTAGGTGTTGATTATGGAACTGACGGCAAAGATAAGTAATTATTATGAAAACTTGAGGAGAAAAAATTCTGAAATCCATGAGAAAAGACTAGAGGAAATTTACAAAAAAATTCCTGAAGTTAGGCAAATTGATGGCCTAATAAGGGACATTGCCCTAAGGGCATCTATGGACCAGATTAAAAATCCCAATGCAGACAAGTCTCTTGAGGCATCAGAAAAGATATATAACTTAAAAATAAAAAAGATGGACTTTTTGGAAAAGAATGGCTATCCAAGGGATTATCTTGAAGAAATTTATTCTTGCAAGGACTGTCACGACACAGGCATAAATGAAGATGACGAGAAGTGTCACTGCTTGAAGAAGTTAATTGTCTCAGAGCTTTATGACATGTCCTCAATTTCCTATATGCTTGATAGGGAGAACTTTGACAAGTTTGACTTAAATGTCTTTTCTGAAAAAGTTTATGAAAAATATGATATGTCGCCAAGAGAAAACATGAAAAACATCTTGGCAATTTCTAAAAAATATATTAGGGACTTCGATGAAAAGAATGATTTAAACCTACTTCTTTGGGGTCAAACGGGCCAAGGCAAGACTTTTTTATTGAACTGCATTGCGGCTGAACTTATAAAAAAAGACGTCATTGTAATTTATCAGACAGCCTATGAGATTCTAAAGACCATAGAGGACAGGAAGTTTAAAAATATTGATGACGACAAGTACAATCTTTATTTTGAGGCAGACCTCTTAATAGTGGATGATTTGGGGATTGAGTTTGTAAATTCTTTTACAGCCTCAGAGATTTTTAATATTATAAATACGAGACTTTTGCGTGGCAAGAAGACATTAATTTCTACTAACTTGTCACCAAAGGAATTGTCAGAAACCTACACTGACAGGGTATTTTCAAGAGTTTTTCAAAAATTTGTCCCAATTAAATTTTTTGGGCCAGACTTAAGATGGCAATGAGATAGATGGATTGAAGGGAGAAAACATGAAATTATCAAAGAGAATTCAAAATGTTGAATATTCAGCAGTTAGAAAGTTGACACCTTATGCAGATGCTGCAAAGGCAAGGGGAATAAAGATTTACGAATTAAATATTGGGGCGCCAGACATTGAGGTCCCAGATGTTTATTTTGATTCCTTTAAAAATGTTAAGAAGGGACCACTTCCTTATGCCCATGCCCAAGGACTTGTAGAGCTTAGGGAGGCGACTGCAAAATATTATAAAAACAGGGGAATAAATTTTGATGCCAAGGACATCTACATCACAAATGGTGCTAGTGAGGCCCTCTTGTTTACCTTCCAAACAATTTGTGACGAAGGTGACGAGGTCCTAACAACTGACCCTTTCTATACAAATTACATGACAGTTTTTGAGCAACTTGGTATTGAACTTGAAGCCTTTAAGACTGATCCAAAAGAAGGTTTTGCCCTTCCAGAAATTGGAGAAATTGAAAAGCATATTAATAACAAGACTGTAGCAATTTTGCTTTCAAACCCAACTAACCCAACGGGAGCTCTTTACTCTGAAGAAGAGATTATGAGGATAGTTGAACTTGCAAAAAAACACGACCTATATATTGTTGCTGACGAAGTTTATAGGGAGTTTGTTTACGATGGCAATGCTTATAAGTCCTTTGGAGAAGTTCGTGGAATAGAAGAAAATCTAATTTTACTTGACTCCATATCCAAGAGATTTGGAGCTTGTGGGGCAAGAATTGGTTCCATTGCAACAAAAAATGATGAAATCAAGGATGCTATAAATAGACTTTGCAACTGCAGACTTGCATCACCAACTCTTGAACAAAGAGCAGCGGCAGAATTATATGGAATAGACAAATCCTACTTCGAAGAAGTTAACAAGGAATACCAAAAAAGACGTGACGTAATCTACGAAGAGCTTATAAAAATTCCTGGAGTAACTGTGGAAAAACCAAAGGGAGCCTTTTATGTTATGCCTAAGCTTCCTGTTGACGACACAGAAAAATTTGCAATTTGGCTAATTGAGAACTTCCAAATTGATGGAGAAACTCTTATGTTTGCACCGGCTGCAGGTTTCTTCAAGAACAAGGAAGAGGGAAGGCAAATGGTTAGACTTGCCTTTGTCCTAAATGTAGACGACATAAGAAAGAGTATGAGAATTTTAAGAGAGGGCATGGAAGCCTATGCGAGGGAAAATGAATAGGGATAAGATTTTAAAGATTTTAGAGAAAATAATAATATTTTTAGTTACCCTTATAATGATTTCTGTCCTCGCCAATAACTATATAAGAGTAAGTCAGGGAGCCATAAATGATGGGCTTAGGATGGCACAAATTGTTTTATCAATTGCCATAGTTATCCTTACTTTAATTATGGCTGGCCTTACAAAGAACAAGAAGCTTTTCTTTGTCCTAGTTGGATTTTATATTTTGACTGGAGCCCTCTTCTATATATTTAAATCGGCAAACAGAATTTAAAAAATGAAATTATTTTTCACTTTAACAAGATAAAAATGTTATAATCACATTAAGAGGGGACTGCCTTTTGGCAGTTCCTTTTTGTAATTAGAATACCCCCGGTTGGACCGGGGGTTCAATTTAGCTTTAGCGATGAATAACAAAAAATAAAAAGACCTCCGTGTTAAAATAAATTTGTGGTTTACCAGAACACAAAAATAACAGGAGGTTTTTTATGAATTTAAATCATACACATAGTTTATCACACACAAAATGGAATTGTAAATACCATGTAGTGTTCGCTCCAAAATATAGAAGGAAAGTATTTTACGGAAGTAAAAGATTGGAAATAGGTGCAATATTAAGAGAGCTTTGCAACTGGAAGGGTGTTAACATAATAGAAGCAGAAGTTTGTCCAGATCATGTACACATGTTGCTAGAGATACCACCAAAATTGAGTGTGTCTAGTTTTATGGGATTTTTAAAAGGGAAAAGCAGCATAATGATATATGACAAATGGGGTAGCTTAAAATACAAATATAGGGGAAGGCAATTTTGGTGCAGAGGATACTATGTAGATACAGCAGGCAAAAATACAAAAGCAATAAAAGAGTATATTCACAACCAACTTAAAGAAGATGAATTAAGTGGTCAGATAACCATGGACAATACAGACCCCTTTAGGGGTTAGCAAGTAGAGATTGCAAGTGGTAAACCACAAGCGTCCTTGAGGCGCAGCTAGTAAAAAAGGTCCTTTGGACCGCAAAAGCAAAACCACCGGCTACGCCGGTGGATTTTTTATTAAAAATAGATTTTTCAAATTAGAAAGAGGAGAATTTATGAATCTATTATTAATAACAGTGATTCTTTTATTGGCTATGATTGCCACAAAAATATCCAACAAGTCGGGTCTTCCTGCCCTACTACTTTTCTTGGCATTGGGAGTTATCTTCTCAGCCTTGGGATATGATTTTAACAATTATAGGATTGCAGAAAATATTGCCACAATAGCCCTTATGATAATAATTTTTTATGGGGGTTTTGGTACCAATTGGAATATGGGACGTGAGAGGGCAAGGGAGTCAATTATACTTGCAAGCCTTGGAGTCCTTGCAACTGCAATTATAACAGGAGTCTTTTGCCACTATGTCTTGAAGTTTGGCTTCTTAGAGTCCATGTTACTGGGTTCAGTTGTGGCATCAACAGACTACGCATCTGTATCAAATATACTTGTATCTAAAAACCTAAACTTAAAATACAAGACGGCATCCCTATTAGAAATCGAAAGTGGATCCAACGACCCCACAGCCTACACAATGACTATGGTTTTCTTATCCATGCTACTTGGCAGCGACCTTTCAGTTCCAATGATGGTATTAAAGCAAGTTGTCTTTGGACTTGCTGGTGGTTTCCTATTGGGCTTTGTATTTATGAAACTTATAGAAAAATTATCTCTTGACGAAGATGGACTTTTTTCAGTTTTTATAGCCACACTTATGATAGGGACTTATGCCCTAACTCAAACACTTGGAGGAAATGGATTCTTGGCCCTTTACGTTCTTGGAATTTACATTGGTAACCACGAATTTAAGAAAAAGAGAGACGTTGTATTCTTCTTTGACGGCCTTTCAACAATTTTTCAAATTGCCATGTTCTTCCTATTGGGACTATTATCAGATATCCACTTAATTGGCCAGGCCCTTCCTATTGGTTTTATACTTGCAATCTTTATGCTAATAGTGGCAAGACCACTTTCAGTATTTGGACTTATGGCACCCTTTAAGCTTAAGAAGAACCAACTTACAATAATTTCCTTGGCAGGACTAAGGGGAGCAGCTGCCATTGCCTTTGCCATAATGGTGGTAAACAGTGGGGTAAACTTATCTATAGACATCTTCCACATAGTTTTTGTAATTTGTATTTTTTCACTTCTTATCCAAGGAACAGCCCTTCCCTTTGCGACTAAGAAGGTGGACATGTATGATCCAGACGACTCAGTCCTAAGGACCTTTAATTATTATTCAGACAAGACAGATATTGGATTTATCAAGACCCAGGTTACAAAAATATCGCCTTGGGTAAATAAAAAAATATCAGACATTGAACTTGCCTTTAACGTCATAATTGCAAAAATAGAAAGAGACAATAAGAGTATAGTCCCTAGAGGTAACACCTACCTAAGAGATGGAGATATACTTGTCCTTGGAGGAGAAACTTACTTTGACTACACAGGAGAAGACCTTCTTGAGATAAAAATTTCCGAAACTCATGATTGGGCAGGCAAGAGGGTGAAGGACCTCCACATAAGAAAAGATGAACTTATAATTATGGTCCAAAGACCAGGTGGAGAGATAATTGTCCCAAGGGGAGATACCCTTCTAAATCCGGGCGACAGGGCAATAATCTCTAGGGAGATAAATGAAATAGAAGATCCGGCTAAGTAAAAGAATTTATAAAGGAGAAAATATGTCACGAGAAAAAGAACTTAGAGAAGCGAGAGAAAGCTTATTAGACCTTAAGGATGAAATCGACAAGACAATTAAACTCACAGAAAGTGCATCAAGGTGGGGAATCTTTGACCTTTTTGCAGACTCTGGAATAGTTGGCATGGTAAAGAGGGGCAAGATAAAAGATATCAACAGAGGCCTTGACCGTGTGAGAGAAAAATTATTAGTGGCAAAAAATGAATTAAATGATATTAGGATTGATCTTGATGATGAAATTTCTGATTCGACTTATGATTTTTTTGTAGATGTAATTTTTGACAACATCTTTACAGACCTTCGTGTAAACAGGGAAATAAAAGAAATCAGAGGAAATCTAGAAGACTTATCTGACAGGGTTGACGAACTTCTAAATAAAATTAATTAAAAAAGTCTTGACAGGTAAAATTAATGATGCTAACATTATAGAAAATTTAAACCATTTGAAGAGAAGAGTAATCCATCTTGGAATTTTACAGAGAAGCCCGTTTTGCTGAGAGGGTCAAAGGAAGATGTGGATGAACATGGCCTCTGATGGGATTAGTCGATATTAGACTTTTCCGGGAGCTCCCGTTATAGAGATAGAGTATGTTGGTACTTGAGAGTGGCATTCCTTATGCAAAATAGGTGGTAACGCGGAAATAATTCGTCCTTATTGTTTTTTATAAACAGTAAGGACTTTTTTTTATACATTCTCAAGATAGATTTTAGAAAAAGGAGAAAGAAAATGACAAAAATTTTAGCACCAAGTAAGTTCGACGTTGTAGGATCTTTTTTGAGACCAAGAGATTTAAAAATCGCAAGAGAAAAGTTTTCTAAGGGGGAAATTTCAGGAGAAGAACTTAGAAAAGTTGAAGACAAAGAAATAGAAAAGTTAGTGAAAAAGCAAAAGGAAGCAGGACTAAAAATTATATCTGATGGAGAGTTTAGAAGATCCTGGTGGCACTTTGACTTCTTCTGGGGACTTGAAGGAATAGAAAAGTACACTTTGGCTGAAGATGAACTAATTCACTTCCATGGAGAAACCCTAAGACCTGACGGAGTAAAAATTGTCGGAAAAATTGGAGGTAAAAACCACCCCTTCCTAGACCACTACAAGTTTGTAAAAGGATTTGAAGATGAAAACACAGTGGCAAAACAAACAATTCCATCACCTGCCCAACTCCTAAGAACTGTCTATAAACAAATTGGAGAAGGAAAAATTTATGAAGATGAAAATGAATTTGTAGAAGATGTAGCCAAGGCTTATGGAGAATTTTTCCAAGAAATTTATGAATTAGGTTGCAGAAACTTGCAAATAGACGATTGCACTTGGGGTGCCTTAGTAGATGATGATGCCACAAAACTTTATGAAGCTGATGGAAAGAATATTGAAGACCTTAAGAAGATTTACTTAGAAATAAATAACAAGGCAATAGAAAAAGCACCAGAAGGACTAAATATAACAACTCATATTTGCAAGGGCAATTACAAGTCATCCTTTCACTTCAAGGGAGCCTACGACGCAGTTGCAGATTATGTCCTAGCAAGAGAAAATGTATCAGCCTTTTATCTAGAATACGACGACGAAAGATCTGGAGACTTTAAGGCCCTTGCCAAAATTCCAGCAGGCAAGAAAGTTGTCCTTGGGATAGTTACATCAAAAAGACCAGAACTTGAAGATAAAGAAGAACTAATAAAGAGAATAAAAGAAGCGGCAAGATATATTCCTCTAGAAAATATCTGCATATCACCCCAATGCGGTTTCTCATCAACAGAAGAAGGCAACGCAGTGACAGAAGAAGACCAATGGAAGAAGATAGCTCTTTTAAAAGAAGTAGCAGAAGAAGTTTTAATTTAAAATTTTGCAAACTATGTAAATTTTATAAACTACAAAAGACTAGGAAGTCATAAAGAAATATTAACTGACCAAAAAATACAAAGTATCATAAAATTATGACTTGATAAAAAACTATAAGCTTGCAAATAAGTATAGGTTAATAAAAAAGCAGGAAGTCATAAAAAAATATAAGATCATAAAGAAATGTAGACTGGTAAATAGATATAAAGTTGTAAAAAAGTATAGACTCATAAAAAATTACAGACTTATAAAAAACAACAAAGTAACAAAAATTTCAAGTTTATAATTAGAAAAGATTTTATTATTTAAATTAAAATTAAGGGTTATGACCACCCTAGTATTTTAATTAAGTTTATAAAAATATTTTCCTAAAAGAAAACTCCTCCTAAATTGATTAAAAATATTACAAAAAGATCTCCAGTTTTGGAGATTTTTTTATTGGATAAAACAAAATTTTTAATAAGAAAACAAAGAAAAAATACATTTTTAAATTCTCTATAAAATTGTATTTTTAGGGAAGAGTCTTGAGATAAAATTTTTACAAATCTAAAATTCTATTTTACTTAAAAGAGATAGAGATTTGTATTTGTAAAGGGTCAAGACTTTAATTATAAATCAATTTAAAGTGGAATAGGTCAAAGATGGGGAGGGAAAAATGTTTTTCTTATTTATTAAATTCACTAGACTAGGATTTTTGTTAAGGTTATAATTAATTTAATCATGCAATTATTTTTATGAGAGGAGACTTTATATGCAAGATTCACAAAAGAAAATTAAGTGGAATGCCCTGGCTTTCATGGCCTTCTCCACTTTATGGGGTTTTGGAAATGTTGTTAACGGTTTCGTATTCTTTAACGGAATCCAAGTAATATTTTCATGGATCCTAATGTTCGCACTTTATTTTATTCCAAACGCTCTAATGGTTGGAGAACTTGGTTCAGCCTTCAAGGACGAGGGTGGTGGAGTTACATCATGGATAAGATCAACTTCTAGCGATAAGCTAGCTTATTACGCAGGTTGGACTTATTGGGCATGTCACATTACCTACATTGCTTCTAAGGGTTCTGGTGGACTAAAGGCTATGTCTTGGATGTTCTTCCAAAACGCAGAAGTTTATGACTCACTACCAACTGTTTATGTACAAATCGCAACTCTAGCAGTATTTTTAATTTTCTGCTGGGTAGCAAGTAGGGGACTTAACCCACTTAAAAACCTTGCAACTATTGCAGGTTCAAGTATGTTTGTTATGGGTATTCTTTACATCTTAATGATGCTAGCTGCACCAAAAATCAACCCTAATGGTGGTTACCAAGCTATGGACTGGTCTCTTAATAATTTAATCCCAACATTTGATATGAAGTATTTCACTTCTTTATCAATTCTTGTATTTGCTGTTGGTGGTATTGAAAAGATGAGTCCTTACGTAAACAACATGGAAGGTAACTCTTCAAAAGAATTCCCTAAGGCAATGATTTTCGCTGCTGTAATGGTAATTATTTCTGCTATCTTTGGTACTATTGCCATGGGTATGATGTTTGATCCTGCTATTATTAATTCAGATCCTGCAACTTTTGACTCTTATGCAGCTAACGGTGCTTACTGGGCCTTCCAAAAAGTTGGAGAATACTATGGTCTTGGAAATTCTATTATGATCATCTACGCTTTATGTAACACTATTGGTCAATTCTCTACACTTGTTGTAAGTATTGACGCACCACTTAGAATGCTACTTGATGATGATAAGACAAATAAATATATACCAAGAAAGCTTCTTAAGAAAAATAAATATGGAGCTTACATCAACGGTATTAAACTTATAATTGTTCTTGCAGGTTCTATTATCCTTGCACAAATCCTTGTGCCAGGTGCCGCAACTGTATTAAGACAATTAACAAAGCTTAACTCAATTACAATGCCACTTCGTTACCTATGGGTATTCTTGGCATATATCTTCTTGAGAAAGAACAGGGGCGATGTAGAAAGAGACTTCTACTTCACTCGTAAGCAAGGTCTTGCTCTATTCTTTGGATTCTGGTGCTTCGTAGTTACAGCTGCTTGCTGTATCCTAGGAATGATTTCAGATGACCCAATGCAAATGGCACTTAACATAATTACACCACTTGTACTTGTTGCACTTGGAGTAATCTTACCAATGATTAGGGCAAAGGAAGATCAAAAACTTAGCTAAATTCTAAAAGGAGGAAGTATGAATTATTTAGAAACTTCAAAGGAATTGTTAGAATTTATTAGAAAATCTGCAAGTATGTTCCACACAATTGACACTGTGAAGACATATCTTGACAAGGAAAATTTTATTGAATTAAAGGAAGGCGAAAGCTGGACTATTGAAAAAGGCAAAAATTATTACACTACAAGAAACGACTCAAGTATTATTGCCTTTAAGGTAGGTAGTGACCTTTCAGATTATCACTACCAACTAGTGGCTTCTCACTCTGACTCACCAACTTACAAGGTGAAAAGTATGCCAGAGCTAGATGGCCCAGGAGACTATGTAAAACTAAATGTAGAAGTTTATGGTGGACCAATTGATTCAGTTTGGTTCGACAAGCCACTTACTCTTGCAGGAAGAGTCCTAGTAGAAGAAGATGGCGCCATAGTTTCAAAGCTACTTCACATTGACAAGGATATTTTAATTATCCCAAATGTTGCCATCCATATGAACAGGGATGTAAACAAGGGTTATGAATACAATAGACAAGTTGACCTTCTTCCACTATTTACAAATGGTGAAATGAAAAAAGGCGACTACAACAAGATGATAGCTGAAGAACTTGGAGTTAGTGAAGACCAAATTATTTCTAAGGACCTATTCTTAGTAAATAGACAAGAAGGAAAGATCTGGGGCTACAAGGATGAATTTGTTTCATCACCAAAACTTGATGACCTAGAATGTGCCTTCACTTCACTTAAGGCCTTTATTGAAGGTAAAAACGACAAGGCAGTAAATGTTTACTGCTGCTTCGACAACGAAGAAGTTGGATCAAACACAAAACAAGGTGCTATGTCTACCCTTCTTCACGACACATTAAAGAGACTTAACGCAGGTCTTGGTTTTGAAGAAGAAGAATACCACAAGGCTGTTGCAAAATCCTTCCTAGTAAGTGCTGACAATGCTCACGCAGTTCATCCAAACCACAAGGAGTTAACTGATGACGAAAACAGAACTTTCATGAATGAAGGAATTGTAATCAAGGAAGCTGCTAACCAAAAGTACACATCAGATGCCTTTTCACAAGCAGTTTTCAAAAAGATTTGTGCCCTTGCTGAGGTACCAGTTCAACACTTTGCCAACAGATCTAACATGCAAGGTGGCTCAACTCTTGGAAACTTATCAAACACACAAGTGTCCCTTCACGCAGTTGACATTGGACTACCTCAACTAGCAATGCACTCCAACTACGAAACTGCAGGAGCAAAGGACCCAGCTTACATGGTTAAGGCCCTTACAAAATACTACAACACAAATATAAAAATCGATGGAGCATCAAAAATCTCTGTTGAAGAATAAAATAAGATTTAAATTCTAAATTTAAATAAATACTTTTTTAGGGTGGGCTTAGGCCTGCTCTTTTTTTGTTGAAATAAAAATTTTTACAGAGGATTTACTTTTAATAATCTCAATTTAAACAAAATTTTTTTATACTTATCAAAGGAAAATTTAGGAGGTTAAAAAAGTGAAAAATAATTTGAAAAGAAGTTTTTTGTCATTATTTTTACTTGTTGCATTGTTTGTATCACTTATTCCAAGTGGAATATTTGCACAATCAAAAGTAGTTGCAGAGTGGGATTTTAGTAAAGAAAATTCTACTGGTTCCATTGGTGATGGAACTTTAAAGATTAAAGATACAAGTGGAAATAATAATGACTTGGAAATGCAAACTTACACAGGTGGACATTTAACTGATGATAAGTCTAGTGAAAATTGGGAAGATTATCTAAAGTTTTCGAGTGAATCTATAAATGGAAAGGGCTCAATTGAATTTGCTGGACTTGCAAAGGATAAGGGTGCCGATTTTGTAACAGTAAATGACGCGCCAATAAACAAAGAAACATTTAGTGATGGCTATACAATTGAAATCTTGTATTATTTGCCAAAGGACTGGACTAATAATGATAAATGGATGGGAATGCTTGCAAGACAAGTTGCCGACACAAAGAATGTAAAGACAATGGACGAGCCTGAACTTGGTTCAACTTCTATTGCAGTTTCAAATTGTAAAGAAGTTCAATACTTAACTGTGAACGAAGATGATTCTCATCTTATGAAATCTGCTGTATGGTCTGTTGCCATGGATAAGGGCGGTCAATGGTATCACATAGCCATAACTTGTGATAACCAAGGAAATATAAAGTCTTTCTTAAATGGAGCGGAGTCTTTTAGGAATTATAAATCAAGTGATGGTGGAGCTATGAGAGGAATTTTTGCTGACCCAGCAGACGGAAGATTTAGAGTTGGTTCATCTTGGTGGAAAGAAGGAAGTCAAACTCTTGATAAGTTTTTAAATGGAAATATTGAAACAATAAGAATTTCTAAGGGAGCACTTTCTAAAAGTGAGTGGTTAATTCCAAATCCAGAAAGTCTAGCAGGAGATTTTGGTACAAATAAGGAATTTGCCTTGGAGAACAAAAATAATTACAATTTTGTATTTTTACCAGATACACAAAACACTGTAAAATTCAAACCAGATGTAATGGACAGTGCCATTAGAGGTCTAGTTAATGATGCAGACAAAGGCAACATTAAAGCAGTTTCACATCTTGGAGATATTGTTGAAGACTTTGATGATAAGACACAGTTTGAAAATTCTAAAAATACATTTTATAAACTTGCTGATTCTAAAATAAAAACCTTGATTATTCCAGGTAATCACGATTACTGGCCAGAAGAAGGATATGGATATAATGATAAAGAATTTTACATGAATCCAAACAACAATCCTCTTGATATGTTTTATAAAGATTATTATGGAAAAGGCTCAGATTTTACTAAAAAGGCCACATATGTAGTAAATGATTCTCCTTCTGGCAGATCATCTTACATGAAGGTAAGGGCAGGTTCCTATGAATATTTAATGGTGGGTCTATCTTGGTATGACCTTGGACGCGATAAGGATTGGTTTGAAAATATTTTAAAAGAAAACAGAGAAAATCCAACAATAATTGTGGCTCACAACATAGTTGACTGTTCAGATACAGAACCATCTTCAGTTCAATTTTCTGGCGTTGGAGATGAAATCTGGAATATAATTAAAAAATATGATCAAGTATTTATGACAGTGTCTGGTCACTATCATGGAGCTGGGAATAAAGTTTATATGAACGACAAGAATAAACCAGTTATAACAATTCTAGCTGATTATCAATTTTCCTATAATGGTGGAAATGGATTTTTCAAATATGCAGAATTTGACGAAGATGCAAATAAAATTTTCTTAAAGACTTATTCACCTTATGCTGCAAGTCTTTCTGATTCTGAAAAAACTTTCTTTGATGTAAATTATATGCTTGGAAAGGGAAATGACGATGTACTTGATTTAAACTTCGACAATAGATTTGATTTTGCAAAAAAATATCCAAGAGAAGTTGAAAAAGATGACAAGAATGTAATTCCTTGGACTGAAATAGAGGATAATGCCCAAGTAATTGATAATGATGTGGAAGAAAATTGGAATGATAATTTAACCCACAGAAAACATCATGAAAAAACTTATCCAGTCTATGTTGGCACTTCAATATTTTCTGAAAACAAAAATCTTGAAAAAGAAGTAGACAAGAAAACAGAAGGCAAAAAAGCTGATGTAACAGATTATGAAGGCCACTGGGCAAAAGAATTTATAGAAAAAGTTTTAGATAAGGATCTTATGGACTTAATAAATGGGAAATTCTTCCCAGATAGAAAGGCAACAAGATTTGAACTTGTAAAAGCACTTGCAAAGATGCAAAATGTAAATCCTAAAGAGTACACTGAAAATATTTATAAGGATTTAAATAAAGATTCAGAAGAAAGTGGCTATATTGTATGGGCAAGCAAGAAGGGCATAGTATATGGATATGAAGATGGAGAATTTAAGGGAAATAGAGAAATTTCAAGAGAAGAAGTTGCAGCTATCTTAAATAGATATGTGGAAAAACTTGGAATTGAAAGAAAAGAAGCTGAAGATATTAATTTTAAAGATGAAGCAAAGATATCTTCTTGGGCAAAGAATGAAGTAAAGAAGGCAGTAAGTAGAGGTCTATTTACTGGAAGAGATGATGGAAGCTTTGACCCTAAAGAAAATATAACAAGAGGAGAAATTGCGAGAGTAATTGTAAATTTACTTTCATAAATTAATTTTCTTAGTTTAATAAATAGACCAAAAAAGATGCTTAAGAAGGCATCTTTTTTCTTTGGAGAATTTATGAATAAATTGAAAGGAAAATATTAATTATAATATCTAAAATCTTCTACTAATTGCAATATTAATAAAATTTTTAAAATTTAAAAGGAATTTCTAATTTACAAAAATTATATGTTATAATGAAGTCATCACATTTATGGAGGATTGTTATTATGTTTTTAGGCCTAATGTATTCAAGAAAATTTACAGATAAAGCTCACGGCCCAATTGACTCTATATTTGCGACTAATTTTTTATAGGTATTATTAGCTCATCTTTTTGATGGGCTTTTTTAATTGGAGGAAGAATGGAAGATTTTTATTTTTGGAAGAATGAGGTGGCAGACTAATGTGTGGAGTTATAGGCATTTACTCACAAAAAGACGTAAGCAAAAAATTATTTTATGGACTTAATTCCCTTCAACACAGGGGACAAGAAGCATCAGGTATTTGTGTTTTTAATGGGGAGGACTTGATACTGGACAAGGGTATGGGACTTGTTTACGATCATTTTGATGATGAAAGCTTTTTGAAGTTAAAGGGAAATGTTGGGATTGGACACGTTCGTTATGCAACAGCAGGGGGATCTTATAGATACAACTCTCAACCCCTACTTGCCTTCTCAAAGAACAAGGAGTTTGCCCTTGCTCACAATGGAAACCTTGTTAACCACAAGTCCATTAGGGAAGAGCTTGAAGACGAAGGCATGCTTTTTCAAACTGCCATTGACACAGAGGTTATCCTTTCACTAGTTGCAAAATACTACCAAGGCGACATTGTGGAAGCAGTTAAAAAGACCATGGCAAGGATCAAGGGAGCCTACAGTGTTGTAATGCTTTTTGAAGATAAGCTTATTGCTTTTAGAGACCCAAATGGTTTTAGACCACTTTTAATTGGCAGGGCAAAAAACGGTGAAGTTATAATTGCATCTGAAAATGCTCCTCTTGAAATTATTGGAACTGACGCCATAAGAAATGTTGAGCCTTCAGAAATTATTGTTGTTGATAAGGATGGAATCCACTCAGACTTTTATGAAAAGGACGACAAGAAGCACTGCATCTTTGAATATGTTTACTTTGCAAGAACTGATGCCAACTTAGACGGAGTTAACTCCTACAATTTTAGGAGAAGATGTGGAGAAATTTTATCAAAGGAAGCTCCAGTTGATGCTGACCTTGTCATTGCAGTTCCAGACTCTGGTACACCGGGAGCCATGGGTTATGCCCAAGAATCAGGGATTCCTTTTGCAGAAGGTCTTGTTAAGAACAGGTATATGGGCAGGACTTTTATCAAGCCAACTGCTGAAGAAAGAGAACTTTCTGTAAAGTTAAAACTTAATCCTCTTGAAACAGTTTTAAAGGGAAAGAGAATTGTTCTTGTTGACGACTCTGTTGTAAGGGGAACAACTTCCAAAAATCTTATTAAGAGGATGAAAAAGGCTGGTGCCAAGGAAGTTCACATGAGGGTAGTTTCTCCTCCAGTAAAATTCCCTTGCTATTATGGAATAAACACCCCATCTAGGCAAAAACTTATTGCCGCAAATTATTCTGTGGAAGAAATGAGAGAAAGGATAGGAGCAGATTCCCTTGCCTTCATATCCATGGAGGGAATGCTAGATGCAACTTTGATGAAAGAAAATAAATTCTGCGAAGCCTGCTTTAATGGATCTTACGCAGTAGAGCCAAAGGAGTTAATTGAAGATGAAAAATAATGTTAAGAGAATTTATATCTGCAAGAAAAATGAATTTGACCACCAATCAAAGGCCCTAAGAGAAGAAATCAAAAATTCTCTTGGAATCGAAGCTACTTATATAAAAACTTATAGAAGATACGACATAGACATAAAGGATGAAAGCCTAGAAAAAACTTTGGCCAGTGTTTTTTATGAAGCTCCAGTAGAAGAAGTTTATTATGAAGACTACAAAAAGTTAGAAGAATCTTTTGAAAACCCAATTGGAATCCAATACCAACCAGGCCAATTTGACAACAGGGAAGACGGACTTATCCAAACCCTTGCCCTTTTCACTGACGAAAAACTAAGGGCCAAGGTCACAGAAGTTTATGACATTGGAGGAGTGAGCCAGGCTGACCTTGAAAAGATTAAGGCCTTCTTAATCAACCCAGTTGACTCTCAAGAAGTTGATGTTTATAAGGAAACTGAACTTAGAGAAGAGGCACAAGAAAACCACGAAAACCTAGTTTATGATGGTTTTAACAAGCTCGACAAGGATGGACTTGTTAAATTTGTTGAAGAAAAATCCCTTGCCATGAGTCCAGAAGACTTAGAAGTATTGCAAGACTACTTCAAGTCAGAAAACAGGGACCCAAATGAAACAGAAGTTGCAATAATTGATACTTACTGGTCTGACCACTGCAGGCACACAACTTTTAACACAGAACTTGATGTTGACTTTGGTGTTGTGACTGAGCTTGACAAGGAAATCAAAAGAGTCTTTGACGACTACCTAAAGATGAGAGAAGAGCTTGGAGTTAAAAAACCAATTACCTTAATGGGACTTGGCACAATTTTATCCAAGGAACTTAGAAAAAATGGAAAGCTAGAAGATTTAGAAGTTTCATCTGAAATAAATGCCTGCTCTGTAAAGATCAAGGCAAAGGTAGAAGTTGATGGCAAAGTAGAAGACCGTGACTACCTACTTATGTTTAAGAACGAAACCCACAACCACCCAACAGAAATCGAACCTGTTGGCGGTGCCTCAACTTGTCTTGGCGGTGCCATAAGAGACCCACTTTCTGGTAGGTCCTATGTTTACCAAGCCATGAGGGTAACAGGAGCAGGAGATCCTTTCACTCCAATTGAAGAAACTCTTGAAGGTAAATTACCACAAAAGAAAATTGTCACAGAAGCAGCTCTTGGCTACTCTTCTTATGGAAACCAAGTTGGAGTTGCAACTGGACTTGTTGACGAATTATACCACCCAGGCTATGTGGCAAAGAGGATGGAAACTGGTGCAGTTATAGCAGCTTGTCCTCTTGAAAATGTAAAGAGAATTGAACCAAGTGAAGGCGACGTAGTTATCCTTCTTGGTGGTAGAACTGGTAGGGACGGAATTGGTGGAGCAACAGGCTCATCAAAGTCCCACAATGTTTCTTCTATAGAAACAGAATCTGCCCAAGTCCAAAAGGGTAATGCCCCAGAAGAAAGAAAAATCCAAAGACTATTTAAAAATCCTGATGCAGCAAAATTAATCAAAAAATGTAACGACTTTGGTGCAGGTGGAGTTTCCGTTGCCATTGGTGAACTTGCTGACTCTATAGAAATCAAACTTGATAAGGTTCCACTAAAATACATGGGCCTAAAACCAAGAGAAATTGCAATTTCAGAATCTCAAGAGAGAATGGCAGTTGTTATCGACAAGGACGACGTAGACAAATTTATGGAACTTGCTGACAAGGAAAATCTTGAAGCAACAGTGGTTGCAAAAGTAACTGGCGACAATAGACTAAAGATGTACTACCAAGACGAACTTATCTGCGACATGAGTTACGACTTTGTAAACCAAACTGGTGCCAAAAGATTTGAAGAAGTTGAAGTTGTAAGCGAAGACCTTCCTAAATTCTTAAATAACAAAGACGGACTTGAAGACCTTGAAAAATATTTATCTGATTTAAATATAACTTCTAAGAAGAATATGATCGAACTCTTCGACTCATCAGTGGGAGCAGCAACAGTCCTACAACCTCTTGGAGGCAAAAAGCAAAATACACCAGCCCAAGTTATGGCAGCCCTAATCCCAATAGATGATGGCGAATCAAGGACAGCTTCAGTTATGTCCTATGGCTTTAATCCAAAATTATCTGAAGAATCACAATTCCTTGGAGGCTACTATGCAGTTATTGAATCAATTGCAAAACTTGTGGCAGCAGGAGCGCCAGTAGAAGGTATTAGACTTTCCTTCCAAGAATTTTATGAAAAGATGGACAACAAGAAGTCTTGGTCAAAACCACTTAAGTCACTTCTTGGAGCCCTAAAGGCATCAAGATTCTTTGACGCACCACCAATTGGGGGCAAGGACTCCATGAGTGGAAGCTTCGAAGACATAAATGTTCCACCAACACTAATTTCCTTCGCAGTAAATACTGCTGATGCAAAAAATATCATCAGTCCAGAATTTAAGGTCAAGGGCAAGATTGGTCTTATAAAAACAAAAAGAGATAATATTGGAGCGCTTGACCTAGATATGGCAAAGGAAAACTTCCTAAATCTACAAAAAGAAATTGAAGCTGGAAACATAATTTCTGCAGCAGCAATTACTCACAAGGGAAGCCTTCCACAAATTTTTGAAATGGCAATTGATAATGTTGGCTTTGACATAAGATTAGATGACCTTTATTCACCACTTTACGGATCTTTTATAGTTGAATACAAAGAAGACAGGGACTTCATAGAAAAACTTGGTGACTTCAAAGAAGATGAAATGATTGTAAATGGAGAGAAGTTAGATGTAGAAAAATTATCTAAGGCTTATCTCACAACAATGGATAAGATCTTCAAGCCACTTGACTCACATAAACTTGAAGACTTTGACCAAGCTAAGGCTCCAAAGAGAAGGATGAAATCCAAGAAGCCAGTTGATGAAGTCAAGGTTGTTATACCAGCCTTCCCTGGCACAAACTCAGAGTACGACACAGCAAGGGCCTTCGAGAGAGCAGGAGCAAAAGCTGAAGTTCTTGTATTTAGGAACAAGGACGAAAAAGCCCTTCAAGAATCACTTGATGAATTGGCAGAAAAAATTTCCAAGGCACAAATCCTTGCAATACCTGGAGGTTTCTCACTAGGAGACGAACCAGGAGGATCTGGTAAATTTATAGCCAATGTAATTAGGTCTGAAAAAGTTAAAAAGGCAATTGAAACTTTATTAGAAGAAAACGACGGACTTATACTTGGAATTTGTAACGGCTTCCAAGCCCTTGTTAAGACAGGACTTCTTCCTTACGGCAAGATCAAGGACCTTGAAGAAGATGATCCAACCCTAACTTACAACACTTGCTCAAGACACATTGCAAGAGTTGTGGACACAAGAGTTATTTCAAATAATTCACCATGGCTTGCAAGGCTAGAAGAAGGCAAAACTTACAAGGTGCCAATCTCCCATGGAGAAGGAAGATTTATTGCAAGTGAAGAAGTTATAAAGGACATCCTTGACAAGGAACAAGTTGCAATTTGTTATGAAGATGCGCCAAATGGTTCACTCTTAAATGTTGAAGCACTTATGTCAGAAGATGGAAAGATCCTTGGCAAGATGGGTCACAGTGAAAGATTTGTAGAGAATACTTTCAAGAACATTTTTGACATGGAACTTGAAGACATCTTCACTGCAGGAGTAGAATTCTTTAAAGAAGATTAATTAAAAAACAAATATAAAAATACCTAGGGGCTAGTTTTCTAGTCCCTTTAAAATACAAAAATTTAGGAGTATAATCTTATAAATAGACTTTTAAGAGGGGGAGAAAAATGTTACTAAAAGAGATTTTTGACGAGATAGATAAGAGACAAGATGAAATGGTGGACCACCGCCGCCACATTCACGAGAACCCAGAACTTTCCTTTGAAGAAGTAGAAACTGCAAAATACCTTGCCGACTACTACAAGGGCAAGGATGTGGAAGTCACAAAAAACATGGGAGGAAATGGACTAAGAGTTGTAATCGACACAGGAAAACCAGGCAAGACTATAGCCCTTAGGGCAGACTTTGATGCCCTACCAATCCAGGAAGAGACAGGACTTCCCTTTGCATCAAAAAATCCTGGAGTCATGCACGCTTGTGGCCACGATGCCCACACAGGCTACCTAATGGTCTTGGCAGACATCTTATTGGAAAAGAAGGAAAAGCTTAGGGGGAAGATTGTCATTATCCACCAACACGCAGAAGAGACACCTCCAGGAGGAGCAAAATCTATGATTGAAGCTGGAGTCCTAGATGGGGTTGACAATGTATTTGGAATTCACGTTATGTCAGCCATGGACTTTGGAGAAGTCCAATACCACAAGGGCAACACCCAAACAGGTAGGTCCAAGTTCTCAATCAAGTTCCAAGGGACAGGCGGACACGGGTCCATGCCCCACCTGGCAAATGACTCCATAGTTGCAGCATCACACTTTGTAACAGCAGTCCAAACTATTGTATCAAGAAGGCTCTCTCCCTTTGAAAACGGAGTTGTGACAATTGGGTCTTTTGAAGGTCAAGGAAGCTTTAATATAATCAAGGACTCTGTGAGACTTACAGGAGACATTAGGTCCATGACAGATGAAACAAGAGAAAAAATTGAAAGAGAAATAGATAGGATTGCAAGAGGAATTGGCGAAACCTTTGGCATGGAAGTAGAAGTAGAATGTAAAAGCGACTACCCAGTCCTCTACAATGACCCAGCCATGACAGACCTTGTAGTAGATGCAATTAAAGAAGCAGATATAAAAGAAGTCAAGAAAATTTATGACGGAGGACCGCAAACAGCATCAGAAGACTTTGCCTACTATGCTAAGGAAAGGCCATCATGCTTTTATTTCGTTGGAGCAAAGAAAGAAGATGCGCCCTATGCAAACCACAATCCAAAATTTGACATAAGAGAAGATGCCATGGTGATTTGTGCAAAGACAATGGCAGCAGTAGTAGTAAAGTATTTAATGGAAGACTGAGAAGTATAAAAGAGGAGCTTAGGGCTTCTCTTTTTGTGTTTCTAGGTAAGTTTTGGGTAAAGAAATAAATAAGGAGAAATATTATGAATAAAATTTACGATTACTTAAAAAAAGTTAAGGTATTTTACTTAGCGAGCCAAGATGGTGACCAAGCTCGCGTTAGACCCTTAGGTGCCCTTGCAGAATTTGAAGGTAGGATTTATATTGTGACATCAAAGGAAAAAGATGTTTACAAGCAAATCAAGAAAAACCCTAAGGTTGAAGTCACTGCCTTTGATGGCAAAACTTGGATAAGACTAACTGGTGTCCTAGAAGAAGATGACAGGATAGAAGCTAGAGAAGAAATGATGAAGCAAAACAAAGAGGCCCTAGAAAATATGTATTCAGTAGATGATGGCAAGATGACTGTCCTATATTTTAAAGAAGGCCAAGCAGTATTTTCAACTTTTGCAGGGGATAGGGAAGTAGTAGAAATTTAAGATTTAAAAAGATCTCCTATTAAGCTTAAATAATTTAAGTTTAAGATTATAGTTTCAAAAAAACAAAAATCAAGTTTGGGCAACTGAACTTGACTTTTTTATTACATTTAAGTTTTTTAAAATAAACTTATGTAGATTATTTTTATTTTATATTATAATTATTAAGATAGAAGAATTTTTCTTATTTTATAAAGGAGGATATTATGGATCCTGTTAAGAGAATTAGTGAGATGGAAAAGATTTTAAATGATCACAATGATTTGATTGTAGAACTTAGGGCTGCAATTGAAAAATTTGCTGACCATCAAGAAGAATATATGAAGCTGAGCAATTATTATAGCTCCCAAGAATATTTTGACGACTTGGAGAGATATGACAAGGGAGAATTGCCTGAAGATCTTCCATGTGGAGTTCTCTCTGAAGATGCTGTCTTTGACCTCTTTGGTGAAAACTTTAATATTGCCATTGATATGCTTGAGCTTGCAACTGAGGTAATTAAATACCGTTAAATAAGAAGCCGCAGGATTTTTTTCTCCTACGGCTTCTTTTAATGTCTTTAGTTAAAATTATTGCTCAAAAATTCTCTTATAGCACTGTTTATAAAACTTAGAACTATTGATGCCCAGAAGGCTGTTCCAAAGCTTCCTATGTGGGCTGTGGACACAAACTTAAAGGCAATGCTAAGGACTACTGCGTTAACAACCAGTGAGAATAGTCCAAGAGTTAAAAGTGTAATTGGGAAGGACAAAACCTTTAGGATTGGTTTTATTGTAAGGTTAACCAGTGAAAAGATTATTGCCATTGCCACAAAGGCACTTGTTTTTTCAAAATATACATTGCTAAACATTAGGTCTAGTAGGTAAAATGACAAGGCATTTGCCACTAGAGCGCCAAGTACTTTTTTCATGTCTTCCTCCTTTATGTATCTTGTATTTCTATTATACCACAGTGGGGTCTTTTATAATTTAAAATCTTAAAAAGAAAAATCGCAGACCAGGCTGCGACTTTTTTTATCTCTTATTCCATGCTGTAATTTTATCTAAATATGCTTTTAGTTCACTAACATCTTCTGGATTAAATACAGGGTCCTTACCTTCTTTAAGTTGTTTCATGTAGTCATTGTAAACGCCAACAGAAATCTTTCCTAAGAATATTAATACTATTAGGTTGATTACTGCCATGATTCCCATAAATACGTCTCCTGTGTTCCAAACAATGGAGAAGTCTCCAACACAACCAAGCACTACTGCTATAAGAACAATAACCCTGTAGATATTTAGGGCGTTCTTGCCAAGGTTTAGTTTTAAGATGTTGTTTTCTCCATAGTAATAGTTACCAACAATTGATGAGAAGGCAAACATCAATACACAAAATGTTAGGAAGTAGTTTGCCCAAGGTCCAACTTCATTTACAAGAGCTGCTTGTGTGATCTCTAGTCCTTGTAGGTCTGATGCATAGATTCCTTCTCCTGCTAGGATTATAACAAAGGCTGTTGCTGAGCAAACAAGGATTGTGTCAAGGTAAACTCCAAGTGCCTGGATAAGACCTTGTTTAGCAGGGTGAGATACGTCTGCTACTGCTGATGCATTTGGTACTGCACCCATGCCGGCTTCGTTGGAGAAAAGTCCACGTCTAATACCATTTAGGATTGCTGTTCCAAATAGAGCACCAAAGCCTGCCTTTAGGGAGAAGGCTCCTTCAAAGATTAGGCCAAACATGTGTGGCACTAGGGCAATATTTTTTATTACTATGAAAAGTACAACTGCCATATAAATAATTGCCATAAAAGGTACAAGTAAACTTGTTACATCGGCGATTCTTCTTAGTCCGCCAAAGATAATTAGTCCAGCTAGGATTATTAGACAAACTGCAACTATTCTTTTGTCAAGTCCAAAGGAAGAATTAAAGCCAGCTGCAATTGTGTTTGCTTGCATAGCGTTAAAGTTAATACCATAAACTAGGGCAATAACTATTGAGAATAGGGCTGCAAGTTTTGGTTTTCCAAGGGCTTTTTCCATGTAGAAGGCAGGTCCGCCCTTAAATGTTCCATCTGGATTTCTTTCTTTAAAAACTTGTCCAAGAGTATTTTCTACAAAAGAGGATGCTCCACCAATAAGGGCTGTTATCCACATCCAAAATACTGCACCAGGTCCACCAATAGATACTGCTGCGGCAACACCAACTATGTTACCAGTACCAATGTGGGAGGCAGCTGAAATAGTGAAGGCCTTAAAAGGTGAAATTGAGTTTTTGTCTTCTGCTGGTTTAGAGATTAATTTTATTGCGTGTCCAATATTTGATATTTGTCCACCCTTGATCTTGAAAGTGTAAAAAATTCCAATTCCAAGTAAAAGTGGTATAAGTAGGTATGTATAAATGCTGTCACTTAATAGACCAGTAGTCATTGAGAAGGCATCAGCATACATTTTTTGTCCAAGTAAATCTCCTATGTCATGTATAGTTTGTATTATTGTTCCCATAATTGCTCCTTATAAAAATATATTTAAGTTTAAGTCATTTGACAAAATCTTCAAGAGGTTTTTGCCGCGAATTGAGTTGCCCGACTTGTCAAGTCTTGGTGAGTAGGTGCAGATGCCGCACTTGCCAGGTACAATACCAAGTATTGCTCCACTGACCCCACTCTTTGATGGGATCCCCACATTTAATAGGAATTCCCCGCTTTCTTCGTACATCCCGCAGGATGCCATCTGTGCAAGGACAATCTTCACAGTTTCTCTTGAGATCATTTCATCTCCTGTCACGAGGTCAGATCCTCCATTTGCTAGGACTGCTCCAAGATGGGCAAGCTCACTTGCGTTAATACCTATAGAACAATTTCTTACATATAAGTCCAATACTTCATCAGCATTTAATGAAAAAATTTTCTTGCTCCTTAGGTAGTAGGCAATTGACTTATTTACATCAGTAGTTTCCATTTCAGAAGTGTAGACTTCTTTTAGGAAGCTAATATTTTCGCTGTCAGATAATTTTTTTACCAAATTCATAACTCTTTGGAATTTTTCGTCTACATCCTTACCCACAATAAGAGATGCAGTTGTTATTGCACCGGCATTGATCAGTGGGTTAGATGGCTTATCATCAATTGGTATCAAAGAGTTAAACTTGTATTTTGTTGGTTCTGTCCCAACTTTTGCCAAGACATCTTGTATTGTGTTGTCATTTAAAGCCATAATTAATGAAATGATCTTTGAAATGGATTGCATAGAAAAGACCTTGTCCACATCACCGAAGTTGTAGACATCTCCTGTTGTAGTAACAATAGATAGGGCAAAGCCATTAGGGTCCACATTGGCAAGCTCTGGTATGTATGTTGCAAGCTCACCTTGACCAATGAATCTCTCACTTTTTTTAATTGACTTTTCAATTTTTTCAACAATATCTTCTCTCTTTAAAAACATAATTCACCTCCTTTTGTTTAGCTCGGAAATTTATTATAACACAAAAATGAAATCGATACCAAAAAACTTTTGTTAAAGTCTTAAAGATAAGCTTTTATAAAGTCGGTTAAAAATATAATAAACAAAGGGAATGTGTGATAGAATAATTTTATAAAAAGATCTAAGGAGATGATTTAATGAGAAAGTACAATTACGGATCTATTCTATTAATACTTATTGTCAATGCAATAATTGCTGGAATCTTGCAAAATATTGCTGACGGTAACTTGTCATTTTTAAGTGGCTTTGTGGCTTTTATTTTTGACTACATAATTTGCAGGGGACTTCTTTATAACAGGGAAGGAAGCTTTTCTGAATATTTCAGGGGAATAAAGACCATGACAGGCAAGGTATTTTTGATGAATATCTTGGTGGGAGCCATTGCTGTAATCCTAGTTTTGTTAGCAACTCTCTTATCAGGTGCAGGCTCCATAGTATTTTATGGTTTTACAAGTATTGACAGTAACAAGGTTGTCATAAGCTTAATAGTTTTATATGTCCTAGTAATGATTTTTACGTCTCTTATTTTTGCCTACATGAATTTCTTTATGGCAGACGAGAGATACAGGGACCTTTCCTTTTTTGACAGCTTAAAGCTTATTATAAAGGCAGGTATAAAATTATTTTCAGAAAGCTTTATGGCAGGTCTTAGAGCCTATAAGATCAGTTTAATCTTAGGAGCGATAGGATTTATTCCTGGAATTTTTTCACTACAAAATATAGAGCCCTTTACTGCAATTATTTTTATAGCCTTGGTTATAGCTTTTGTCGCATTCTTCCTCTGCACACCAGTTTTCCGTGCCAGCCTATCTGACATTTACATGGACAGGTCAGAAGAAATTTATGAGGAATTCATGAGAGATAAAAATTTTAAGGGATAATAAAGAAGACTTTTATTTTATCTTCCTTGGTCTAATTATAGTTATCCTCTTGGTAATTTTTAGGGGAAAATCAAAATTCATTGGGGACTTCGACTTAATTAATCCCAATGTTTTTGATTATGTTTATTTATAAAGAAGATTTCCTAAGCTTATGAATAATTAGAAATTTTACACCTGGGTAAAAGTCCTATAAGGGCAAATTAATTTGTGATAGAATAACTTTATAAAAAGATCTAAGGAGATGGTTTAATGAGAAAGTACAATTACGGATCTATTATCTTAATACTTATTGTCAATGCAATAATTTCTGGAATTTTGCAAAATATTGCTGACGGCAACTTATCAATTCTAAGTGGCTTTGTAGCCTTTATTTTTGACTACATAATTTGCAGGGGACTTCTTTATAACAGGGAAGGGAGCTTTTCTGATTATTTTAGAGGCATAAAGACTATGACAGGCAAGGTCTTTTTGATGAATATCTTGGTGGGAGCCATTACTGTAGTCTTACTTACCCTTGCCGCACTTGCATCAGGCGCAGGATTTTTATTATTTTCTGACTATGCAATTAAAGACACCAAGATTGTAATAAGCTTAATAGTTTTATTTACCCTAGTAATGATTTTCACATCTCTTATTTTTGCCTACCTGAATTTCTTCATGGCAGATGAGAGATATAGGGACCTGACCTTTTTTGACAGCCTTAAGCTTATAGTAAAGGCAGGTATAAAATTATTTTCAGAAAGCTTTATGGCAGGTGTGGAGGCCTATAAGATTACTTTAATATGTGGAGTAGTTGCTTTCATTTCGCTTATTTTTGTCATGAAAGGAATGGAGATTCTTTCTATTTTAGCAATTATATTTGGAGTAATTGCAGCTATCGCCTTCTTCTTCTGTACACCACCCTTCCGTGCAAGCCTATCTGACATTTACATGGACAGGGCAGAGGAAATTTACAATGAAGTTATAGGATGTGAAGATTAAAAAAAGAAGTCACTTCAATGTGGCTTCTTTTTTCATTTCATTAGTAGTGGCTTATGTCCTCAACTGTTTCCAAAGTACCCAGATAATCACCAGCTTCATCATAAACTGCAAGGTACTTAACTAAGACTTTCTTTCCCTTAATGTCTTTACATATAACTAAACGATCTCTCTTCTTGCTCTTAAAATCATCAAGCAAGGACTTCACCATTGGCACAACTTTTGGAGGATGACAAGAAGTTACATCTCTATTTAAACAAGACTTAGGTCTAGGAAAAATTTTGTCCTTTCCCTCAGAATAATACCTAACAAAGTCATCCTTATCTATAAAGGTTAGCTCTACATCAATGGTCCTAAAAATTTGAAGGGCTTCCTTTATCTTTAAACTTCCAGTTTCGAATTCAAGACTTCCATAAGAATTTTCTTCCTTTGGTAGGATTTCTTTGGGTTTGTAGTCCTTCCAAAGCGGGAAATCATCCACTAGGTCTAGTCCATATTCTCCAAAGTCGCCATAGATTTTATTCCACTCTTCTTCTGTGAAGTTTTCTTTTAAAAGTGGGAAGAGGATATTCTCTTCCTTATATATCATTTCATAGATCCTATCTAAAACCTTATTTAAGTTTTCCTCATTATAAGAATTTGCTTTTACAATATGTGACAGGTCACTTCTTATTTCATCATCGACAGCCCACATAACATCACTGGGACCAATAATATCATATTTAGTTTTCAAAAGGGGATAAATAAGTCCAGCCTTTTTGCCGTAATGAGAATTTATTTTTAAAAGCTCTCTTATCTTAGCTAACTTGTCTTTGCTATTTTTGACTTCATCAGCTAAAAATTTAATTTTTTTATTTTCTATACTTAGGATATTTAGAGGATGACCTGGAATTTTTCCCAAATCCTTTTGACTCTCATCTACAATATTACTTTCGTGGAAAAGTGCAGAATGTATATCGCAAAGTTTTTGGACTTTTTCTAGGGGAAGGCCACTCATAATTAGTTCTTGTTCAGCATCAACTATTTCCTTTGAAGAGACATCCTTAAAATTTTTTACAAAATCACTTCTAACAGCTTCCAAGTCTTCGCCCTTAGAAAGTCTTTCGATATAGGATTTTAAGAGACTAAGTCTATCATTATCTTCTTTGGAATCATCACTAACATTTTCAACATCAACTAGATTAAAGCCTTCTTCTCTCAACTTCTCTTTAATTAAATCCAAGTCTATATTTTTTATTTCGGCTCCTTTTTTTATTGAAACCATTTTTCCAACAGTAGAAAGGGCTAGGGGATTTGTAATTTCAATAAAACCTAAATCCTTTAAAATGTTTTTTAAATTTGGAAATTTTTCAATGAGATTTGCTACAGGTTCGTCTACGTTTATGTTCTTCATATTTCCTCCTAAAATTTTGTTAGGCATATTATACCCATTATTAGAAAATATTTATTAAATTTAATCAAATAAAAAGAGACTCTGTCGAGCCTCTAGACTTTATTTAGCTTCTAAAATCAAAGCTCTTATTAACTTGTAAATAGCTACAAGGCAGATATAGATAAAGATGCTTAAGAAAGGGTCCTTTGTGTAAGTAACAAGTCCCAGTCCAAGAAGTATGCTTATTAAACTCCCTAAAAATTTTTTATTTTTCATGTTTATCCTCCTTGTCAAATTTTTATGTAGTTAGTAAGATATTATCTTATTAATTAATATATACCTAAATAAAAGAATTTTAAAGGATAAAGATTTAATCTGTTAAAGAATATTAAAAATTTGTAAAAATTCCTTCTTTAAAAATAATTTTTACAATTAAATGTTATCATAGATAGATGGAGGAATTATGTTAATTAATTTTTTTAACGGGATGGTCATGGCAATAGCCGACTCTGTGCCTGGGGTCAGCGGGGGAACCCTTGCCTTCATCCTAGGTTTTTATGATAAATTTATAGATAATTTGCACGAATTTTTTGGAGGTCAAAGGGAAAAGAGGAAAGAAGCCTTTAAGTATCTTTTTAATCTCGGTCTAGGTTGGCTCTTTGGCCTCTTATTGAGTATTTTTTTCCTGTCAGAACTTTTTCAAAAGGAAATATACTTTATGACTTCAGTCTTTCTTGGATTGACCCTCATGTCACTTCCCTTTCTAATCTCCAGCGAGATAAAGATTTTAAGGGACAATAAAGAAGAATTTTATTTTATTTTTATTGGTCTAATTATAGTTATCCTCTTGGTAATTTTTAAGGGAAAATCAAAATTCATTGGTGACTTCGACTTAATCAATCCCAATGTCTTTGACTATGTTTATTTATTCTTAGCAGGTGGACTTGCAATATCTGCCATGGTCTTGCCAGGGATCTCTGGGTCATCAATTCTTCTCATAGCAGGAGTTTACATACCTGTGGTGGAAGCCCTAGGAGAGGTCATGAGGTTTAACTTCGACAAGCTAATGCCCCTTGTGGTCATGGCCCTTGGAGTATTCTTTGGTATTTTAATGTCCATAAGGATTATAAGAGAAAGGCTGAGAAAAAATCGTGACAAGATGATGTATCTAATTCTTGGTATGATAATAGGGTCTCTTTATGCAATTGTCATGGGCCCCACAACTCTTGGGGGAAATCCACCATTAAATTTATATAATTTTTCAATCCCTGGATTTTTCTTGGGAATTTTAATCTTGTTTATATTAGAATTTATTAGAATATTAAGACTTAAAGAAGAAAAGAAGACTGGTAATTAATCAGTCTTCTTTATTTTTTTCCACTAATTCTATTAAATTGTCATTGGTCATTAGGTTTTTAGAGTAGTCGATACAAATCTTGGCCCAGTCCGATTCCTTCTTTGCTTGGTCAAGGGGAAGGGGCCTTCTCGTCTTCCTGTCAATTAATCTGGAATTTTCAAAAACTCCGTCACGAGAGTATTCGAAGACCTGGTCCCTATTTATATAGGAACCCTTTAAGAGGTAGGTTTGGGGATAGACTGCGTTGTTTTCTATTTCCTTGCCCCAACCAAGAAGGTCAATACCAAATGTAGGGATGTCACTTCTGTCCCAGCCCATGAGATTTAAGATAGTGGGATAGAGGTCAAGTTGTGAGCCAACATTGTGTCTTGTAATATTTTTATTAAAGTCAGGGACATGGATGACAAGGGGGATATTCATCATGTCGTCGTAGTCAATTTCACGTCCCAGCCACCTCTCCATGGACTCCTTATCCTTTTCCTTGTTAAGGGTGTAGGCGTGGTGGTCTCCGTAAATAATTACTACAGTCTTATCTAGGATGCCAGATTTTTCTAGCTTGCCAAAAAATTCTTCCATGGCCCTGTCGGTGTATCGAGCACAGGAAATATAATCGTAGACAAAGTCCGTCTTATCATCAGCTTCTTTTGGAATCTCACGCAAGTTTTCTGGCAGATTGTAGGGAGTGTGGGTTGTAAGTGTTACCATAAGGGCAAAAAATTTCTTCCCTTCATCTTCAATCTCTTTTATCTTGTCAAAGGACTGATCAAAGAAGGACTTGTCTGATAGGCCCATCATGACTTGGTCAGTCTGGTCATAAGTCTCCCCAAGATAAATCCTGTCAAAGTCAAAATTTTTATAGATTTCTTGGCGATTATAAAACTTGCCTGTGTTGCCGTGCATGGCTAGAGTTTCATAGCCCATCTTTTTGGCAATCTTTGGCAGTCCATAAGTTTTCTTGTCCTTGTAGACAGAATAGGCCTGACCGTCAAGGGTAGGATAGACAGATGTCATGGAGACGAACTCAGCATCAGATGTGTTGCCAAAGCCTAGGAGTTCAAAATAATTATTAAAATAGATAGAACCCTGCTTCTTTATCAAGGAGTTTAGGAAGGGAGTCACCTCTTCTCCATTATAGGTCCTATTGACCACGGCATTTTGCAGGGACTCACATTGGATAAAAATTATATTTTTGTCCTGGGCAAGTCCTGTAAATTCATTGGATTTAAATCCTCGAAAAGAAAAGTATTTTTTTATGTCAGTCTTTTCTAGGGACTTGGCATCTTGCCTGGCTTCCACTCTTGTGTAAAGAGGAGATAAAAAAGTTGAAGTATAGACTTCTGTTCCCCTTAGGGGCTTTATAAAAAGTCCAGGTAAGATGAGGATGGCAAAAAATACTCCAAGTTCTTTATAAAATCTTTTCTTATTAAAGGCTTCTTCCCAATAATATTTTTTTATCAGGTAGGCAAGGCCTAGGCCAGCTAAAATTATGAGGAAGTAGGCAGGAGAAAAATCCTTGAAAATCACAGGTAGAACTCCGCCAGCTTCTCTTGCAAGCCCAATCCTTCCAAATATATCAAAGGAATGGAACTCCCTAAAGTAGATGGAAAGGCCAATCTTTAAAAATACAATTAAGCCCACCACAGTGTATTTATAATTTTTCTTGGGATATAGATTTAAAAGAATATAGTCGAGACGACCTGTCAAGATAATAGAAATAATCAATATGTAAAGGCCCTTGTCGCCTGTGGGGCTTCCAAGAGAAGTCCTATAGAAAATAAGATTTATAATAAGAAATAAAGTTTTTGTAAGATTTTTAAAGTGTTTTTCCATTTGGTCCTCGTCCTTAATAATAAGCTTAAGGAAATTATAAATTAATAGGACTTTTTAAGCAAGAAAAAACCAGCCCTAGGCTGGTATGACTTTATATACTTTTTCTATTAAAGGTATCCCAATCTGATAAGTCGCCAGCCTCGTAACCCTTCTTGAACCAACGAACCCTATCTTCGCTGGATCCGTGGGTAAAGGACTCTGGCTTTACATAGCCTTGTGCCTTCTTTTGGATTGTGTCGTCCCCTATGGACCAAGCAGCTGATACTGCCTCTTCAATGTCGCCTGGGTCAAGATAGCCCTTGTCCTTTTGGTATCTTGCCACAACTCCTGCCAGGTAATCGGCTTGGAGCTCAAGCCTAACTGTTAGGGCATTTCTTTCTTTTTTCAGACATCTGACTTGCAAGCTCTTGGTATTGTTTCATTATTCCAGTAACTTCTTGGACATGGTGACCAACCTCGTGACTAATAACATAGGAGAGGATAAAGTCTCCTTCGTCAGCCCCAAAGTCTCTTATCAGTGAGTCGTAAAAGGAAAGGTCCATGTAGATAGTCTCATCACGTGAGCAGTAGAAGGGTCCCATGCCTGAGTTGGCAATACCACAACCACTTTTTACTTGGCCCTTGAAGATTTCCATCTTGGGCTCCCTATACCTTATTCCTTCTTTTTCTAAAATTTCGTGCCAAGCATCTTCGGTGTCAGCCAAGACAACTGATGAATAATCGTAGAGAGTTTGCTCCCTATCAGACAGTTGGTATTCCTGTTGAGAGTTTTGGACTCCCCCGCCTAGACCTGACCTAATAGCATCTCTTGGACTTCCTGTTATTAAAAAAACTATAAGTGCAATTATAAGTCCTCCGCCACCAAGGGCAACACCGCCACCCTTAGACCTGGAAACATTTGAACTTTTTCTTCTACCTTGCCATTTCATAATATCCCTCCAAGGCTTTTTTACCCAAATTAAGGAGAGATTATTGGAAAACATTTAAAGATTTACTATAATAAAATATAAGTGATGAATTATGAAAAAATTATTTATAATAAGTTCCAAGTCGGGCAGGGGCCGTGACAAAAACTTTGAGAGGGAACTTTTAAAATATTTTAAGGAAGACGAAATTAAAATTACAGAAAAGCCTGGGGACACAATCTCTTTTGCAGAAGACTTTAGGGATAGTGGCGGCGACCTCCTCTTTATAAAGGGAGGAGACGGTGCCTTATCAGAAGTTGCTAGTGTATTAAGGGGAAGTGAGACAGCCCTTGGACTTGTACCAGGTGGAACGGGCAACGACTTTTCCAAGAACTTCAGGCCCTTTGATCTTTCAAATATTTTAAATTATGAAATATCGCCCATTGATTTAGTAGAAGTAAATGGAAAGACTTGCATAAATGTAACCAGCCTTGGCTTTGACACCAATGTCTTGAAGTACGCCTATGACCTCATGAGGAGGAAGGATATATCAGGCAAGCTTGCCTACCTCTACGGAGTTATAAAGAGCGTGGCGAATTTAGAAATTGTAAATTTAAAAATTTCTTATTGGGACGAAGATAATATAGAAAGAGAAAGCAAAGGGAGATTTTTGGTATCCGCCCTTTGCAACGGGTCCTATTATGGAAATGGATTTAATCCCTCACCAAGGGGAAGGCTTGATGATGGGCTCTTGAACTTAATTTTGGCTAATGAAATGGGGCCAAGGGGGATAATAAAATTATTTTTATCTTATCGGAAGGGGACCCACCTGGGAAAACCTGGAGTGAGAGAAATCATTACAAGGTCTGGAGTAATTTCATCAGACCGAGAATTTTTATATAATATTGACGGAGAAATTTATAGGGCAAGGGAGATAGACTACAAGGTCTTGCCCAAGGCTTTAAAGTGGATTTATTTTAAGGAGTGAGAAGATGAAAGTTGGAGTATTCGCAGGAACTCATGAAGACACAAGGATGGGAGTGGACCTCTTGAGGGAGAGGGGATTTGAAACTCTATCCTATCCTATTTCCAAGAACCCCAAGGACCAATCCCTCCTTCAATATTATTCAAGAGAAGAACTCACAAGACTTGTTGAAGAAAAAATTGTGGATGCAAAAAAGTCTGGTGGAGAGAAAATTTTTATCTACTGCAATTCTCTTTCAGCATCAATAGATCTGGGGGACTTATCTCGCCGCCAGAACATCCAAATTATCACTCCCTTGGACTTTTATAAAGATCTTGACTCTAGGTATAAAAAGTTAATTATCCTTGCAGCAAACTCAAAATCAGCCCATGGAGTTGATGCCCTTCTTTGCCAAAAGAATTTTAGGGACACAATTTCTATTGGGATCCTAAGTCTTGTTGAAGAAATCGAAAAGAAAACTGCCCCAGAAGAAATTATAAAAAAGCTTGACCTAAAAGACCTCTTTAACTTTTTTAACAAGATGGAAGAAAGACCTGAGGGAATTATCCTTGCCTGCACCCACTTCCCCTACATGAAAGAGGAATTTAAAAAGTTGACTGATATAGAAATCTTGGATCCAGCAGAAGACATGATAAAAAGACTTTAAAGACAAACAATCCACAGAAAATTGAAAAATTACACAAAAAAAAGAGCTTTTTCTTAGCTCTTTTCTTTTTTACCCACAAAAGTTGATAACTTTTATGAAACTGTGGATAAGATTGTATAAATTTTATAAAATCCCCTTAAAATTCTTGTAAATTTACAAATTTTTCTTGTTTTATGATAATTTTTTCAAAATGTGCATGAAATGTGCAGAACTTTTCAAGACAAATGTTCATATCCTTGTGGATAATGTGGATAAAGCTGGGGATAAAGTCTATATCACAAGTAGGCTTGTGGAAAGAAACTTGATAAGATTTTTGTCAGTCCTCAAGTTCCATCCACTTTTCATAAAGGTCTTCTAGAGTATTTGCAAGGCTTTCACGCTCTATTGATAAATCGCTGGCTAGTTGATAATCGCTGTAAGTGTTAGAGTCTGCAAGTTTTGAGTCAATTGTGGATAACTTTTCCTCTAATGTTGAAATATCTTTTTCAATTTTTTCTTTTTCCTTGCGAAGGGCCTTATTTTTTTTGCGTTCTTCTCTCTCTTCACGCTTTTCTCTTTCAATTTCTGTCCTGGACTTGTAGTCTTCGTCATCAGACTCCACTTCAGTGGTCTTTTCAAGATAATAATCGTAGTTGCCAAGGAAGGTGTTGATACCAGACTCAGTCATCTCAAAAATCTTATCAACAGTCTTATTTAAAAAGTACCTGTCGTGGGAGATGGAGAGTACAGTTCCCTCGTATTTCAAGAGGGCGTCTTCAAGTATCTCCTTGGAGTCAATGTCCAAGTGGTTGGTAGGCTCGTCAAGGACAAGGAAGTTTGCCCCCTTTAGCATAATTTTTAAAAGTGATAACCTTCCTCGTTCTCCTCCAGAAAGTTCATCAATGGTCTTGAAGATGTCGTCGCCCACAAAGAGAAATTCTGCAAGGTACTTCCTAATTTGGAAGTGCTCAAGCTTTGGGAACTCGTCCCAAATTTCATCCATGACAGTCTTGTCTAGGCTTAGGTTGTCAAGCTCTTGGTAGAAGAAGGCCACGTCCACATTGGACCCCAGCCTGACCTCTCCAGATGTTGGAGAAGTTTCTTCTGCAATGATCTTAAATAGGGTGGACTTGCCCACACCGTTGGGACCAATTAGGCCGATCTTGTCATTCTTGTAGACAAAAGCATTGAGGTCATGAAAGACTTGGTGGTCGCCAAAGGACTTTGAAAGGTCCTTAATCTCCAAGACATCCCTTCCCGAAGTCTTCTTGGGAGAGAAGTGGAGATTGGTCTTCTTGTTGGAAGTTGGCATCTCAATCCTCTGCATCTTATCCAGCATCTTCTTACGGCTCTTGCCCTGCTTGATAAACCTGTCACGGCCAAGGTTCATGTATCTTTTTATAATTTCTTCTTGTCTCTTAATTTCCTTTTGCTGGTCCTCATATTGCCTCTTTAGGACTTCGAAGTCCTTCTTTCTCTGCCTCATATAGTTGTCGTAGTTGCCCTTGTAAGTTTTAGTTCCACCATTTTCCAAGAGGACAATCTTAGAGACAATGTTGTTTAAAAAGTACCTGTCGTGAGAGATTATGATGACGGCCTTGTCAATGTCCTTTAAGTATTTTTCCAGCCAAGAAATGGCCCCAATGTCCAAGTGGTTGGTAGGCTCGTCAAGTAGGAGCAGGTCTGCATCTTCAAGGAGGAGCATGGCCAGGGCCACACGAGACTTTTGCCCTCCAGATAGGGTGGAGATGTCCTTGTCAAAGTCCTCTTCTGTGAAGCCAAGACCAATTAGTGTCCCCCTGATCTTGGAGTTGTAAGAGTAGCCATCCCTCTTGTGAAACTCGTCTTGGAGCCTTTGGTACTTCATGAGTTCTTCATCAAGATTGTCTGGATTTTCTGCAATTATGTGCTCTTGATTTCTCAAGTTTTTTTCAAGTTCTATTAGGTCAGCAAAGATTGAAAGGCAGTTGTCGTAAATAGATCCTTCAGTGTGAAGGCTAAGCTGTTGCTCCAGGTAGCCTATCTTTAAATCTTTTTTCCTAAAAATTTCTCCCTCGTCGTAGGAGAGGTTTTCTGTAATTATATTAAAAAGAGTGGACTTGCCACTTCCGTTGATTCCAATAAGACCAATTTTATCCTTATCTTCCACTATTAGGTTTCCGTCTCTAATAGTTTCTTCATCAATATAGGATTTTTTTATATTTGTTAAACTAAGTATTGGCATAATGACCTCCTGGATATATTTTATCAAATTAGGGAGACCTTTAAAAGAAGCTAGATCTGGAGGGGTATTATAAGAAGTGAGTAAGTGAAAATTTATGACTTTATAAAAAATTATAAGTTAATGGAAAGTTATGACTTGATAAGAAAATACGACTTAATGAAAGTTTGTGACTTGATAATAAATTGTAAGATGATAAAAAATTATGAGTTGAAGAAAAATTGTGACTTTATAAGAGTTTGTGAGTTAATAATTAATTGTAACTTGATAAAGAATTGTGACTTAATAAAAATTTCCAACAAAAAAAACTCTACCATTAAAAGTAGAGTTAAAATTAGTCTGAATGTCCTAAATTTTTTGAAAAATCAATGCCGGCATTTTTCACTGCCTCTATATAATCTTTTTTGGACTCTTCTGTGATCCTTTCCTTGGGGATAACCACACCAATTGCGCCAACAAGTTGGTCTTTGTAATTAAATACAGGGGCACCAATGCCAATGACAGAATCAATGTATTCTGAATCAGAGACAGAAATTTTATTGTTTCTTATGTGCATTAAGTCATGCCTCAGGGCTTCCTTGTCAACAGGTGAGTCAAGGTAGTCGGAAAGGTCCTTTTTTAAGTAGTAGTTTATATAATCATCAGATTGAAAGGCAAGTATAGTTTTTCTAATTGCACCCTTGTGGAGATCAATCTCTATTCCAAAATTTTCCACAATCTTTAAGGAATGCTTGCCTTCAGCCTTTGAAAGCATAAGGCCCTTGTCCCCAGACTTAATAATAAAATAGGAATCCTCCATAGTCACATCAGACAGTTTTTCTAGGACTGCCTTGCCAACAGCTTGGGGATCCAGCTTGGATGATGCCTTGATCCCAAGGGGAATTAGGGCTGGCCCTAAGCCATAGAGGTGAGTCCTCTCATCTTTTGACACATAACCAACACCAATTAGGGTTGACAGGATTCTGTGGGCTGTGCTTGGGGGTATATTTAAAAATTCAGAGATTTCTGCAATTGTAAGTTCTCGATTTTCACTTTTTAAGATGTCTAAAACATTGGCTGCCTTGACTAAACTTTGAATCATAATTTCACCTTCCAGGTAAAATTATACCACATACTGGAAGCTATTTCATTCTTAGAAATGATGTCAGCTTTAACTTTGTCCATAAGTAAGGAAAAAGGAGAGTCTTTTAATTATTATAAGTTATATTTTTATTTTTTGTGGGAAAAGTTAATTAAAGTTAAATTTTTTGATTTTTTTAGAGCGGGAAAGACAAAGTTGTTGAAAATAATTTTTGACTTGTGAAAGATTATAATTTTATAGAATAGAAAATTTATAAGTTGTTTTTAGTAATAATTATTTTCTTGGTTAGTAGATTTTAGATTGATTTTGAAAAGAATCACAGTACCTGTGAATTGAGAAAAGACTTGTAAAGTTATAGTTAAAAATCAAAAATTATTAAACTATTTAGACAAATTTCAAAATAGTCTTGACAAGAAAAATAAATTTTATATAATTAAATTAACCATTTAGATAATTATCGAAATAGAATTAATGGAAGGGAAGTGGTCCAGTGTTTTCTGATACCTTTAAGGCCTTGTCAGACCCAGTTAGGCTGGAGATTTTAAATATGCTTAGGTCGGGCAGGATGAACGCAGGGGAAATTGCCGAACAGTTTGACCTCTCCAAGGCGACGATCTCCCACCACTTAAAGATTTTAAAAGACCAAGACCTGATCTACGAAGAAAAAGAAAAAAATTTTATTTATTACGAGCTCAACACTTCAGTTTTCGAAGAAATACTTACATGGATTGTGAAATTCAAAGGAGGTCCAGATGAAAAATAAATTTAGGCTTAGGAAAAGCTCAATAATTTCTATAATTGCATCAATTTTAATTTTAATAACTTTTAATATCTTGTTTTACGACAAGATGCCAGCAGAGCTTCCAACCCACTGGAATTTCCAGGGTCAAGCTGATGACTACAGTTCCAAGTTTGATGCCATGGTCTTGACCCATGGATTTCTTGTAGTCATGAATATCTTCGCGTGCTTTATGCTTGACAACGACCCAAGGAACAAGAAGCAAAAGAACTTCTTAATGACACTTAGCAAGCTTGCCATGCCAGCTATAATTATAGTGGTCTACACTATAACAGTCATGGTTGGACTGGGAAGGGATGTAAATGTCTCAATTATAATTCCACTTTTTGTTGGTCTTTTATTTATCGTCATTGGCAACTACCTTCCAAAGACAAAGAGGAACTACACTATGGGGATAAAGCTACCTTGGACCCTTAACAGTGACGAGAACTGGAGGAGGACCCACAGATTAGGTGGTATTTGCTTTGTAATAATTGGTATTTCTCTTATAGTTTCAGTATTTTTAAAAAGTGAAATTGTATTTTTAGTTCCACTTATACTTGGTGGAATAATTCCAGCCTTTTATTCTTATTATCTATACACTAAGGGAATTTAAAATTTAAAAAAGCCTTGTTTAACTTCCAAGGCGTAAAAAAAACTCTTGCAAGTAATTTTGTAAGAGTTTCTTTTTTATAAATTATAATTTTCTATTTTTTCTAGATACTTCAAGGGGAAGTTTTTCTCTTTCCCTCTTAACCTTATTATTTTCTAATTTTAAGACTGAGTAATTTTTGTCTTCGCCAAGGTCCACTTCAATCTTGCCACTTGGGTCAATTATCAGAGAGTGAGCGTAGGCGTTCTTTGACAAGTCATCATCTCTTGCTATGGCAGGAGAGACCACGTAGCATTGTGAGTCCACTGCACGAGCCCTATTTAAGAGGTGGAAGTGAACTTCTCCAGTCTTCTTCATGAAGGTTGATGGGACGAAGATGACTTCTGCTCCATAGTCCCTAAAAGTTTGGAAGAGTTCAGGGAATCTCAAGTCAAAACAAATTGCAAGGCCAAAAGTCCCGTATTCTGTTTCAAAAACTCCAAGGGACTTGCCACCAGAAATTGTGTCAGACTCCTTGTAGCCCTCTATGTCAAAGAGGTTGATCTTGGAATATCTGTAGATTTCTCGGCCCTTCTTGTCAAAGACATATGACCTGTTGTAAATCTTGTCGCCTGATTTGATGGGGATGGACCCACCAATTAAATAAACTTCATTTTCTTTTGCCACTTGGCTCATCTTTTCATAAGTTTCGCCAAAGTCCTCTTCAGCAAATTTTGTGAAGTAGGAATTTTGGTAAGGGCAGTTCCACATTTCTGGAAGACAAACCACATCAGCCCCTTCTTTTTTTACTAGGGCTACATATTCCTCCATAGTCTTTAGGTTTTCTTTTTTGTTGCCCTTAGCAGGCAGCTGAATTAATCCAACATTAAAATCTTTCATACTTTTCACCTCAAATTATATTGAAAAAGCCAAGGCATAGGACCACTAGACCAAGGACAATCCTGTAATATCCAAAGGGGATAAAGTCGTGTTGACGGATGTAGCCCAAGAATTTTTTGATAACAACAAGGGCAACGATGTAGGAGATTACTCCTCCCACTAGGATCAAGAACCATTGCCATAGGCTAAAGGAAAAGCCAATTTTTAAGATCTTTAGTGCAGTGGCACCAAGCATTGTTGGGACTGCAAGATAAAAGGAAAATTTGGCAGAGCTTGTTCTTGAACAACCAAGTAGCATGGCACCTATAATTGTCGCTGCTGAACGAGATGTGCCTGGCACCATGGCAAGGCATTGGAAAAAGCCAATGAAGAGGGCGGTCTTGAGACCAATGTCGTTTAGGGTCTCGTACTTAAAGTCCTTGTCCTTATTATTTTTTTCCATGACAATAATTATTATTCCGTAAAAGATAAGTGCAATGGCAACTGTAATAGGGTTAAAAAGGTGGGCGTCGATGAAGTCATCTAAGAGGAAACCAAAGAAGGCTGCCGGCAAGAAGCCCACAATAATTTTTGCAATTAACCTCATTGTTTCAAGGTCCCTGTACTTAAACTTTTCCTTGAAGCTAAGTTCATTGTACTTTTCTTCTCCAATGACTGGGACAAGCTTGCCCTTGGCTATGGGGTTGATGTCATAGAAGTAGAGATAAACTACTGCTAGGATGGCACCAAGCTGGATGATGACGCTAAAGGCATTGGAAAAAGCCTTGGGTTCAAGTTTTATAAAACTGTCTGCAATTATAAGGTGGCCTGTTGATGACACAGGCAAAAATTCTGTAAGTCCCTCGATTATTCCAAGGAAGATTACTTTTATTAAGTCTAAAATCATATTTACCTCCAATATTTTTCAAAACCTATTATAACATTATAGGTTAAAAATATAAATAAGACCCCTGCTTGTGCAAGGGTCTTTAAAAATTTTATTTACTTATTAATCGCTTCTCTGTAAGTTCAAGAATTTTGTAAATTCCTTCTTAAACATCAATTCAACAGTTCCCGTTGGACCGTTCCTGTGCTTGGCAATAATAACTTCACCAACATTTGGCTTTTCCGATTCTTCCTTTGTGTAGTACTCGTCCCTGTAGAGGAACATTACGATGTCGGCGTCTTGCTCTATGGCACCAGACTCACGAAGGTCAGATAGGATTGGCCTGTGGTCAGTCCTAAGTTCTGGGGCACGAGAAAGTTGTGAAAGGGCAATGACAGGAACTTCTAATTCCTTGGCAATGGCCTTGAGGTTTCTCGATATGGCAGAAATTTCTTGTTGTCTAGATTCAGACCTTGATGACATCTGCATAAGTTGGAGATAGTCAATTACAATTAAATCAAGTCCCTTTTCCACCTTCATCCTTCGGCACTTGGCCTTTAGCTCTAGTGGAGAGATCCCTGCTGTGTCGTCGATTTCCATTTTTAGGCTGGACACAATGGGCATGGTGTTGATTATTTTTGTCCACTCTTCTTCGTTTAAGTTACCACTAATTACCTTTTGGAGGTCAACGTGTGAAGTGGAAGATATAATTCTCTGGAAGAGTTGGTTCTTACTCATTTCAAGAGAAAAGACGGCAACTGATGCCCCACCTCTTAGGGCGGCATTTGTTGCAATATTAACCATGAGAGCAGTCTTACCCATGGAAGGCCTTGCTGCCAATAAAATCAAATCAGACTTTTGAAGTCCAGAAATTTTTCTGTCGAGGTCCACAAAACCAGTTGTAAGTCCCGTAAGGGCGTTGGGGTTTTGGGCCTTTTTTTCCATTTCAGAGAAGGAGTCCAGGGCAATGCTTTTAATATTTACAAGCCCATTCTTTGTGGAATCCTGAGTTATCTCAAAGACAGATTTTTCTGCAAGCTCAATGATGAGGTCTGCCTGGGCATCAGGAGAATAGGCAGCAGAAATTACCTTGTCTGATGAATCAATAAGTTCCCTTAGGATTCCCTTCTCCTTGATGATCTTGCAGTAGTATTTAATATTTGAAACTGCAGTTACATTTGAAGAAAGATCTGCAAGGTAGGTGATGCCTCCAACTACTTCAAGGTCGTCAGTTTTTTTGAGTTCCTCAGCAATTGTTATAACATCAGCTGCTTCATTTCTGTTGTAAATATTTAAGATGGCATTATATATTTTTCTATGGGCCTCTTGGTAGAAGTCCTCTATTTTTAAGAGCTCAATAGATGTTGTGATGGCTTCCTTGGAAAGCATCATAGATCCAAGAGCTGACTCCTCTGCCTCCAAGTTGTGGGGAGGCATCTTTAAATTTGAAACAGAATTAAAATTTAATTCTCCCTTTGCTTCCATATCGATCAAGATTCCGGTCTAACATTAACCTTTAGAGTGGCAACAACATCTGGGTAAAGCTTGATGTCAATATTTTTCATGCCAGCTTCCTTGATGTTTTCTTCAAGGACAATTTTCTTCTTATCAACATCAATTTTGTGTTCTTGTTTTAATTTCTTTGCAATGTCAGCAGAAGTGATGGCACCAAAAAGTCTTCCACCTTCTCCAGCCTTAGCCTTAATAGTTAAAGTTATTTCGCTAATTCTTTTTTTAATTTCATTTGCCTTAGCGCGGTTTTCTTTTTCTAATTTTTCTTCTTCTGCTTTATTTTTCTTCCAAGTTTCCATGTTTTCAGGAGTAGCTTCAATAGCTATTCCCCTTGGTAGCAAGAAGTTTCTAGCATAGCCAGTCTTAGCGTTAACAATTTCGCCTTTTTTACCTAAAGTTTTGTCGTCCTTAATTAAAATTACTTTCATATTATTCCTCGCTTTTATTATCAGTTAAATATTCGTCAATAGCTTCTGTTAAAATCTTTTCTGCTTCGTCTAAGTCTGTTGTATCAAGTTGGGCTCCAGCCATATTCAAGTGGCCGCCTCCACCAATTTTTTCTAAGATAAGTTGGACTGAAACAACCTCTCCACGAGACCTTCCCGATATGTGGGTCTTGCCATCATTTATTGTGAGAACAAAGGATGCGTCAATTCCATTTATATCAAGTAGGGCATCGGCAGCTTGGGCTGCAACGAGAACAGAGTTGTTGGATTCCTTATCAAAGCGTGATACAGCAATATTGTCGTGGATCATCTTTGTATTGTGAATTACTTCTGCCCTGTAAACCATGGTGTCCAAGTCATCTTGGAAGAGGGCCTTTACCTTTATCATGTTAGCTCCAGCTCTCTTTAAGACGGAAGCTGCTTCAAAGGTCCTTACACCAGTTTGGAAGGAGAAGTTCTTAGTGTCTACAACTATACCACTCATTAGGGCGTCGGCCTCAAAGTGAGTTAGGTTTAAGTCGCTTGACATATAAGTTAGCATTTCAGTTATAAGTTCACAAGTTGAAGAAGCATAGGGTTCAACATATTGTAGAACGGGATTGTCCACAAATTCCTTGCCCCTCCTGTGGTGGTCTATAACAACAATTTGGTTAGTCTTGTCCAAGAGTTCTGGACACTCTGTAAAGGATGGCTTGTGATTATCCACTAATACCAAGAGTGAAGAGTGCTTAATCCTATTAAGAGCAGTCTCCCTAGAAATTACTTTTTCATAAATTTCTGGTTCCTCCTCCTTCATCCTGTCAATTAAATTGTCAATAGAAGGGTTGGATTTTTCAAGGACAATATAGCCTTCCTTGTTCCTGTTTAAGGTTGCACGAAGACAACCAATAGCTGCACCAATGGCATCCATGTCGGGGTTTTTGTGGCCCATGATGTAGACATTTTCAGACCTCTCAATTAATTGTTTAAGAGCCTCACCAATAACCCTTGCCTTAACCTTATTTCTCTTTTCAACAGCCTTGGATTTTCCACCAAAGAATTCATAATTATCCTCAACCTTAACAACAGCTTGATCGCCTCCACGACCTAGGGCCAAGTCAAGAGATGAGTCTGATTCAATATAGGCATCCTTGAAGTTAAGTCCAAAAGAAGAAACTCCAATGGAAAGAGTAATGGGGATTGAGTTCCCCTTGTTTAGGTCTCTCAAGTCATCTAAGATATCAAATTTCTTTTCCTTAATTGCCCTTAGGGACTTAAAGTTCATAACAACAAGATATAGGTCCTCATCAGACTTTCTCACAAGGGCATCATACTCTTCAAAGTATTGAGAAATTGTTGAGTCAATCTCTGCAATGAGAAGGGGTCTGATTTCTGACGGAGCAGAAGATATGGCCTCATCAAAGTTATCCACTTCCACCTTTGCCACAATGGCAAAGTCATCAGTGTACTTGTCCTTTAAATTTTGGTAGGCAGTGTTGTCCACTAGATAAAAGAGGACAGACCTGCCTTCTCCCTTTTCAGACTTGTTTTTAACAACATTTGTATAGATGTTAAAAAATCTTTTGTTTAATTCAACGGGTATTGTCCTTTCACCATTGGAATTTAAGATATTGGCAATATCAATGTCTCCAATTAGGTTCTCAAGGTCACTGTCAATTACATCCTTTTCATTGAAAAGATTGATAAAGGGTGTGTTGTACCAAAGTATTTTTGCCTTTTCGTCAGTAACAACTAGGGGAAAGGGCATGTCAAAGATTGCCTGCTTAGTCAGGGAATCAAATCTTTTATTTAAGTTTTCAAGGTTTTTTAAATTTTCTTCATTTTTGCTATTTATTTTGTTGTAGGCCAAGAAGGCTACATAAGCAAGTCCCAAGATTCCAATAAGACCATAAAGAGGTCTAAGGAAGAGCAGGATAAGGACAAGTATTATTCCAAAAATAAAAAATGGAAGAAAATCTTTAAAATTATAATTATTTTTCATAGCATTCCCACTTATTTAATTTTTCTAAAGTTAACAATTTGATCAAGACCACCAAGTATTATCACAAAAATCTGAAGAGATGAAATAGTGAAGCTCAGTCCTATTAAGAGAAATTGTAAAAATCTCTTTACTCCAAATCTCGTCATATAAAACTTGGCTATGGCAAGACCAGATACATAGAGCATAAAAAACACTAGATTCATTAGGTTTATCATAAAGACTTGTCCTGTGGGTCCAAAGTAGTCGCCAGTTAGTGAAAATAGGGCAAGACTCACAAGAGACAAGATTATAATCTCTCTTGGAAACTTCAAGAATTCAAGAGAAGATGGTTGAATAATAAAGACTCCTCTTGCAAGAAGACTCCTCCCAGCCCATGTATAAGTGATATAGGATGTCACAAGGGATGTGATAATTAGGACTGATGGGAGAATTTGCAAGAACCTCTTGTAGTAAAGTTCAACATTTTCTGTGAAAATCGCCATAGTCCCTGAAGATAATAAATCTTCACCTGCTAGATTTTTGTAAAATTCTGTAATTGCATTAATAGTTTCCTTTGAATTTAGGACTTCGCTATTGATCCCAAAGGCAAAGAATAGAACCATTATTGATGTAAAAAATATTAAAGATGTCGCCAAGATAGTCATGGAGACAGATCTTTTCGTAGTTATCATGTAGTGAAAAATTAAGATGAAGGGACCAAAGATTGTAAAGACAACTATGGCTTGGACAGGTCCCATAAAGGCCCCAAGTAATAGTACAACAGCAAGAAGTGTTGCCATTACTTTTATTATTCCTTCCTTCACAGATTCAGCTACATACATAGAAGGAAACAAAATATAGAGAAAGGGAAAGATCATTCCAAGAGTGGAGATGACAATAGACCTTGTGAAGAGTCTAAAGAGTCCCTTATAGTCAGTTTCTTTTTCCAATAAATCAACTCCTATCCACCATATTTTACCATAGAAATCAAATTTGATAAAGAAATCTAGCTTGACTTTAACTTATTGAAGTAAATAAAAAAAGTCCCTAAAATTAGGAACTTTTAAAAACTTAAATTTCTTTACTAAAGTAAGACAAGAAGAGGGCGCCTGGACCTGTGTGTGTCCCAACAACGCTAACGATTTGTATAAACTCTGGTGAGGATATTTTATCTTCCCATAGACTCTTTGTCTCTCTTAGGTATTTCTCAATTTTGTTGCTATCTCGACCTGTGTAGCCAAGTTTTATTGGCATGTCAAAGTCAATGGAGCCAGTCTTTTCTATTTCACTAATGAAAAGATTGTTGGCGTTCTTTATTCCCTTGGCCTTGCCCACAGATGTAATTGCTCCATCCTTCATAGAAAGAAGGACCTTAACAGAGAAGAGGTTTCCTAGAAGAGCTGATGTCTTTGAAATTCTTCCGCCTTTTTCAAGGTATTCTAAGGTGTCAACTAAAACAACAAGTCTAAGTCTCTTCTTAGCTTCATCAAGGATTTCTTTTATTTCTCTCGCCGACTTACCTTCTTTTACAAGTCTTGTGGCATAGTCCACAAGGGCACCTTCTGCGTTGGAGACATTTAAACTATCTACTATAAAAATTTTATCTTCAAGGCCTTCACTGGCAAGCTTGGCACTTTGATAAGTTCCCGATAACTTTGATGACAAGACAATAACCACTGCCTCGTCCCCATTATCGATTACTTCCTTGTAAATATCCATAAAGGCTACAGGAGTTGGTTGACTTGTCATAGGAAACTCTTCCTTCTTCTCTAGTCTTTCATAAAATTCGTCTTTTGTAATATCAACTGAATCTAAAAAGTCTTCATCTCCAAAGGTAACGTGAAGGGGAACTACTATTAAGTCCTTCTTAATATTTTCTTCCACATCACAAGTTGATCCCACAATTATTTTTACTGCCATATATTTCCTCTCAATTATAAATCTATAGTCTAAATTTGAATTCCATCAAATTAAAGTTTTTCTTCTGTCAAGTTCTCAATATTTTCTGAAAGGGCACCTAGGACTTCATAAAAAATTTCCTTCTTGTCCCCTGAAATATTTTTGTTTGCAAGCTCAATGTATTCCATGGTCCTTTCACTTATCTTGGCACCTATGAGCCTTCCCTTTTCTGTGAGATAAAAGCTGCCTCCGTAGTTGTTCTTATTGTTTGATTTTTTTTTCTACGATGCCAGACTTTATCATTTGGTTTAGGTTCCTCGACACGTCAGACTTATCCTTGCCGCTTATTTTTACAAGCTCCATAGAATTTAGTTTGTCGTGGTCGTAAAGGGCCAGCATATAGATTAGCTGACTTGCGTTTAGGCCAAAGTCCTTCATGACTTGGCCTGCTAACTTTTGCCAGTTCTTTACAAGATTAAAGATCTCGCTGGAAAAGTAATTGAATTTATCTAGCATAAACACCCCACTAATTTGATGTAAATTTAAGTATAAATAATACTTGTTGACATGTCAACATTTATATCTTTGAAGATTTTTTATTAAAAATTTGTGTTAAAATGTCATAAGAGATAAACTTCTTAAGGAGATGATTTTATCAATAGGTATTCAAAAATAACAAACAAGACAAAGAGGGAAATTGTCCTCTTAAAGGCAAGGCCTTGCAAGTGGGGAAAGTGTACTTTTTGTGATTATATAGAAGACAATGAGATAGATAATAAAAAGATAGACGAGATAAATCTTGAAGTCTTAAAAAATGTCACGGGAGAGTTTGGAGTCCTAGAAGTGATTGACTCTGCATCAGTTTTTGATTTGACAGAAAATACGCTTAAAGAAATAAAAAAAGTAGTTGAAGAAAAAAATATAAAGAGATTATTTTTTGAAGCTCACTGGATTTATAGGAATAGACTTGACGAGATAAGAGACTTTTTTGGAATTCCCATAACTTTTAAGACGGGAATAGAAACTTTTGATAACGACTTTAGGGAAAATGTCCTAAAAAAAGGTGCAAACTTTAAAGACTATAGGGAAGTTAAAAAATATTTTGACTCACCCTGCGTCATGGTGGGCATAAAGGGTCAGACAAGAGAAATGATTGACCGCGACATGGAAATAATAAAAAATTTCTCTCATGCTACAGTAAATATTTTTATGAACAACTCCACAGATATAAAAAGAGATGAAGATCTTGTGAAGTGGTTCGTAGAAAAATACAGGTATCTTGAAGATGATCCAAGAATTGATATTTTATTTGAAATAACAGATTTTGGTGTAGGCTAAAAAAGACGCTGTGATTAAATTAACAGCGTCCTTTTTTATTAGGCTTCTTATATTTTAATATTTTATAAATAGTTAAAATAGATAAGGAACTAAGAAAAATAAAAACATGATTTTGTGGTGATTCAGATGCCATTGGAGAAATAAAATCTTCAATAAAGAATTCTATCAAAACTAAAATAATATAAATTATAGCAAGACATTTTATATGGTTACTAAACTTAAAACTATAAATTTTTTCAAAAAAGCTTAAAATAAGTAGGCTTAGAATACTATATATCAAGACAGCTATTTTATTTATTGGATAAAAATAGTTTACAAATGCAAGTGCTATAAAGACAAATAGATATAGGATATGCAAATTTTTATTTTTTAAAAGTTTCATCATAAGTTCCTTTCAATTAAGAATAGTATTATTTTAACAAAAAAATAAAGATTTATGATTTGAAAATTAAATTTTTTGGAAGCTAGTCATGAATTATTTTCTTACAATTTAATAGAAGCTGACATAAAAATACCCGGTGAATTTCCACCGGGTTTATTTTTATTGAGAATATTTTATTTTAGATAAATAACATTGAAACCATGTCTTGTACATGAAGTGGTGCTTCAGGTCCAACTGGAATTCCAAGTAGGTACCATACAACCATTAATAGTGACCAACCCACTAGGAAGCACATGGAGTATGGAAGCATCATTGATGTAAGTGTTCCAAGTCCAGAGTCCTTGTCGTATTTTTGCATGAATACAACGATCATTGCAAAGTAAGACATAAGTGGTGTGATGATGTTTGTTGAAGAGTCACCAATTCTATATGCAACTTGTGTAAGTGCAGGTGAAAGTCCAAGGTTATACATCATTGGAACGAAGATTGGAGCCATGATTGCCCATTTTGCTGAAGCTGATCCCATGAATAGGTTAAGGAAGGCTGATAGCAAGATGAACATTAGTAGAAGTGGTAGTCCATTTAGTCCAATTGATTCTAAAAAGTCTGCTCCGTTTTTTGCAAGGATAAGTCCAAGGTTTGTCTTATTGAAATAAGATACGAATTGTGCTGCAAAGAATGCTAGTACCATGTATCCACCAAGACCTTGCATTGCCTTAGTCATTGTGTCAACTAAGTCGTGTGAAGTCTTAATTGTTCCAACTGTCTTACCATAAGCGAGACCTGGAACTAAGAATAGTAGAAGCATTGCTGGGATAAGTCCGTGACCTAAGAAGTTCTTAAGAGTCATTGCGTTCTTACCTTCTTCAAGTTCTCTAAATGGAGCACCTGCTGGGAACATTAGGAAGGCCATTATAGCTACGAAAATGATTAGTGCTATAAGTGCATTTCTAAGACCCTTCAATTCAAGTTCAGTTAATGGATTTTCGTCAACTTGGTAAGTTCCGTGGTATTCTCCTAAGTTCTTTTCAACAATTTTGTTTGTAACAAGTGTACCAACAATTGTGATTAAGAATGTTGAAACAAATAGGAAGTACCAGTTACAAGTTGCTGCTAGTTCCATATCAATTCCACCAGCTCTTAGGGCTTCGTTTGTGATGTTTGTAAGAAGTGGGTCAGTTGTACCAAGGATAAGGTTGGCTGAGAAACCACCACTAACACCAGCAAAGGCAGCTGCTATACCGGCAAGTGGATGACGACCAGCGTTAGCAAAGATAAGTGCTCCTAGTGGAACTACAACTAGGTATCCTGCGTCTGATGCGATGTTTGACATAACACCTGCGAAAACTACTGTAGCTGATAAAACTGTTGGGTTAACATTTGATAATAATTTCTTTAGAGTGGAATCAAATAGTCCACTGTTTTCAGCAACACCAACACCAAGCATAGCTACTAGTACTGTTCCTAGTGGAGCAAAGCCTGTGTAGTTATCAGTTGCAGAGTTAAAAATGTAGCGTAGACCATCCCAGTTAAGTAGGGAAACAGCCTCTTTAGTTACTTCTTCTCCTGCTTTAGCATCGAAGTATGTTACGCTCATGCCAGATTTTGCTGCAAAATATGAAACTATGATTACGATTACACTAAGTATTGCAAAAATTATGGCTGGGTGAGGTAACTTGTTACCAATTACTTCAACACCTTTCAGAAAGCCACCGACATCATTTTGGTCTTTGACTTTTTTGTTTTGTTCTTTCATAAATTCCTCCTATAAATGAAAATAATATCCTCATAATTTAATACTATATTATCTATGATATACTTGCAAGAAATATTTGGTTTTGCTGCAAATGTTTGTAATACAGCAAAGGGATAAAGTCAAACTTTTGTTAATCCATTCATAAAAGTGAAAGAATAAGTTAAATAACCACTCTTTAGGTCCAAATTCATTTCACAAATTAAGTATATTATGCTAAAATAAGGTCTAAGAAATAAGGGGGAGTCCAATGAAAGAGTATAGTTCGTTTGAAATTCTTGGACCAGTAATGGTTGGTCCATCATCATCTCACACTGCAGGCGCTTGCAAAATTGCAAGACTAGCTGCAAAAATATGTCCAGATGATTATGAAAGCGTTGAGTTTTATCTTCATGGATCTTTTGCTTTTACATACAAGGGCCATGGAACAGATAGGGCACTTTTAGGTGGAATAATGGGATTCAAAACCTACGATAGCTCTATTAGGGATGCCTATGAAATTGCAGATGAGAGGGGAATTAAGTATTCCTTCATACCAATGAATTTAGGTGAAGGTTATCACCCAAACACTGTTAAGATTAAATTTAATTACAAGGATAGGGATAGTGAATATGTAATAGGGTCTTCAATTGGTGGTGGAAACATGATAATTGTTGACATCAATGGAATTGAAGTAGAATATGACGGCAAGTTCCCTACATTCTTATTCCAATATCCAGAACAGAAGGGTGTAATAGCAGACGTGTCAACTATTCTTGCTGACGAGTCCTACAATATTGAATCCATAAACACTACTAAGGATGAGCTTACAAATATTGTAACTCTAACTGTGGAGTTAGATGAAAGTGCAAACAAAAATCTAGTAGATAAATTGTTAAATAATTCCAGATATATCACATCAAAATATGTGGAGGTTTAAATGTTAAATACAGCTAAAGAAGTTATTGAAGCATGTAAAAAAGATAATATCCACATCTACGATTTAGTTCTTAGGGAAGAAACAAAGGCCCTTCATATGACTGAAGAAGAGATGAAGGATAAACTTAAGGGAATATTAGGTGTAATGAGAGGATCATCTCAAGAAACACTGGACAAATCCTTTGAAACTGAATATAAAATGATAGACGGTTTTGCAAAAATGATGAACGACTATCAAAAGGAAAAAGACCCTTTAACTAGCAAGTTCCTAGTTAGGGCAATGGCTATGGCCTTTTCCACATCTGAGACAAACGCAAACATGGGGACTATTGCAGCAGCACCTACTGCTGGAAGTTCTGGCATAATGCCAGCAGCCTTAATGGCAGCCAAAGAAAAGTATGACTTAGATGATGAGGTTTTAATAAATGGACTACTGACATCAATAGGAATAGGGCAAATTATTGGTAAATATGCAACATTCGCCGGTGCTGAAGGTGGATGTCAAGCAGAGTGTGGATCTGCCAGCGCAATGGCAGCAGCTGCACTAGTTGAGATGCTTGGCGGAAGTCCAGAAGAAGCACTAAACGCAGCCAGCATTACACTTATTAATGTAATGGGGCTAGCCTGTGACCCAATAGCAGGACTAGTAGAGTATCCATGTACTTTTAGGAACGCATCAGGTGTTATGAACTCTTTCATATCAACTGATATGGCCCTAGCAGGTATTAAATCAATTGTTCCCTTTGACGAAGTTTGTCAAGCAATGGGAGAAGTTGGTCACTTGCTACATGAATCTATTAGGGAGACTGGTCTTGGAGGATTAGCAGGCACAAAAACTGGCCAAGAAATCAGGGCTAAGTTTTTAAATATTAAGGAGGATTAAGGAAATGAAAGAAAAGAAAAAAATAGGTCTGATTCCTAGACTTATTATTGCCATTGCACTTGGGGTTCTTGTTGGACAATTTTTACCAGAAGTTGTAACTCAAGTAGCAATTACAATATCAGGATTATTTGGAAAGTTCCTAAACTTTATAATCCCACTAATGATTATTGCCTTTGTATCTAAGGGTATAGCAGACCTTTCAGAAGGTGCTGGTAAACTTTTAGGAGCAACTGTAGCTCTAGCATATGGATCTACATTAATTGCAGGTTCATTATCTTATACAATGGCAAGAAACATATTCCCAAGCTTTATTAGACCAGAGCTTGCAGAAGAAATTCAAAAAGCAACAGCAAATGAAGTTGCACCATTATTTGAAATTCCACTAGCACCTTTCATTGATGTAACAGCAGCACTTGTACTTGCATTTATGATTGGACTTACAGTTTCAGCTATAAGAGCTAAAGGATCTGGAGAAGTATTTTACAAAGCAATTAATGAATTCAACGAAATTATAAATCTAGTACTAGCAAAATTTGTAATTCCACTACTACCATTCTTTATCTTTGGTAACTTCTGTAACCTATCATACTCAGGTTCAGTATTTGCAATTCTTGGAATATTCTGGAAAATCTTCATCTGCATCATTGCACTACACCTACTATACCTAATAGTACAATTTTCACTTGCAGGAGCATACACAGGAAGAAATCCTTTCAAATGCTTAAAAGAAGCAGTTCCAGCTTACCTAACAGCAGCAGGTACACAATCATCTGCAGCAACTATTCCAGTTAACGTTGCTTGTAACAGAAAAATGGGTGTTACAGCTCAAATTAGAGAATTCTGTATCCCACTTTGTGCAACAGTTCACTTAGCAGGATCAATGATTACTCTTACAGCTTGCGTATTTACATTACTAACAATGTTTGATATGCCACACTCTTTCCCACTAATACTTAAATTTATCGCAGTTCTTGGAGTTGCTATGGTTGCAGCACCAGGTGCGCCAGGTGGAGCAGTAATGAGTGCCCTTCCATTCTTACCAGTAGTTGGAATCGATTCATCAGGAACACTCGCTACAATTTTAATTTCACTATACCTAACTCAAGACTCTTTTGGTACAGCTTGTAACGTAACAGGCGACAACGCTATTTCTATGGCAGTTGAAAAAATCTATTACAAACACATTGTAAAGAAACCTATCCCAGAAGAAGACTTCGATGATGGTAGAATAAACCTATAATTTAAAAGCATATTTACCTAAAAAGCTATGTCAATGACATGGCTTTTTTCTTTTGCAAAATAATTTTTATAAATTTGGTATAATGAAGTAAAGGTTGGTGAAGAGGGAAGATGAAGACTGTACTTATAACTGGAGCCTCTCGTGGAATAGGAAGAGATATTGCAAGAAGGCTTGCAAGAGAAGACTACAGAATTATTATTAACTACAACAAGTCAGAGAAAGAAGCAAGAGACCTAGAAAAAGAAATAAGAGACATGGGCAAGGACGCCCTTGCCATAAAAGCAGACATAAGAAAATTTTCTGAAGTTGAAGAGATGTTTAAAGAAGTAGAGAGAAGATTTAAGGGAGTTGACATCCTAATTAACAACGCAGGCATTTCTTCCTACGCCCTCTTCCAAGATATTGACGAAGAAACTTGGGACGAGATTTTTGATGTAAATGTAAAGGGAGTTTATAACGCAATCCATGCTGCCCTTCCCTATATGCTAAAGAAGCATTCAGGAAAAATCTTGAACATGACATCAATTTGGGGAATAGTTGGTGGGTCCATGGAGAGTCACTACTCTGCAACTAAGGGAGCTATTAACGCACTGACAAAGGCCTTGGCCCAAGAGCTTGGCTATTCAGGCATAACAGTTAACGCAGTTGCCCCAGGCGCAGTGGATACACCAATGACAAGAGAGATTGGGACAGACAACCTCTGCATCTTATCAGAAGACATACCCATGGGTAGACTTGCAACTACAGAAGAGATTGCAGAACTAGTTGCCTTTATGGTTTCAGAAAAAAATTCTTACATGACGGGACAAATAATTTCTCCCAACGGTGGAATGATTGTATATTGATGTAAAAGAGAGATGTTAAAATGAAAATTTTATTTATTTACAACCCAAATTCTGGGGATGAAAGTGGGAAAGAATTTGTTGGAAAAATAGAAGATAAGCTTAAAAAATATTTTGATGAAGTTATCTTAAAAGAAACAAAAAAAGCTGGAGATGGGACAAAGTTTGTTGAAGAAATAAGAGGTGTAGATTCCATTGGAGTTTATGGTGGCGATGGGACTGTAAATGAAGTCCTACTTGGAATGAAAAATATTGATTCTAGAGCAAAACTCCTAATACTGCCAGGTGGAACAGGAAACTTATTGGCCAAAAGTCTTAATATTTCTCAAGATAAAGAAGAAGCACTTGAGTCTTTTGATTTTAAAAGGACAGAAAAGATTGACTTAGGAAGGGTTAACGATAAAATTTTTAGTCTCTTTGCATCAATTGGGCCAGTGCCAGAAGCAATTCATGAAGTTTCTTCTGAAGAGAAGTCAAAAATTGGAGGACTTGCTTATATAAAAAAGTCCATTGAAATGTTAGCTGGCTCGGAAAAATATAATCTTGACGTTAAATCAGATGGTGGAAATTATTCTGGTCCAGTAGACCACCTAATGGTTGGACTTTCAAATAAAATTGGAAAGCTTGAATTCACATCTGAAAATAAAGAGATGAATAATGGATATGCAAATTTATTTATTCTAACTAAGGATTCTATTAAAGATAGGCTTGAATTATTAAAAGACTCAATAGAAGGAGAAGTGGAGCAAGGCAAAAATGTTTTGGACTTCATCGTTAAAGAAGCAGAGATTTCTTCAATAGATGATAAAGAAGTAAGACTTGATATAGATGGAGATGAGGGACCAAAACTTCCTGTAAAGATAAAGATTTTAAAGGAAGCTGTTGAAGTTTATATCCCGAGAGAGGAATTAACATGACAAAAATTTTATATGCCAAGGACTATGTTGAAAAGAAGACTGGTGACCTAGTTGAAAAAATTAAAAAATTAAAGGACAAGCCAATAATTTCTATTATTAGGGTGGGTGATGACTATGGATCTCTTGCCTATTTAAAGGGAATAAAAAAATCTGCAGAAAAACTTGGAGTAAGTGTAGATGTAAATGAATTTAAAGAAGATGTGAGCCAAGATGAAATTTTGGATTGCCTAAAAGATTTAAACCAAGACAAAAAAATTGGTGGAATACTTGTCTTTAGACCACTTCCAGAAAGTATTGACGAAGATGTGATTTCCCTTGCCCTTGATCCCAAGAAGGACATTGACTGCATGAATCCCATTAATAGGGCTAAGGTCTATAGCGGCCACTTAGATGGATTTATTCCCCTTGCACCGAAGGCTGCTCACGAACTTTTAGAGTTTTATGATTATGAATTAAAGGGGAAAGATGTTGTTATCATTAACCACTCCAATGTTGTTGGAAAACCCCTTGCCATGATTTTACTTAATGAGCTTGCAACTGTAACTGTTTGTCACGTGGGAACCAAGGACCTCAGGAAGCACACAAAAGCTGCCGATATAATCTTCACTGCCATGGGAAGGGCTGAGGTTCTTGATGAATCTTACTTAAATGAAGATGCAGTAGTAATTGATATTGGGACTTCAAAGAACAAGGAAGGCAAGTATCGTGGAGACCTTGACGAAGAAGCTGTTATGGGAAAGATTGGAGCCTTCTCACCAGTTCCCGGTGGGATAGGAAGCATTACAAACCTCCTTCTTCTTGAGAATGTAATAAATTATTACTTGTAAAAAATTTAAAAATATAAGCGAAAACTTATCCCTCCCTAGTGGAGGGTTTTTTACTTAAAATTTGTTATAATTAATCTTACTGATATAAAGGAGAAAGAAATGATAACAAATAAAGTAATTTTAGTTAGGCCCTACGCCTTTAATTTTAATATAGAAACAGCGGCAGATAATGTCTACCAAGTTAGCCCAAAGAAAACTTCTGATGAAGAAATTCAAGAGAGAGCCCTAAGAGAATTTGACAGGGCAGTGGAAAGTTTAAGGGCAAAAAACATTCAAGTTGATGTAATTAGTGACTTTGATGACAGGACACCAGATTCAATTTTCCCAAACAATGTCTTTGTGACTTTCCCTGGCAAAATTTTTATTTCTGAGATGTACACAGACAACAGGAATGAAGAGTATGACAAAATTCTTCCACAGCTTAAAAAAATTCTAGACTACGACAGGGCAGAAGTTGTTGACTTTAGAAATGATGAAGGAAAAGTCCTTGAAGGGACTGGGGCTGTAGTAATTGACAGGTGGAACAACATTTGCTACGGGAGTCTTTCGAAAAGATGTGACAAGGATGAATTTTTAAAATTCTGTCATAGCTTTGACTTAAAGCCAGTTTATTTCAGGGCTAAAGACAAGGGAACCTATGTCTACCACACCAATGTCATGATGATGGTGGGAGAAAAATTTGCGATTATTGCAGATGAATTAATTGTAGAAAACAAAGAAGAAGTTCTTAAGTCCCTAAGAGAATCTGGAAAAGAAATTATTTCTCTTAACAAGGAAGAATTTGATAACTTTGCAGGAAACTCCCTTGAATTAAAGGGAGAGGATAAAAATATCCTTGTCATAGCCAAGTCAGCCTATGATCATCTTAGAAAAGAAAATAGAGAAAAAATTGAAAAACAGGATGAGATCCTGCCAGTTGATGTAGACACAATTTCAAAATACGGTGGCGGATCAATAAGGTGCATGATAGCAGAAAATTTCTTTGACATAAGGGAGGGTTGATATGGATTTATTAAAATGCCTGGCTTTTATAATTTTTGCCATCTTTTGGGCAAGACAAGTCCCCGAAAATTATAAAATATATAAGGAAAACAAGTCATGGGAAAATTTTTTGATACTATTAGGAAAAATTTTAATGTCCCTTGCCTCAATAATTTTGGCTATAGGAGTTTATGTATAATATTGAGAGATAAATTTTATCTCTCTTTTTTATATTAATCTTTTTTATTATAAAATTTTAAAAAAGCTAATCCCAAAAGTAACCAAAAGAAGAAAATAATTAGGGCAGTGTAGCCCATAAAAGAAGGAGTTTTTGGTATGAAAGTGGAGATTACAATTACAGCAGAAATTATTATTGCTGGATAAATAGTTAGTTTTCCACCTGGAGCCTTAAAGGAAGTATAATAATCCTTATCCTTATTAATAAGAGCAGCTAAGGATAGGCAAGTTAAGAACCATCCAATTACAAAAGAAACTGAACCAAGACTAGTCAAGGGGTCAATTAAATTCATGCCCACAAAAGGACCGACAGCAGCAAAGAAAAAGCAGAAAACAAGAGCTGTTACAGGAGTTCCATATTCAGCGTGCTCCCTTGCAAAAACCTTTGGAATAAGATTATTTTTTGCCATAGATTGAAGTAGTCTTGCCGATGCCATAAACATTCCATTCCAAGTTGAGAAAAGTCCAGAGACAGTTCCTATTACAATTAATTTATCAAGAATAAGACCAAGTCTTCCTCTGTAAGCGTCTTGTAGCAAATATCCCATGGCAGGCGGACTTGCAAGAGAATAGGCTTGCCAATTGGACACGCTTCCTGTTGAAAGAATCACAAGTGAATAAAAAGCACCTGCTGCTACTATAGACAGAACCATGGCAATGGCGACATTTTTAAATTTTTTATCGGGTGAAGTTTCTTCCACAGATTGGGCAATAGTGTCAAAACCTGACATAAAAAAGGGAACAATTACAATAACTGCTATTATTCCACCAAAAAGTGAAGAGTGATTTCCCTCGCCGACGTTTTTATAGAGTGGATAGAAATTATAAACACTTCCAACTTTAAAGGAAAAAAAGATGACTATAAAACCTATTAAAATTATTAAAATAGAAAGTATAGATTGAAGCTTTGAAGCAAAATTTGCCCCCTTAAAATTTATAAAAAATAACAAAAGGGCAAGCCCTATACCAAGAAAGATGGAAGATGCTTGTATTGGATAACCTGCTACATAATAAAGGACCTTTGAACTAGATAAGAAAGGAACTAATTTTTTAAGAATTGTGTTTATATAAATAGCTTCCCAAGGCAGTATCGTTAGATAAGAAAGAGCAAGAAACCAAGATGAAATAAAGGATAAGTTTCGACCAAAGGCTTTACTAGTATAGACCATGACCCCACCAGCCTGTGGCAGGGTGGCAAGTAGCTCCCCGTGACATAGTCCAATTGGTATTAAGAGAATAGTTGCAATTACAAATCCAAGAAAGGCAGGAATAGGACCACCAGCTAGAGCTATCCAGCGATTAGAAGAAACTGCCCAGCCAACTCCAACCATAGATCCAAAACCAAGCATGAAAAAATCTAGATAACCCATATCACCTTTCTTTCTACTTTGTCTAATTCTCATTATATTTTTTATATTTGGAATTTTCTTTTTCATTTCACTATATTTATCTTTTTTCAAGAAAAACACCTCTATCAAAAGTATCTGCATCAATTTATCGCGTTAAACTATATTATAATAATAAGTTAAAAATGAGCCAGTTGTCAAATTTATAAAGAATACAATTCTTATTTAAAATTAAAAAACAACTTGAACTAATAAAAATTAGAATATAAGATACCATAAGAAAGGAAAAATATGAAAAATAAAATTTTAACTATAATAGAAGTCATCCTTGTGATAATCTTGCTTACAAGTCTTTATAGGATTTACAATTACAACAAGGAAGACAAGGAATTTAAGGACGCCACAAGAGAAGTTCAAGAAAAATTCGAAAGAGAAGAGCTAAAGACTCCTGATCCAAAAGTTGATGAGAAAGAAAAGAAAAATCTTGAAGCCATAAAAAAAATTGAGGACTTGAGAAAAGAATATCCTTCTATTGTTGGCTGGATAAGGGTTGGCGGAACTGAGATTTACTATCCAATAGTCAAGGGAAGTGACAACGACTACTACCTAAACCACAATTACAAGGACGAGTACAATGTCTTTGGTGCCATCTTTATGGACTACAGGAACGATGAAAACTTTTCTGATCAAAACACAATTGTTTACGGGCACAACAATGTTAGGGCAGGAAACTTTAAGGACCTTCACAAGTATGAAGAAGAAGGATTTTTTGCAGAAGATAGGTTTATAGAAATTTATTCTCTTGATGGCTACAAAAAATACAAGGTCTTTGCAGTTTATAATGCCAGTCCCTATGACAAGTTTAGGAGTCCATCTTACACTGAGGAAGAGGGAGAAGACCTCCTTAGATATATAAAAGAAAAAAATACTTTTAATGGAGATCTTCCAAAGAAGATTGAAGACATCTTGACCCTACAAACTTGCTCGCCTGGAGATACAAGGCTTGTGGTACAGGCAAAATTGGAGGAAGATTAAATTTATAAATTTATATAAAAAAGAGCTCTACAAGAAGACTTACTTATTTATTAGCTATCTTCAGTAGAACTCTTTTTATTTTTATTAATTTAAAACTATTTCATTAAATTTGTAAAGATTTGTGCAACTTCAGCTCTTGAAATGTTATGTTTAGGCTTGAAGCTTTTGTCTTCATAACCATAGATTAAGCCTCTCTCTACAGCTTTATTAACATCATCTTTTGCCCAAGTTGAAATTTCTTTTGAGTCTGTAAAAGCTACAGGCTCTTCAAGAGGAAATTTTTTATTTAAATTTACAACATACCTATTTAATATAGATGCAAATTCTTCTCTTGTTATGGAATTATTCATTCTGAAATTTCCATCTTCATAACCGGCTATAATTTTATTTTCGTAAGCCCAAGCAATCATTTTTCCGATTTCAGTATTAGAATCAACATCTTTAAAGATTTTTTTATCATAAGAATCTAGATCAATTTTTTCAAGTTTCGCCAAAGCTCTAACAATTTCTGCTCTAGTTGAATTTTTATTAGGTATAAAGTTAGAATTAATTAATTCCATTAGATTTTCATCTAAAACTTTTTTAATTGAATCTTCTGCCCAGTATCCATTTATGTCTTGAGGATAATTATTTTTCTTGTTTTTATTATCTTCCTTAAAGCTAATGTTGACAGGATAAGTCTTTGGGTGGTCATGTCTACTAAAGTCGAATATAGAATTGTAATAGTAATCTTCTTTATTTTCTTCTGGATTTAAAGGGAGCGGATTATTTGGATTCTGAGGGCTTTCTGGATAAGTTGGATCCTCTGTTTTACTAGGATTAGTTTGCTCTTCTGGATTCTTAGGTTTAACTGCTTCTTCATTTCCTTTTTCTTTTAAAGATAAAACTTCAGAAACAACAGTATATTTTTTGCCTATATTGTTTAATTCATAGGAGTCGCCTAGCAAAAATAAATTTTCTTGATCTTTAATTTTAATGAGTTTAGGATTTTTTAGATCTATGCTATTTCCATTTTTAAAGTTTGATTTTGCTATAAAATTATTATTATCAACTTCTTTTTTAGTATAATTATCTTTTGAGCTTGTTACAGAAGATAAATAGTCCATGCCCCAGAAAGGAAAGTCAGTTGTTTCACCATGATAAGATTTACTGAAATATTCTTCATAAATACCTCTATCCCTTATAGTCCATGGATGAAATAAAATTCCTCTATGATTAGAAAACTGAGCTTGTTCATAATTTGCAAGTGACATGTTGTTGTTGAAAAAAGCATTCATAGGGCTTAAAGTTTCTGTAAGTTTTTTTACAGCCAAAGTTTTTGGAGTAATAGCAGTAGTTACTCCACCTAAATAACCAACAGATATTTCTGGCATAAATTCTCTCATTTTTTCGCATTGTTCTTTACTAAACGAAATAAAAATTACTCGGTCTTGCATATTGTGCTTATAAACAGTATCTCTTAAATAAGATCCAATATTTAGATTGCCACTTTTTATTTCAATTACATGTATTATGTCGGAGTCCTTACTAGCATCAAAAAACTCATCTAGAGTTGCTATGCCTTCGTCAGGCTTTTCTTTGTATTTAATTTCCTTTAATTCTGAAGAAGTTAAGTCTTCAACAAGCACATCTTTATTTGAAAGCCTACCTGTTCTTGCGTCATGATTCATAACAAGTACATTATCTTTTGCAAGATACACATCAGACTCTGCAGCATCTGCATGTATAGCCATTGCAGCCTTTAGTGCTGATATAGAATTTTCCGGTAGATTTGCCCCTGCCTTTAGATTTAATTCAGGAATATCAATAGGAATATCTGTGTGTACAGACCTATGAGCCGCTATTATTGTATTTCTAGTCAAGATATTTCCAAGGGATGGATCCTTAAAAGACTCAATAAAATTAATGGCGTCAAGTGGTTTTTCCGTAACAATTCCATAGGCCCCAGACAAAATATTGTTATAGAGACTCTTGTCTTCCGAATCTGAAAGAACCCATGTTGCAATAGCTCTAGCTTGAATATATTTGATGTTTTCTCTCTTGGCAAGTTTTTGTGGGATTAGAGCGATCCTTGAATTGGATTTATTTGTTTCGTGAACAATATTAATTAAATTATCCCTTGAAATTTCCTTGTCAGTAAAATCTAAGACGCCTCTCATGCCAGTATGATTTGTAATTTCTTTTATGATTTCTGGATTTTTAGAAATAATAAAAGCATCAACAATTTTATTATTATCTATAAATCTTGATAATTTAAAAGCTGTACTTTCAGAATTAGTTCTAAAGGCAATCATTGCATTTTTCTTTATAGACTCAATAGCTGAACCTAGAGGGATTTTAGCGTTAGATGCTATTACATTTAAATCTTCATCTAAATCAAAAATTATTGTGGCTGGTCTCTTAATTCCTGATGCCAAGGAGGTAAAATTATTAGAATTATTTGCCACAATTGTTGGTGGGATTTGAATTTGAGTTTTTGGTTGATAAATATTACTTACATATTCATTTTGGATATCGTCAATGACAATTTCTTTTGGAAGATTTTTCGGAATTTCACCAGTAACTTTGAGACTTTTTAACTCAGCATTTGCATTATTATAAGAAAAAGCAATTTTTCCATCTCTATCTTCAATAGGAAGACTTGAAACAACTAAAAGTTCGTCATTTATATACTCTCTCACTTCATTACCTTCTACTACAATTGTTAACTTGTAAGGAGTATTGTCTTTTAATACTTCCTTATATGGACTAGTTGCTTTTACATTCCAATTGCCTGAAGGGGTCATGTTGGCAAACTCGACACCATTTGTTGCAGTTGCATTTTTTCTTATAGCCATTTGCCAAAAGGACCAAGTATTTTCATTTGGATTAATTGGTTTAAGACCGTAGGAAAGGGCAATCCATCTTGAATTATTAGCTCCGCCGTTGTGGATAACCTCAGCCTCAATAGTGTAGTTTCTTCCGTAATTTGATATTGGAAGCACAACATTACCGTAAGGACTTGAGTTATTTTTTTCAATTTTCAAACTGCCATTTTCAATAAGAGAGTCATTTTCTGTTATCTGTCTAAGACTTGAATATCTCAATATTTTAGGGTCATCAAAATTTATATTTACATCAGAGTTTATATAAAGAGGCTCTTTAACTAGGTCTTGCTTATCATTCTTTGACCAAATTGAAATTTCATAACATTTTTTAGTTTTATTATAAATAATTTCATTTTCAAATTGGTCTCCTAGGGATAGATCAACTTGATCTTTAATAGTATTGACATTAACCTCATTATTTGGGAAGGCAAAATTTGATTTTTGGATAAAATCCATTGCTTCTTGAGAGTTATTTATGTTAGTTATTGATGAGCGAAAGTTTACATTGTGTGATAAATTTTCATCCACATAATCAGGCTCATCAGTTTCAATAAAGGGTTCAAAACTTGTCACTGACGCATGTGAATTTTGAGTATTTAAAGCTAAGATTAAAGAAAAAGTTGATGTTCTTATATTAACAATAATATCTTCATCTATATTTGAATCTACTTTTAGGTTAAAAGAATTATTTTCAGTTTTAATTTGTAAAGGTTTTGGGGTATAGTCGAATTTTTCTTCATTTATAAATACATCGCCGCTGCCTTCTAATACTGAAATTTCTGTGTTCTCTTCAGGATTTAATCTAAACAATTTTGGAAATTCAATTGTTAAATTAATACTTCCACCGCCACCTGAACTTTGAATTTTTATGTCCTTACTTGTTAGAGCAAAAGTGTTTACAAGTATATTGGACATAAAAAGTAATATGACTAAAAAAGATAAAGTCATTTTTCTAAAAGTTTTTTTAAATATTTTCATATTTCTCCTTTCTAATAAAAAAATAGTATAAATAATAAATCTATCCTTTAGGATATTACAGAAAAATTCTAAAGATTTTGTTAACTTATTTTTTATTTATTGTAAATTTTTAATAAAGCATTAAGTGTTTTTCTAGCTTTACTAATGAAATATTTGTAAAGAAAAACAACTACAATTTACAAAATATGGAAAGATTGTTATAATATAAACAATTAGGAGGTGTTAATTTGCCGAAGGATGCAAGGAGTATTTCCGAAACCGTAATAAGGAGAATGCCAGTCTATCACAGATACTTAAAAGAACTCATAGAAGATGGAGTGGAGAGAGTTTCTTCTAAGGAACTTAGTGGCCTCACTGGTTTTTCTGCTTCGCAAATTAGACAGGACTTAAATAATTTTGGGGGATTTGGCCAACAGGGATATGGTTACAATACCAAGGCTCTTAAAGACCAGGTTGATAAAATTCTTGGAATAGACAAGTCTTACAAGAGTATAGTAATTGGTGCAGGTAGACTTGGACAAGCCATTGCAAGATACAATGGATTTAGGGATTCTGGTTTTAATGTCATTTCACTTTTTGACATTAAAGATGACATAGAAGACATTAGTGGGATCAAGGTCCGTAATATGAAGGACTTAGAAAATTACATAAGAGATGAAGGTGTAGACGTTGCAATTATCACTGTGCCAAGAGAAGTCTGTGAAGAGGTGGCAGATAGGGTAATTGATGCAGGTGTAAAGGGAATTTGGAACTTCGCACCCTACGACCTAAAGGGACCGGAAGGCATTGTGGTTGAAAACATAAGACTTAACGACTCACTTCTAACCCTATCTTATTTTATGAAAGAAATTAGCTGACCTATTATTTAATAATAGGTTTTTTATTTATAGGAGTTTTTTATTGATGAAGATAAATTTTGATGAAGGCTTTTGCAAGATCACTGACCTAGAAGAATTTGACCCAAGAGATATTTTCACTTGTGGCCAGGCCTTTAGGTGGTACGAAGAAGAGGACGGGTCTTTTACCTTTGTAACCCATGGCATAGTTGCCAATGCAAAAAAAAGTTGGGGATGAAATAATTTTAAAGGGAGTAGATGAAAAGTCCTTTGAGGAAATTTTTTATGACTATTTTGACCTTTCTCGTGACTACAAAATAGTAATGGAAGAACTTTCCAAAGACGAGGTAATGAAAAGGGCAACAGAATATGGTAAGGGAATAAGGATCCTTAACCAAGACAAGTTTGAGACAATTATCTCTTTTATAATTTCTGCCAACAACCAAATACCTAGAATCCAAAAGGCAATTGAAAAAATTTCGGAAATGTATGGGGACTATCTTGGAGAGGATGAGAATAGAAAATACTATTCCTTCCCAAGTCCAGACCAGCTTGCCCTTGCCAAGCCAGAAGACCTTCGTGAATTTGCAAGGGTTGGCTTTCGTGACAAGAGGATAGTTGAAGCATCAAAATTAATTGCATCAGGTCAAGTTGACATCAATAAAATTCAAGACATGGATCTTGAAGATGCAAGAAAGGAACTCCAAATCCTTCCAGGAGTTGGGCCAAAGGTTGCCGACTGCATCCTCCTCTTTGCCTTTGACAGGAAGGAGTCCTTCCCAGTTGACGTGTGGATAAAGAGGGTTATGGAGGAATTATATTTAAAAGAAGTGACACCAAAGTCAAAGATTGCCATGCGTGGAAGAGAAGTATTTGGCAAGAACGCAGGCTTTGCCAACCAATATCTCTTTTATTATGGAAGAGAGAACAAGTTGGGCAAGTAATTTATAAACTTATAAGAAATAAAGAAAGACTGAGTTTTTATGACGCAGTCTTTTTTCGTGGATTTTTAATTCTTATTAATCTTTTTTAATTTTTCAAAAGAAAATCACTTTTGAAAGATTTCTAATTTTTCTATCCTATCAAAGGCTTCGTTGATCCTGTCCTTGTTAACAGTAACGGCAATTCTTATAAAGCCATCGCCTGCAGCACCAAAGGCCTTGCCATCAATTAAGTTAACGTGGGCCTTTTCTAAAATTTCTTTTACAACTTCGTCAGTTGTCATGCCTGGGACAGAAATTTTTGGGAAGATGTAAAAAGTTCCCTTTGGTCTCATAACTTCAACGTGATTTAATTTCTTTAGCCTGTCATAAGCAAGATACATCCTCTCCTTGTATTCTTCTGCAAGGGGCGGACAGATTCTTTTCCTGTTTTCGATGCCAACAACGCCTGCGTATTGGCAAATTGTTGGGACTGCGTAAACTGTGTTTGTGTGAATGGAAGTCATGGACTTAATAAGGTCCTTGTGGGCAACAATTGCACCAAGCCTCCAGCCAGTCATTACATAGTCCTTGGACATTGAAGAGATTGAAATCACCCTGTCAAAGTTTTTATCCCACTTGATCATTGGAGTGAAGGCAGACTCGTAGGAATAAATTGTGTAGATGTCGTCACAAATCACTAAGATGTCGTGTTTAACAGCAAGATCATAAATTTCTTTTAGGGTCTCGTCACTATAAACTGCCCCAGTTGGATTGTTGGGAGTGTTTATTATAATGGCCTTAGTCTTTTCATTTATTAATTTTTCAAGTTCAGATGGAATAATGTCAAAATCATTTTCGAACTTTGTGTCATAGAAGACAGTTTTACCACCAGCCATGTCAACTTGGTCTGGGTAGACACTAAAGTAAGGTGAAGGAACCATTACTTCATCGCCTTCTTCTAGGATAGCTTGAAGGATTAAAAACATTCCTTCAGTTCCTGACATAGTGATCATAACTTCATCAGGGTCGCAAGCCACCCCAAAGTCTTCCTTATAAAAGTCTGCTATGGCCTTTCTTAGACCTATGTAACCTTGTGGATCTGCGTAGTGGGTGTGACCTGCCATTTGTGAGTCGTAGGCTTCCTTTATTATGGCTTCGTCAGTAGCAAGGTCTGGGTCACCAACGCCAAAGTTGATAAAATCATCATAGATTTCTGAGTAGTCAACAGCGTAAATAGATTCTTCAACATCCCTATATTTTTCACGGATAAATTTCTTCATAAAAACCTCCCTTTATTTCTAATAATTCATTTTATCATAAATAAATATTTTATTAATAGGCGTTGTTTTAATTCCTTAAATAATAAGATTCTCTATGATATAATTAATTTAATATAAATAAAAATAGGGGAGGAATCCTTTTGGATAAAATATTAGTAAAATCAAAGGGCCCACTAAAGGGCAAGGTTAGAATTTCTGGTGCGAAGAACGCAGCTCTTCCAATTTTGGCAGCGACTATTCTTGGCACAGAAAAAATTATTTTGGAAGACGTGCCAGAGCTAAAGGACGTTGAAATAATTACAGAAGTCCTAAGAAAGCTTGGACTTAAAATAGAAAAAGATGGCAACAGACTTGAGATTGATCCAAGTGGACTTAATTCTTATGAAACTGACTACGAACTTATGAGCAAGATGAGGGCATCATTCTTGGTTATGGGACCTCTTCTTGCAAAGTTAAATAAGGCCCACAACTCTCTACCTGGTGGATGTAACATTGGATCAAGACCAATTGACCTACACTTAAAGGGCTTTAGGGCATTAGGTGCAAATATAGAGATGACTCACGGAGAAATTATGGCTGAGTGCGACAAGCTTGTTGGCACAAGAATTTATCTTGACTTCCCATCAGTTGGGGCAACAGAAAATATTATGACTGCAGCAGTTCTTGCTGAAGGCGAAACTATTTTGGAAAACTGTGCCATGGAACCAGAAATTGTTGACCTTGCAAACTTCCTAAATAAAATGGGAGCCAAGGTGACAGGTGCAGGAACTTCTACAATAAAGATCAAGGGTGTAGAAAAGTTGACTGGTTGCACTCACCAAATTATTCCAGACAGGATTGAAGCAGGAACCTTTATGGTAGCTGCAGCAATTACTGGTGGAGACATCACAATTGAAAATATTATTACTTCCCACTTAAAACCAGTTATAGCAAAGCTAGAAGAAACTGGTGCTCAAGTAATTGAAAATGGAGATACTGTTAGGGTGATAGGCAAAGATGAAATTAAACCAATTGAAATCAAAACCCTACCTCATCCAGGCTTTCCAACAGATCTACAAGCACAGTTCATGGCTCTATTAACTCAAGCTGAAGGACAATCTTCTATTATAGAGACAGTTTTTGAAAATCGATTCATGCACGCCGATGAACTTAAGAAAATGGGTGCAAAAATCAAAGTAGTAGATAGAGAAGCTATACTTTTGGGTAAGAACAAACTATACGGATCCAAAGTTGCTGCAACTGATTTAAGAGCAGGAGCTGCCCTTATACTTGCAGGCTTAGTTTCCGAAGGAGAAACTGAAATCTCTGAAATTCATCACATCGATAGAGGATATGAAAAAATTGAAGAGAAATTTAGAAATCTTGGAGCCGATATCAAAAGAATCTAAGAAAGGACGATGATAATGAAGAAAAAAATAATTATTGGAATGCTTTTAGTGCTTTCCCTATTTATGACAGCTTGCTCCTCCAAGGACAAGGGTGATGGAGAAGGAAAGATATTAAAAGTTGCAGTTTCAGAAGATACAACGTCTCTTGAAACTTCTTCAATAGATGATGACTATGCTGTAAATATCTTACTCCAAGTTTATGATACTTTGGTAAAAGTAAATGAAGATGGGAAGATTGAAAACTCTCTTGCAGAATCTATTGAAAACCCAGACCCACAAACTTTTAAGATAAAGTTAAGAGAGGGAGTTAAGTTCTCCAATGGAGATCCTCTAACAGTAGATGATGTAATATTTACACTAAATAGGGCCGCAGAAACTGACAAGTTCAAACCATTTTATGGAAAAATCGACAAGAATTCTTATCAAAAAGAAGACGACTTGACTTTCTCCTTTAAATTAACTGAACCAGATGCTGCTTTCTTAAACTCACTTTCTCACCCAGCAGTTTCAATCCTTTCAAAGGCTTATGTTGAAGGTGGAGCAGATCTTGCTACTGAACCAATGGGAACAGGACCTTTTGTATTAGACGAATGGATTCAAAATGACCACGCTACTTTCTCAGTAAATGAAAACTATTGGGGAGACAAGCCACAAATTGCTGGAATCGAAATGAAGGTTATTCCAGAAGCATCTCAAAGAATTATTGAGCTTGAATCTGGTGGAGTAGACTTAGCTTATAAGGTTGATCCAAGTGAAATTCCTAATATCGAAGAAAATGACGAATTAAAACTTTACAGAAAGTTAGACAACTCAGTTCACTTTATTGGATTTAACATGGAAAAGGCACCTTTTGACAAGAAGGAAGCTAGAGAAGCTATGGTAAATGCCATTGATATGAATACAATTTTTGAAACTGTTTATATGAACAGTGGAAATCTTGCAACAAGTCCAATTAACCCTAACTTTAAATATTCTATTGCAGATTCCCTTGAAACAAATAAGGTTAACAAGGATAAGGCAAAGGAACTTTTTGCAGCAGCAGGTATGGGGGAAGGAACAAATCTTTCAATCTACACATCTGACAACACCCAAAGAGTTAATGTTGCAACTATGATGCAAGCCCAATTAAAGGAATATGGAATTGGACTTAATGTGGAAAGACTTGAATGGGGTGCTTTTGTTGACGCACTTAAGAGACGAGAACATAATATGTTTATTATGAGCTGGAACCCATCAATTGTAGATGCTCACTATGAACTTTTCCAACCATTCCATTCATCAAACAAGGGCCAAGGACCAAACTACATGTACTTTGGCAATGAAGAACTTGATAATTTAATGAAGGAAGGTCTTTCAACAGTTGATGAAGCAAAAAGAGCAGAAATCTATAAGAGGGCTCAAGAGCTTATAAATCAAGAATATCCATGGTTATACATTTGCTATGGTGAAACACTTGTGGCAGCTAACAGTAGTGTAGAAGGACTTAAGCTACTTCCAGGATATGCGCAAGAACTTAAAGATGTAAAATTATTAGAAAATTAATTTTTTTTGAAATTCACCAAGTTCTTATTTGGTGAATTTCGTCTTTTCTAGGAAAGAAAGGATTAGATATGACAAAATATATTTTAAAGAGACTCTTAATTTTAATACCTACTCTCTTGGGAGTAAGTTTTATAGTCTTCTTGCTCCTCTACCTTTCACCAGGTGATGCTGCCCTTGCAGCAGCTGGACCCAACGCAACCAAGGAAACAGTAGAAGCTATAAGAGAGAGTCTGGGACTAAATGAACCCTTCCTGGTCCAATATGGGAATTATTTAAAAAATTTAGTCCTCCACTTTGACTTGGGGACAAGCTACCAATCAGGAAGGTCTGTTACTGCAGCCCTCTTAAGAGTATTTCCAACAACAATTAAGCTTGCTGGCGGAGCCCTTCTTATTGCAGTAGTAATGGGAATATCCTTTGGAGTCCTTGCAGCCCTAAAGAAAAACACAATCATTGATTCTATAATCACAGCTGTGGGAATGGTAGGCCTAGCCATGCCAATCTTTTGGTCAGGACTACTACTTATAATAATTTTCTCTACTAAGTTAAAAGTCCTACCGGCATCAGGCTTTTCATCTATTAAACAGATGATCCTTCCATGGTTTGCCCTGGGCTTCCAATCTTCAGCAGTTATTATGAGGATGACAAGGTCAGCCATGTTAGATGTCTTGGACAAGGACTACATCAGGACAGCCTATGCCAAGGGACTTCCAAAATCCAAGATTATCTTTGTTCACGCCCTAAAAAATGCCATGGTCCCAGTTATAACAACTATTGGACTTCAAGCTGGTGGACTTCTTGGTGGAAGTATTTTGACAGAGACAATTTTCTCCATACCAGGAATTGGCAGGTTAATGGTTGACTCCATAAAAACTCGTGACTATCCAATAATCCTTGGAGCCATTATGCTTATTGCCATAGTTTACTCAGTGATATCTATTGTGGTAGACATTCTCTATGGATTTATAAATCCTAGAATTAAGTCAGAGTACAAGTAGGTGGAATATGCTAAAGAGATTTAAAACATTTTTTAAATATTATAAGAGAAACAAGATTGCAGTTGTTGCTCTTGGGATTTTAATCTTAATAATACTTGGAGCAATTTTTGCAGACTATCTTGCGCCCTATGATTACACAGAGCAGTTTCCAGCTGACAACTTCTTGAAGCCAAGTTCAGATCACCTAATGGGGACAGATAACTTTGGACGTGATATATTTTCAAGAGTCCTAAAGGGAGCCCAAGTCTCTCTTAAGATTGGATTCTCATCAGTAATTATATCTACATTTGTAGGAGTTATCATTGGGGCCCTTGCAGGTTACTATGAGGGAGTCTTTGATGCCATAATCATGAGGGTCATGGATACTATTTTATCTATTCCTCAACTTGTACTGGCTATTGCCCTTGCAGCAGCTCTTGGTGGTGGAATGAGAAACTTAATCTTAGCAGTTTCCCTTTCATCCGTTCCATCCTATGCCAGAATTGTAAGAAGTCAGGTTATGTCTGTTAAGAATTTGGAATATATAGAATCGGCGAGACTTGCTGGAGTAAAAACTTTTAAATTAATTTTTGCAGAGATCCTTCCCAATTGCTTTGCCCCAATAATTGTCCAAGCAACAATTGGGGTTGGAACTGCAATCCTATCAGCAGCCTCTCTTTCCTTTATTGGAATGGGAATTATGCCGCCAGAAGCAGAGTGGGGTCAAATGCTTTCTGAGGGAAGGGCCTATATAAGGAACTATCCTCACATAACTCTCTTCCCAGGTATAGCCATCGCCCTAACTATTTTAGTCTTAAATATAGTTGGCGATGCCCTAAGAGATGCCTTTGATCCAAAGTTCAGGAGGTAGTATGTTATTAGAAATAAAAGATCTTGAAGTTTTTTTTAAAAGCTCTCAAGGTATTGTCAAAGCAGTAAACAAGGTTAATATAAATACTCGTGACGGTAAGACAACTGCCATAGTAGGAGAAAGTGGATCAGGTAAGTCCGTTACCACTCTTGCCATTATGGGACTTCTCGACAAGTCATCTCTTGAAAAAATTTCTGGAGAAATAAATTTTGAAGGTAAGAACTTGTTGGAAGCAACTCCTGAAGAACTTAGGAAGATAAGGGGAAATGAAATCTCCATGATTTTCCAAGAGCCAATGACATCTCTCAATCCAGCCCTAAAGGTTGGCTATCAAATGTCAGAAGTATTTAGGACTCACTTCGATATGGACAAGAAGACTGCAAAGGAAAAGTCCATTGAGATGATAAAAAAAGTTGAGATTCCCAGGGCAGAAGATGTCTACAACTCTTACCCCCACGAACTTTCTGGAGGAATGAGGCAGAGGATCATGATCGCCATGGCCCTTTCATCATCTCCAAAACTTTTAATAGCTGACGAGCCAACAACAGCTCTTGATGTTACAATCCAAAAGGAAGTCTTGGAGCTTATGAAGAAGTTAAAGGAAGACATGAATACTTCAATTATTTTCATAACCCACGACTTGGGAGTTGTATCTGATATCGCAGACTATGTCAACGTAATGTACGCAGGCAAGGTTGTGGAAAGAGCCAAGGCAGAAGATATCTTCACCCATCCCCTTCATCCTTACACAAGGGGACTTATTAAGGCCATACCAAGTGCCCACAAGAAGAAGGACGAACTCTACACAATTAGGGGATCAGTTCCCAATCCAATAGGACTTCCAGATCGTTGTAACTTCTGTGAAAGGTGTGACGAGAGAATGAAAATTTGTGAAGAGAAGGCTCCCGAAGAAGTTGATGTAAATGGCCAAAAGGTCAGCTGCTTCTTGTACAGGTGATATTATGGAAGAAAAAGTAATTTTACAAGTTAAGAATGTAAACAAGGAATTTAATCTTGGCAAGAAGAAGGTCCTAAAGGCAGTAGATGATATTTCCTTTGACCTAAAGACTTCACACACCCTTGGAGTTGTAGGAGAAAGTGGTTCAGGTAAATCAACTCTTGCTAGGTGCATAATGGGACTTTATCCCGATGCCACAGGCCAGATAATTTACAAGGGCAAGAATATTTTAGAAGAAAACCAAAGGGAACTTAAAGAATATAGGAAAGACGTCCAAATGATTTTCCAAGATCCCTATTCATCACTTAACCCAAGAAAAAAATGCAAGGACATAATTGCCTCTGGCATAAGAAATCTTTTGGGAGAGAGGGACAAGAAGAAGATCCACAAAAAAGTCTTGGAGACAATGGAAATTTGTGGTCTTTCAGAATACCACATGGAGAGATATCCTCATGAGTTCTCAGGGGGACAAAGGCAGAGGATTTCTATTGCCAGAGCCCTTGCTGTTGACCCCAAGATAATTATTGCTGACGAACCAACTTCAGCCCTTGACGTTTCCATTCAAGCTCAAATAATTAATTTGATGGAAGATTTGCAAAAGGACTTGGGACTTTCTATGATTTTCATTTCCCACGACCTTTCAGTTGTTAGGCACGTGGCAGAAGAAGTTCTCGTGATGTATCATGGCAAATGCGTGGAATATGACGAGTCAGAAGAAGTTTTTGAAAACCCAAAGATGGACTACACAAAAAAATTATTATCATCAGTACCTGGAAAGACTCTTGCTAAATGTGATGACCTATAAGAAGTGTAGAAAATTTTAAGCTTGGGTATTATAATTAAATAAAGTAGATAAAACTGTAGGCTTCTACAGTTTTTTATTTTGGAGGTGAAAAGATGCTTGACCCAGATGGCAGAAAAATTTTTTATAGCGATGGAGAAAATAATTTTGACCTTCCTCTTGACTTGATTGAAGAGATTTATGAAAAAAATGAAGATGAGATAAAATTAAATTCAAGTGAAGAAATTAAAGGCCCAGATACAAATAAAGAAGAAAGCTCAATCAATGAAGCTTTTGAAGATAAGGGAGAAGTCCAAGAAAAAATTAAAGAAGATATAGATTCAGAAGATGAAGAAGAAAATGAAAATAAAAATGACACAGGCTTAAAAGACGAAGAAAAATATGACTCTTATTACCTAGAGAGAATTGACGAAGTCGAAGAAATCTTGGAAGGCATCTGCGAGTCCATACCATCTTATGCCTTTGACCATCTAAATGGTGGTATAATTCTTTCAGAGGATAAAAAATACCACGAAGAATCTCGAGCAGATGATCTCCTTATAATGGGAGAATACCAAAGGTCTATACTTGGAAATATGATAAAAATTTACTACGGGTCCTTTATGGAGATGTATAGGTATTCATCCAGGGAGAGGCTGAAGGAAAAGCTTGAAGAAGTTCTCCTCCACGAGTTCACCCACCACTTGGAATTTTTGGCAAATGAGTGGGGGCTTGTCATTGAAGATAAGAAGTTTTTAGAAGAATATAGAAAAGGAAAAAAATAATGAATAAATTTTTAGGATATTTTTATAAGGGGCTGGGGAAATTTTTTGACCTCATCTTGACCCTCTTACTTGTAATAGTAAACATTGCTGTTGATCTCTTCTCGGCAGTGAGGAGATTTTTCTTGTACATAATTTCCATGGGAGGATGCTTAATAATATTTTTGCTCCTAAACCCTTTTGCTTGGAGGGGCTTGGCGAAAAATGATTGGCTATCAACCCTAATAATCTTGGCAATATTTGTGCCCTTACTTGGTAATGTGTCAGAGTCCTTCTTGAAGTACGCCCACTATGTTGTGACAGAATTTTTCTACGACAGGGCAGACCACTATCTCCTTGGCAAGGAAAATGAATTTGAAAATATCTCTGGCTACGGAAGAGCTTATTGGGAAAAGAAGGAAAGAGAGAGAATTAAAGCAGAAGAAGAGAGGAGGAGGCAAAGAGAAGAAGAGTACAGACAAAGGTTTAAGGACTTTGGCGGCTTTACTTGGACAACTTTTGACGACTTCTCACAATTTGAAGAGTTCTTTAGGCAATCAGGCTACGGTGGATTTTATGAAAATCAAGGAGGGTCTTACGGCAACAATTACGGTGGATCTTATGGTGGCTCTTCATCATCAACTGGAGGCTACGGTTTCAAAGACCAATACGAAAATGCCTGCGACACTCTTGGGGTAGATTATAATGCAGACAAGTATGAAATCAAACTTGCCTACAGGAAGATGGCAAAAAAATATCACCCTGACCTAAACAAGGAAGAGGGCGCCAAGGAAAAATTTCAAAAAATAAATGCAGCCTACGAATTCTTAAACGACACAAATGTGGAAATGTATAAGAAGATGACTGGGGCAAATTAAAGACAAAAAAGAAAGGACCACGAGGGTCCTTTTTTGGTGTTTAGATTTTTAGTTTTTTACAACTATTTAATTTATAAGAAAAATGTTTTAATTAACTGTGAAAAAATTATTTTATAATTTCTTCTGCCATCCTATAAAATTCATTTACGTCCATATCATCTCCAGCCATTAGCTCATATTGCACTCCCTTGTAGTCAAAGATTAGGTGCTTTGAAGCGTCTTCTTCTCTTTTAGCTGAGCCAATAGCTAGGTTAAAGAAAGGATCTTTTTCTGATCTTTCGCGTTCTTCTTCTGTAGCATCTTTTTCATCTGGTAAAAAGACACTTTCTAATCTCCAATAATAAACTTGCACGCCATTAATTTCTCTCATTTCTTGATGGGCTTGTTCTGAAGTAGCTATTGAATTTTCTGGATACTTGTCAATTGAAAGGCTTACTATGTCGCCAGCATCATTTTTGTAATTTACATCAATTGCCTTTCTCTTATTTAATTTTTCTCCAGTGTCGTCCATGTCTGCCATGTCAACCATTCTAATTCCGTCAAACTTATAGTCCCCTAAACTTTCTGGAGCATAGGCCTCAAAGCCAGCCTTCTTTTCTGCCTTAGCCATGTCAGTATATTTTGTGTAGTTATAAAATGATGTTGAAGATGCTAATGTTCCAGTAATTTTTCCTGCAGCAAATACGCCCACTGAAAGGACAAGGGCAGCGGCTGCCACTAATACAAATCTTTTTTTCATTTTAAATTCTCCTTTTTCTCCTTGTGAATTGATTTCCAAATCAATTTTATTTTTAAGATAATCAGAAGGAGAAGAATCTTCAACAGACTTATTGAGTTCATTTTTTATATACTTATCAAAATCTTTCATAATAACTCTCCTTCATATTCTTCTTGTGTTTTTAAAAGTTCTTTCTTTAAATTCCTTCTAGCCCTGTAGAGTCTAGACTTCACTGTACCCTGGAAGGTCTTGCAAATGCTGGCGATTTCTTCTATGGAAAAGTCGTTGTAGTAATAGAGGACCAGGACTTCTCTTTCCTTTTCCTTTAAAGTCATGAGGGCATCTTGAATTTCTGATTTTTCTGCAAAGTCATCCTCTCCAAGATAGGTGGGACTATTTTCAGACTTATCAAGGACAAATTCATCGGGAAATTCCCTCTTTCTCTTCTTGTATCTTGTGTAGGAAGTGTTCTTTAATATAGAGAAGATCCAAGGACTTAGCTTTTCAAAATCAGAAAGAGTTTTTGCATTTTTATAAATTGAAACAAAGGTGTCTTGGAGGACATCTTCTGCATCTTCCTTATTGCCCAAGATCAAGAGGGCAGTCCTATATAAGACTAGGTAGTAGTCCTGGTAAAGGAGGTCAAAGGAATCCTTGTCGCCAATTTTTAATTTTTCGAAATTTTCTTCTGTAAATTTTATTTCACGATTCATTTTATCCTCCTCTCTTAGATGCATCTACTTATAAGACTATTTAGGACCTAAAAAGGTTCATTTATTTTAAAAAAATTTATAAAAAAATCTCCACGCCTTGTGGAGATTCTTAGTTTAGTGTTTTATTTGAGATCCAGCCCTTTATTGTTTCTTGTGAAATTGGGCTTTCAACTTCGACATGACACCAAATTCTTTGTCCTTGTTCGATTTTTGTCTCAAGGACGTAAAGTTCTGTTCCCTTGTCGAGAATTTTTAGGATATCAGAGTCAACGCTAGGTTCGGCCCTTAGGTTGGCTTTCTCTGTTGAGACGGTCCTATAAGTGTGAAGGAGGTCCGAAGCTTTTTTTGCAGTTTCTGCTGAGTCCTTATCTTTCTCTTCCTTTTCAAAGTTTTCTTTTTGGCTTTCTTCTGTGTCTACATTTAATTTATTAGCTGACTCTATTTCTTTTTTTAGTTTCGAAGCCCTTGCTGATTCAGGAACAACATTTAAATAAGAATTTAAGAGTAAGAGAGCCTCAGTCCTATTTTCTTCATAGGATGATTTAACTTGGTCTAAAATAATATTTTCTATAGATGTAAGCTTGTCTTGGGCAGGCTTATAATTTTTTTCATCTTCTTGGATAACTTTTTTGAAGTTGTAGGCAGCGTCAATGTAGTCGCCTTCTTCAAAGAAGCTGGAAGCCTTTTGATAAGATTCATCTGATGCCACAAGTTTCTTTATCTTTTCCATTTCGTTTAAGATTTCTGGGCTAGTCTTGTCCCTTGTTGCGTCGTTGTATATTTCAAGGGCCTCTTGGTAGCTGCCAGATAGGGCAAGACTCCTTGCGTCCTCAATTTTACTTTTATTTCTCGATGTCTTTGCAATATTAATTAAAAATAAAGAGACTAAGGACAAGAAGATAATAAAGATAAGGGCAAAAAATATTTTCTTCCAAGGAATTTTTTTAGGTTTCTTTGGGGCCTCTTCATTGGTCCTGTCAATCTTTAAGCTTTCCGTCGTTGGAGCAATCTTTGAAAGATTGGTTTGGGTCAAGTGGGTCTCAAGAGTTTTTAAATTTATACCATCAGTTGCCCTTGTGTTCTCGATTACATTTAAAATCTTGGAATTAATAAGGGCCTCTGTCAAATTGTTTAGGACAAAGCTCTTGTTTCTTCCACAAAACTCACACTCACTAGTTTCATCTTCGTTGATAAAACCACAGGCACATCGCCAAAAATCCATTTGGTTTTCCCCGTAAGTTTTTATTCCCTCGCCAAGGGTTTCCTTTATTTGGGCCCTCTTCTTTTCAGGAATAACGGGAAGGTTTATTTCATATTTTTTGTCATCACAAGTAATATTTTTTCCGTCGGCAGTATATTTTGAGATGTAAATGTCAATGGCCCTTGCGTCGTGAAACCTCTCGTCCAGAATAAAGGGATCTAAGAAGTAACGGGTGTAGGGAGCAATATTTACGGCCTGTTGAAAATAAAATTCACGACCATTAAAGAGGTAAGACCTTTCAATAGACTTAAATTTTACTGCAAACTCAATATTAGTTACGAAAGAGTCTTGAGCATTTAGGACGTCAATAGCCAGGGCAAAGTCACCTGAAGTTAGCTCTGCATTTGCTATTTGAATTTTTTCACTTGTATTAAAGCTAAGCTTTGTTGGTAGGGTTCTAAAAAAGCTCATAAAGACTCCTTTCAAATTACCAATTAATTATATTATATTTAAAAAACTTTTACAATAAGCCGCCTATTTACTAAAATTCTCACATGACCTATAATTTAATTGGAATGCGAATTAATCTATTAAAGAATAAATATTATAAATGGAGGTAGAAATGAAAGTTTTATTGAGCCAGGGTCTGGCAAGAAAGTATGGAGAGAAAATAGAAAAACTAGGCTACAAAGTCCTAAGCTATGATGAAAAAAATCCCAATGAAAAAGCTGACTATGGCGAAGATATTTTGATTGGAGCCATAGATTTAAAAAAGATAAATTACAAGGACCACAAAAATTTAAAATATATATTTTTAACCTCAGTTGGCATAGACTTCCTTGACTTGGACTATATCAAGGAAAAGGAAATAACTCTTTCCAACAACAACGGAGCTTACGACGACCCCATAGGAGAGTGGATAGTTTATGGACTCCTACAAATAAATAAGGACGACAGAAAAAATATAGAAAACCAAAAGGAAAAGATCTGGAAGAAGAGGGCCTTTGCCTACAACCTCTATGGCAAGAAGGCACTTTTTATGGGAACAGGAACTATTGCAGTGGCAGGAGCCAAAAGACTGAAGGGCTTCGACATGGAATTAAATGGATTTAACACCAGCGGGAGAAAGGTTGAGCCCTTTGACAATGTCTATTCACTAGAAGAACTAGATAAGATTTTAAAAGACATGGACTACATCATCATGTGCCTGCCAGGAACAGAAAAAACTCACCACATCTTAAATACAGATAGATTTGCAAAATTAAAAGATGGAGTTGTAGTTGTGAACATCTCAAGGGGATCAACAATAGACGAAGATGCCCTAGTTGATGCAATAAAAGCAGGTAAGGTGAGGGGAGCAGCCCTAGACGTCTTCGAAGAAGAACCCCTAAGCAAGGACTCAGAACTTTGGGATCTCGAAAATGTCTACATCTATCCCCACATATCCTTTGCCTGCGAAGACCTTAGCACAAGACAATTTGCCACAGCCTACCAAAACCTCAAGGCCCTAAAAAACGACGGCGACTTCAAAAATATAGTAGACTTCGACAAGGGTTATTAAGAATATTTTTAAGATCAATTACAAAAAAATTTGAGGTGGTTTTATGTTAGATAAGTTGTACGCTCACATAGGTGGGGATGAGAGAGAAAAGAAACAAACACTTTATGCCCACCTTTTAGAAACTGGAAATGAAGCAAAAAAAATTGGCAAGAAAGTTGATATGGAAAATATTACTTTCTTAACAGGACTTCTCCACGACATAGGCAAGGCCAGCCTTGATTTTCAAGATAAAATCACAAAAAATTCAAATAAAAAAGTAGACCACTCAAGCCTAGGTGGTCTATTTGTCGTGAAAGTTTATCATTCTGTTTTTGAAGAAATCCACCATAGTAAAGAACAATCTATCTTAGACTTGAGAAGTGTTTTGCAAAAAGATAGATTGGCATTTTTAGACTTAAGTGACTATATAAATATTTTGATTTACACAATTATGTCCCACCACGGCCAGTACGACATGGTGAGGAAGAACGAAGACATGGCCTATGTCTTGACTAGCCTTGATAGGCTTAAAAAAATTGAAAATTCTTCTTATAGGTTTGGGGAGAATAAAGAAGAGAGTCTTATTATTGATGACTTTTATAAAGAAGTTGAAAAATTTTATGAATCCCAAGGTCTTTATATAAAAGATGTTTTTTGTAAGGGATTTTTAGAATATCTTGAAATAATAAAAAAATTAAAGGACTCTGCCAAAGAATATTCAAATAAAAAAGAATCTGAGGCCCTGTATTTTTATAAGTCACTTTTCATAAGGCTCTTAGTTTCAATTCTAAAGTCTGCAGACATCAAAGACACAATAAATGCCTACGACAAGGTCATACTTGATGAAGATGTAGAAAAGTTAAGACAAGTTGAGAAGAAATTTGAAGAGAAAATCAATAGGAAGTACGAGTCCTTTGGAGAGCCTGAGGGAAGATTAAATATTTTAAGAAATCAAATCTCCAGAGATATATTAACGAGATCCAAGAAGGATGAGCTTGGAATTTATAAGTTAGACCTTCCAACGGGTGCAGGCAAGACCCTCTTGTCCCTTCGCTATGGAATAAATCAAATGAACTATCAAGGCAAGGAGAGGTTCTTTTATGTTACTTCTTTTTTGTCAGTCCTTGAGCAAAATGCCTCTGAAATGAGAGAAATCTTAAACAATGATGATTTTGTATTGGAACACCACTCCAATGTTGTTGATGATAAAGATGAGCTCGAAACTGATGATAGGGACGACGAATTAGACCAAGTAAGGAAGAAGTTCCTCCTAGATGATTGGACTTCGCCTGTTGTGTTGACAACCATGGTTCAATTTTATAACTCCATATTTAAGGGTAAGTCAGCTAACCTAACGAGGTTTAAGTCCTTCATCAATTCTGTAATTATTTTGGACGAGTGGCAGTCTATCCCAACAGAATTTTTATACATGACAAACTTGGCCCTTAACTTTATGAAAATTGTAATGAAGGCGACTTTTGTTTTGTCCACAGCGACTCAACCTACAAATGCCTTAGAAGATCTTGATCATAAACTTTCTTATGGAAATTTTGGAGGTCAGTGTGAAGACATTATAGACTACAAAAATTATGATTTTTCAGCCTTTGAAAGGGCAAGGCTAAAAATTTATGGTGACATAAATAAGATGTACGGTATAGAAGACATAAGAGACCTAGTCTTGGAAAACCTAGATAAGTCTAACCTAGTTATTTTAAACACAAAAAAACTTGTGAGAAAGTTATATGACTTGCTTGAAAGTAATTATGATGATAAGGACCTCTATTATCTCACAACAAATTTGACAGCCAGCGACAGATTAAAAAAGATTAGAGAAATAAAAGAGAGACTTAAAGATGGAGACAAAATTTGCGTCGTGTCTACTCAACTCATTGAGGCAGGAGTGGACGTAGACTTTGATCTTGTCATAAGGTCTCTTTCTGGCATGGACTCAGTAGTTCAAGCCATGGGAAGGTGCAACAGAGAGGGACATCTTAAGTCTGCCTTCACCTACTTGATAAACTTAGATAAAAACGAAGAAAAAACTTCTATGTTAAAGGGTGTAGATGAAAGAAAGGCTGCCTGCAAATTTGCCATTAATAAGTCATCGGGGGACTTGGATTTAAAGAAACTTACAAAAGAATATTTTGAAAAACTCTATAGCAATTTAAAGGACGACCAATATTCTGATGTCTTAAAATTATTGGCTGAGAATAAAGAAGTTTCAGGTAATTTTAAAAAATTAAATAAGACAAAAAAGGAACTAGAAGATAAGTCAGGATACTTGTTTGATGAACAGAGGGGAATTTTCTTTGACTTATTTCAATCCTTTAAAGAGGCCTACAAGGACTTTGACTTAATCGAAGACAAGAATAGAAGTGTCATCGTCTATTACGAGGAAACTGAAGAGGATTTAAATAGGTTGATGGATCTAGCAAAGGAATTAAAAGGTCCAGATTACCTAAAAAATTTGAAAGAGTTAAAGAGAATAGTAAAGAAACTTTCGAGACACACTGTTTCTATTAATAAAAAAGATTTAAATTCCTGCGACAATATTTTAGATGGATACATTTATATTCTCCCAAACTCTTATTACAATGAAAAATTTGGGGTAAGTTTTGATGAGCTTGGATTTATGAGTTATTAAAAAGAAAAAAGACCCTTATTAATAATAGGGTCTATCTTCCATATAAACATTTTTCAATCCACAGCTCTCGCTGATAAAACAATTATATCAAAAAAAATAAAAAATAAAAATAAAATTAACATTGACAAAATTTATATTTCATATTAACATGAAGTTAGATAAAGATGATATCGTTTTCGTAAATAAAAATCAAAGGAGGTGTTAATTATGAATAAGTCAAAATACTTTTATGCAAAAGTATATGGTGACAGGGCCCTATTCACTTCACCAGAAAGTAAGTCAGGGGGAGAGAAGATTTCTTACAGCGTTCCTACTAGAGAAAGTTTGAAGGGAATAATTGATGCAAATTATTTTAAACCCACAATCACAAATGTAATTGACGAAGTGAGGATAATGAATAAAATTGAATCCTACACTCAGGGAATGAGACTTCTCTTAAGAGACTACAGCGCTGATTTATCTGCTTACACATATCTTTCTAACCCCTGCTATTATGTAAAATTTCACTTTGAGTGGAATGAAGACAGGGAGGACCTAAAAAATGATAGGAACTTTATGAAGCATGAGGCCATAACAGAAAGATCCCTTAAGAGAGGAGGCAGAAGACCAATTTTTTTGGGAGTTTCTGAATGCCAAGGCTACATTGAATACTTGACAGAAGAAGAGTATGAAAATGATGAAGGCTATTACGATGATACTAATTTAGGCTTTGGTCTTATGTTAGTTGGACTAATCTATCCTAAGAAGTCTGGCGAAATGTTGAGATCAGCCTATGGACCAATCAATATGAAAAATGGAAGAATAATTTTTCAAAGACCTGAAGACTGCCCAATAATAAATGAAGTTTCAAACTATTCCTTTAAGGAGCCAGGCCTAACTAGGACAGTAGACCAAGAATTAGAAGACTATTAATGGAGGTGATACATTGAGTTTTTTAACTGCCTTATACAGTTCATATAACTTTGGACTAGAAAACAATTTAATAGGAGATTTAAAGGATAAATCGAATTTAATACTGCCAATTTATCACAACTCCATGAAGTCCAATGGTAAGAATATTGTAGAAATTACTATTAATAAAAAAAGTGAATTAGTTGATGCAAAGTTTTTAGGTGATGGAGACCTTGTAATCTTTCCTGTAACAGAAGATTCTGTAGCAAGGTCCAGCGGGGTTGCACCCCATCCTCTTTTCGATAACTTTGATTATGTAATCCAAGACAATACAAAAAAGTCCGAAGCTTACATCAATCAGCAAGAATCTTGGCTTAATTACGACAGAGATGACTTTGTAGAGATTGTCCATGACTATATAGTCAAAGAAAAGGTTTTCGAAGAGATATTATCTAAACTGTACAGGGACTATAAAATCACAAAAGACAAAAATGTTGAATACGTAGACAATTCTGATAAGAAAGCCAAGACTGTAAAAATTGATTTTTCAAAAGTATTTTTAACTTTTGCAGTAGAAGATTATGAGGGCAAGAAAAATCTAAGCTTGTCTGAAAATAAAAACTTACAAGAAAAATTTATAAGATACACAGAAGAAAGTTTTGCCAAGGACAAGGACTCTGAAAAAATAATTTGCAACATATCGGGGAAAGAAGACTTCTTGTGTCTAAAACACAAACCCCTTATAGGTTCAGCAAGACTTATTTCTCAAATAACTGCCAACAATGAAAACTTCCTTGGAAGGTTTGATAAGCCTGACGAAACTATAAAAATTGGCAAGGACTCGAGCCAAAAAATTTTACAAATGGCAAAGGCCCTCTTAAATGGCGAAAATACTTCTAGGTGGCTTGGAGAATTTACTTATGTTTTGAGTTGGTTTTCTGATGACATCCAAAATAAGTCAGGAATGGACCCAACAAAAAAATCAGAAACAAGTATTGAAGGGTCAGGCAAAACTGATTTTACAAATATACAAAATCTTATCCCATCGAATGAAGAATTAAAGGAAAAAGCTAAAGAAGAAGCTAAAGACATTTCTATGACTATTGCAGACAAAAGGTCTGAGGACATAGTTAAGTCCTTTACTAGTGGAAGAATTTTATTTGACGACACTTCCAAGTACTACATTGCAATAATTGATAAGGTCAGCAATGGTAGGGTAGCTCTTAAATATTTTAGGGAGATGGAAGCTTCAAGATTAAAAGAAAATTTAATCAGCTGGCAAAATAAGTATAGCTGGATTAGATATGATGAAGAAAAAAGAAAATATTGTGAATATACTCCTAGTCCCATAACTTTAATAAGAGCGGCTTATGGGGTTGAGAGGGATAAAGGTCTTGAAATTTCCAAAAAGAGTTTTTCAACAGATCAATACAAAAACATTTTAATGGCTATTGTTGAAGGCAGGGACATGCCTAAAAATATTCTTCATGCCTTAGAAATTAATATAAGAAATAGGCTGAACTATGAAAAATATTGGAATTTAGTTAAATTATGTGCCTTGGCAGCTTTAAGAGAAAAGGAAGGGATTGAAAGCAATATGTTAGACAAAAAAGAAACAGATAGGTCTTACTTATTTGGTAGACTTCTGGCTATATACGAAAAAACTGAAGCTTTTACTTATAAAAAAAGACGACGAAAGAATAACAAATGCTGAAAAACTTTGGTCAAGTTATTTAAATAAACCTGCTACTATGAGCATGAGACTTAGCGATTTAATCAAGCCCTATGATTTTAAGTTGCATGCAAATGAAAGAACTAGAGATATAAGAAATATTTTGAAAAGAGAAGCTGGAGATGTAATTGATCTTATAGGGGAAAATTACAAATTCAATGGCCTAGAAACCAATAGACCCTTGAACTCGGGATTTTTATTTGGATATCAAGCACAAATTAAAGAATTAGATTACTTATACAAAAAAACTACAAGAGAAAGCGAGGAAAAAAATGATTAACAATAAGGTGGATTTTATTTTTACAATAGAAGTTTCTGGAGCTAACCCAAATGGAGATCCTCTAACAGGAAATATGCCAAGAATTGACAACAGGGGTTTTGGAGAAATCTCAGATGTTTGTTTAAAGAGAAAAATCAGAAATAGGATGCAGGACATGGGTCACGATATCTTTGTAAAGTCTCTTGACAGGAGTGACGATGGCTTTAGGTCTCTTCAAAAAAGATTTGAGAATGAATTTAGCAAAGAATCTGATGAAGAAGTTGAAAAAAGAGCCAATGAAAAATGGCTTGATATTAGGTCCTTTGGTCAAGTCTTTACTTATCAAAAAAGATCACTTGGAATAAGGGGACCAGTTTCCATATCTATTGCAAAATCACTTGATCCAATAGAAATCACAACGATGCAAATAACTAAATCCATAAGTGGAATGGAACCAGGAGCAGGAAAAACTAGAAGTGCAGATACTATGGGAACAAAGCACTTTGTTGACCACGGAGTATATTTAGTTAATGGAAGTATAAACTCTTACTTTGCAGAAAAAACTGGCTTTGATGAAGAAGATGTTGAAACTATAAAAGAATGTATAAAAACTTTATTTTTAAATGACGTATCATCAGCAAGACCAGACGGATCCATGGAAGTAAAAGATATCTTTTGGTTTAACCACTCATCAAAGGTTGGCGATGTGTCAAGTGGAAAGATAAAAGACCTATTACAATATGATTTACCAAATGTAGAAGACCTAAAGGTAAAATATGAAGACTATAATATTAGACTTGATGAAGAAAAATTAAAGGAATATGAGGAAAAAGGCTTAAAAGTAGAACACATTCAAGGAATTTAAAATGTATCCTGAAGATGAATATTTAATGTTAAGTGGAGTCCAACATTTTTTATTTTGCAAGAGACAGTGGGCCCTTATCCATGTTGAAAATATTTGGACGGAAAACTCCTTTACAGCAGAGGGGCAAGTCATCCATACAAAGGTAGATAAACCTTTTATAAAAGAAAAGAGAAAGGAACTTATAATATCAAGAGCCATGTCAGTGAGTTCCAAAAACTTGGGACTTTCTGGCAGGCTAGATGCAATTGAATTTCACAAATCAGATGAGGGAGTGGAATTAAAAAATAGGAAGGGCAAGTGGCTACCCGTAATCGTAGAATATAAAAGAGGCAAGAAGAAAAAATACAACTACGACAATGCCCAGCTTATGGCTCAGGCAATCTGCATAGAAGAAAACTTTAATATTAAGTTAGACTACGGTTATCTTTACTACAATGAAACTGATTTGAGAGAAAAAGTTGAATTTACAGAAGAACTTAGAGATTTAACTACAAAAGCAGCCCAAGACATGCACTACTATTACAAGAATAAGATTATCCCCAAGGCAGAAAATTATAAGAATTGCAGGATGTGTTCCCTGTATAATGAGTGCAATCCAAGGCTGACAAAGAAGATGAAAAATGTTGGAAATTATATTTATGGGGCAGAATTATGAAAAAATTACTGAACACCTTATATGTAACAAATCCTGATTACTATCTTAGAAAGGAAGGAAGAAATATTTCCATAACCAAAGATTCACAGAGAATCGCAAGGTATCCCATACACATCTTAAAGCAAATAGTTTGCTTCAACTATATGGGAGTCAGCCCAGAACTCATGAAGATGTGCATGGAAGAAAATGTGGCAATAACATTCTTCACACCCTATGGAAAATATTGTGGAAGGGTCATAGGAGCCTCTTATGGAAATATTTACACGAGAAAAAGACAATACAAGATGCAAGAATCAGAAGAATCCTTGGATTTTGTAAAAAATATAATTTATGCTAAGGCCTACAACTCTAGAAAAATTTTAATAAGAGGAAAATTAGACAATAAAGATAAGGTAGATGTCAAAAGATTAGAAGAAGTAATAGAAGCAATAAAGCTGCTTATGCTAGAAATAAAAAACTGTGAAAACAAAGATAGTGTGAGAGGTATTGAGGGAATAATTGCAAGAGGATACTTCTCTGTCTTAGATGAACTCATAATAAAACAAAGAGAAGACTTCTTCTTTATAGACAGGAGCAAGAGACCGCCAATGGATAGGTTTAATGCCCTAATATCCTTTCTCTATTCTCTACTTACCAATAACATTGCTGCAGCCCTTGAAGGAGTTGGGATTGATTCTTACGCAGGATTTTTCCACACAGATAGACCAGGAAGGGTCAGTATGGCTCTTGACATAATAGAGGAGATGCGCGCCTTTCTAGTTGATAAGTTCACACTTTCAATGATAAACTTAAATAGAATAAACAAGAATCATTTTGAAGTGAAAGAAAATGGAGCAACCCTCTTAAACGAAAAGGGCAGACAGGTAGTTTTAGAAAATTGGAACAAGAGAGAACAAGAAGAAATCTACCATCCATTTCTAGAAGAAAATATAAAAATCGGACTCCTCCCTCATGTACAGGCCCTTTTATTAAACTCTTACCTAAGAGGAGATATAGAAGCCTATCCACCCTTTATGATAGGAGGATAAAATGCAAGTGCTGATTACTTACGATGTAGAGACGATAACGCCAGCTGGCAAGAAAAGATTGAGACAAGTTGCAAAAGTATGCCTTGATTATGGACAAAGAGTACAGAACTCAGTATTCGAACTAAACATATATCCAGCTGACTTAGTAGAAATAAAAAATAAATTAGAAAAAATAATAGATCCCCAAAAAGATTCCATAAGAATTTATAATTTAGGGAAAAATTGGGAAAGAAGAGTGGAAAGTCTAGGGAGAGATGACACCTATAACCCAGAAAAAGACTTGTTAATATTATGAGACTTGGACCTGGACATAAAAAGTATAGACCTAACTCACAAAAAACAAAGAAAAAAGAGACAAAACTCTTCAAAAAATGATTAGCTGTATTTTTTACTAGGAGATAATGGCTAAAAAATACAGTCGCACTCCCCGTGAGTGCGTGGATTGAAATTTGATAATCAGACCATGTATCTGACTCATCTTTAAGTCGCACTCCCCGTGAGTGCGTGGATTGAAATATATTAAGACTACTCAATATGTATTTTGTAGAACGTCGCACTCCCCGTGAGTGCGTGGATTGAAATGCTTGATCCCCGCACCGCCAGGATACCTGGGAGCGTCGCACTCCCCGTGAGTGCGTGGATTGAAATCTGGGAGCAATACCTATCAAATCTTATCAGCGACCAGGTCGCACTCCCCGTGAGTGCGTGGATTGAAATTTTTTATTCTTGCATATTGGACTTTTACATTTAGTGTCGCACTCCCCGTGAGTGCGTGGATTGAAATAAGTTATAGTTTAAATTATTCATGTCACAAACCTTGTCGCACTCCCCGTGAGTGCGTGGATTGAAATTCTTATGACGACCTCACAATAAAAAATAAATGGAGTCGCACTCCCCGTGAGTGCGTGGATTGAAATCCTTTCAGGTGCTGACTGGTGCTTTGAAAGACTTGTCGCACTCCCCGTGAGTGCGTGGATTGAAATTCTACCCATGCCCATTTATCCTCGATAGTTTTTTCGTCGCACTCCCCGTGAGTGCGTGGATTGAAATTATGCTCCCCATTTAAAAGTTTGGCATAGTCAAGGTCGCACTCCCCGTGAGTGCGTGGATTGAAATTTATCAAGAGAATGTATTTATAGGCTTTTTTGCCCTGTCGCACTCCACGTGAGTGCGTGGATTGAAATTCTACCCATGCCCATTTATCCTCGATAGTTTTTTCGTCGCACTCCCCGTGAGTGCGTGGATTGAAATTATGCTCCCCATTTAAAAGTTTGGCATAGTCAAGGTCGCACTCCCCGTGAGTGCGTGGATTGAAATGCCTGATCCTGCGGAAAGGCTCGGTCAATAGCTTGTCGCACTCCCCGTGAGTGCGTGGATTGAAATAAATCTGAAAATAAGGCTCAATCCTACCGCCGTTGTCGCACTCCCCGTGAGTGCGTGGATTGAAATCATAACATCGTCCATTATTCCTTTAAATGTAAGAAGTCGCACTCCCCGTGAGTGCGTGGATTGAAATGTCTTACTTGCAAACTCTAAAACATCATCTACATGTCGCACTCCCCGTGAGTGCGTGGATTGAAATTAAAAAGTTATAATCTTACATTTATAAACCTTGAAGTCGCACTCCCCGTGAGTGCGTGGATTGAAATAAGAGTTGGAGGGTCGACTGTACCTGCCATTACTGGTCGCACTCCCCGTGAGTGCGTGGATTGAAATTTTAGAAGAACTAAAAGCGACCTTGACAACTTGGAGTCGCACTCCCCGTGAGTGCGTGGATTGAAATAATTCTCTATCAATGGAGTTATGTATTAATAGCGATGTCGCACTCCCCGTGAGTGCGTGGATTGAAATAAAAAATCTTCCAAACGTGGTGGGAAATGGATATAGTCGCACTCCCCGTGAGTGCGTGGATTGAAATAAAAAGATTATAAGAATTATAGCTTCGGACCAATGTCGCACTCCCCGTGAGTGCGTGGATTGAAATTTTCGTCCTTCGTAAATTCCTCAGTGCAGAATTAGTCGCACTCCCCGTGAGTGCGTGGATTGAAATTCTTACCTCTGGGAGGTCTGCTCTTCTAAGTTCTCGTCGCACTCCCCGTGAGTGCGTGGATTGAAATAAATACATTTGACCTTGTTGCTCAAAAATATCTCGTCGCACTCCCCGTGAGTGCGTGGATTGAAATGGTTTCTCCTGCGGCTATGTTGTCAAAGTCCAAAGTCGCACTCCCCGTGAGTGCGTGGATTGAAATAAACAGAAAGCTACAAGGTATTTTCTCCAAAGTGGTCGCACTCCCCGTGAGTGCGTGGATTGAAATCAATTAGGGCTACAAGCCTTAGCTATAACTTGCCAAGTCGCACTCCCCGTGAGTGCGTGGATTGAAATTATTCTATGTCCTAACTGTAATGTGTGGCTTAAGGCGTCGCACTCCCCGTGAGTGCGTGGATTGAAATCTGATAAAATTTCACCTGAATCTTTTAATCTATTTGTCGCACTCCCCGTGAGTGCGTGGATTGAAATCGTCAATTAAAACTTTTTTGTCCTCGTGGTTTGCGTCGCACTCCCCGTGAGTGCGTGGATTGAAATAATTTTAGAGGAGATAGCCTTGATGTAGCTATCCCCGTCGCACTCCCCGTGAGTGCGTGGATTGAAATCATTTTCCATGGGAATTTTTATAAGATACAATTCCGTCGCACTCCCCGTGAGTGCGTGGATTGAAATTTCGCAATTAGAAACGTGTATATATTTATCATACGTCGCACTCCCCGTGAGTGCGTGGATTGAAATATCAGTCTTGCCGACTCTATCAGTCCAGACTTGGAGTCGCACTCCCCGTGAGTGCGTGGATTGAAATTTTGATACTGAAGATAAAGATATACTGGCATTAACGTCGCACTCCCCGTGAGTGCGTGGATTGAAATCATTTTCCATGGGAATTTTTATAAGATACAATTCCGTCGCACTCCCCGTGAGTGCGTGGATTGAAATTACTCTTGAAGTTCTAGATATTTTTGAGGTATAAGTCGCACCCCATACGGGTGCGTGGATTGAAATAGTACAAGTAACAGGTATTATTGCCGCTTGTGCACCTGTCGCACTCCATACGGGTGCGTGGATTGAAATTAATGCACGTAAATCACGCACATTAGATCAAAATAAGTCGCACCCCATACGGGTGCGTGGATTGAAATAAATCGTCGAAAATCAATTGAAAGATAATGAAGACGTCGCACCCCATACGGGTGCGTGGATTGAAATATAAGTAGGTCATAAGGTATTTCCAAAGATGCCCCGTCGCACCCCATACGGGTGCGTGGATTGAAATGAACTAACTCACAGTAGGGAAGAGTTTATAAGGATGTCGCACCCCATACGGGTGCGTGGATTGAAATTCACAGATTAAATTATCAATATCTTTTGTAATTTGTCGCACCCCATACGGGTGCGTGGATTGAAATTCTAATATACATTAGTGTAGTATTATAGGACTCATGTCGCACCCTTCACGGGTGCGTGGATTGAAATAGGTGTGAGGTTTTTGTTTGCTCTATAAAGTACAGTCGCACCCCTCACGGGTGCGTGGATTGAAATTGTCATGTACGCTCCGTGTTTTCTTATGGTTGGTAAGTCGCACCCTACACGGGTGCGTGGATTGAAATGCTTGATCCCCGCACCGCCAAGAGGCCAAGGGACCAGTCGCACTCCCCGTGAGTGCGTGGATTGAAATGTCTGAAGCCGAACCCCACCCAAAAGCAAAACTAGTCGAACCCTTCACGGGTGTGTGGTTTTAAATGATCAATATTCTTAAGGAGATATAATAATATTATGAAAAATATCAAAGATTTAGAAGATGATTATATTGAGAGGTTTGGAGATTTATTCCCAACAATAGGTATATCAAGAGATTATGAAAAAGAGATAATATTAATTTGTTTAGCTAAGGACAAAGATGCGTATGGGTTAGGATATTTTGATTTAGAAAAATGCTATTAAAAGTATGACGTAAATTATTCTAGGGTTGTAGTGATTGGAATTGGTGCTGAATATGAGATATTGCACCGTTTAAGATATCATCTCTTTAGATCGAATCTTTAAAAGTGTGTGTGGATTGAAATTTTGGTATCATCAAGAATTAAGTTCATAGTAGTTTGTCGTACTCTTCACGGGTGCATGAATTGATATAAGAAATGGAGATGATAATATTGAAAGAATTGAAAACATCTGAGGCACAAAGACGAGCAACGAAGAAGTGGGAACAGAATAACCCGGAGTCTAAAAGATATAGTCGTAATAAGGGTAATGCGAGAACATTTGCGAGGAAATATGCAAAGACTTTGGAAGAAGTAGAAGAGTTGGTAGAGATTTTCAAAAATGAAAACCCTAACTATAAAAAATAAAAGGTAAATTTAGCCGTACTCCATGTGAGTGCGTAGATTGAAATATGTCCCTTTTCTACAGTAGTATCTTTAGACTCATGTCGCACCCTACACGGGTGCGTGGATTGAAATAAAGATTTAAAAAAAGCTACATGCGATATTGACGGTCGCACCCTTCGCGGGTGCGTGGATTGAAATTTTCATACTGTATAATCACCTCTTGATTGAACAAGTCGCACCCTTCACGGGTGCGTGGATTGAAATATTGGGAAGATTCTGAAGGATTTAATATTTTACAGTCGCACCCTACACGGGTGCGTGGATTGAAATCCAACTATATGTTGGAAGACGCCATAAAAATGAGAGTCGCACCCTTCATGGGTGCGTGGATTGAAACAATGGCCGACTCTTTGCAGTACAAGGCGACACTGGAGTCGCACCCTTCACGGGTGCGTGGATTGAAATTTGGGTTCAAGTCCCATCCTTAGCACCATTTTTGTCGCAAACTTTATTATGAAGAAATTAAAATATTTTAAAAATATGCCTAACCTAAAATTTTTAGGTTAGGTTTTTTGTTGTTAAAAATTTTAAAGATTAAATAGAAATTAGTTAATGCTAAGTAATATTAGCTTATGAAATTTATTCTGGAGAAGCTAAAATTATTCAAGTAATTAGTATAAAGTTAAGGATTTTTACTAAGTCATTAGGAGATATGATTTGGAAAATTATTATGATGTTGAAAATTATTAGGAATTTATAAAAAATTATGAAGTAGAAAAATTTTATGAAGTTGTAAATAATTATGAAGTTAAAAAATTTTATTAAGTTGCAAAAAAACATATAGTGGAAAGTTATTATGAAGTCATTAAAGGATAAGATGTAGAAAATTTTATCATTTTATAAAAATTATTAATTTATAATAGAAGAAAGTTACAAGACCCTATAAATAAATCTAACAATCTTGTGAAGTCTTCTAGTCTTTATAGTATAATGAAAATAGCGTGCTATGAGATTTTAGCTAAAAACTTGTAGAATATTATTTTATTTATTATAATACTTTTATTATGGAGGTAATATGAGATTATCAAAACTTTATATGCCAACTCTTAGGGAGGATCCACAAGATGCTGAGATTGCATCTCACAAGTTTCTTCTAAGGGCAGGTATGATTAGAAAATCTGCTAGTGGTGTCTATACATACTTGCCACTTGGCTATAGATCTATTAAAAAAATTGAAAATATTGTTCGTGATGAAATGGATAAGGCTGGTGCTATGGAGATTTTAATGTCTGCCATCCAACCTGCTGAAATCTGGAGAGAGTCTGGAAGATGGGAAAAGTTTGGTCCTGAAATGTTCAAGCTAAAGGACAGAAACGATAGGGAGTTCTGTCTTGGACCTACTGCTGAGGAATATTTTACTACTCTTGTAAGAGACGAAGTCAAGTCTTACAAGGACCTTCCTCTTAATCTTTACCAAATTCAAACTAAGTACAGGGACGAAAAGAGACCTAGGTTTGGTATTAATAGGGCAAGAGAGTTCTCTATGAAGGATGCCTACACTTTTGATACTTCACCTGAGACTCTTGATGTTGCTTACATGAATATGTACGATGCTTATGAAAAGATTTTTGACAGACTTGAGCTTGATTATAAGATTGTTGAGGGTGACAATGGTGCCATGGGTGGTACTGGTTCTCACGAGTTCATTGCTCTTTCTGAGACAGGCGAAGGTGTAATTGTTTATTCTGAGTCTGGTAAGTTTGGTGCAACTGAAGAGAAGGCTCCTGTTGAGTATATTCTTCCTGAAGCTGAAGACAAGTTGGACTTAGAAAAAGTTCACACTCCAAATGCCAGCACTATTGAAGAGGTTGCTAACTTCTTAAAGGTTGACCAAAAGAAATGTGCCAAGGCAATTGATTTAATGTTAGGCGATGAACTTGTTCTTGTATTTATTCCTGGAGATAGGGAACTCAACCTTGCTAAGCTTGTTTCTTACACAGGTGTTGCTGAACACGACATTAGGATGATGGAAGACAGCGAAATCGAAGCTATTAAGTCTAAACCAGGATACACTGGACCTCTTGGTCTTGATGTAAGGATGATTTTTGACAAGAGACTTACTGAAATGGACAATCTTGTTGTTGGTGCCAATGAAAATGAATACCACTATATCAATGCCAATTACGGACGTGACTTTGAAGGCGAAGTTGTCGATGACCTTCTTCTTGTTGCTGAAGGCGACAAGGTACCGGGAACTGATGAGGAATATAAGTTTGCAAGAGGTATTGAAGTTGGTAATATCTTTAAATTGGGTACAAAGTATTCGGAAGCCCTTAATGCAACTTTCCTTGACGAAAATGGCAAGGCAAATTACTTCTACATGGGTTCTTATGGTGTTGGTATCACAAGATCTGTTACAGCTGTTATCGAACAAAACCACGATGACAATGGAATCATTTGGCCAATATCTGTAGCTCCTTATGAAGCAATTGTTACTATAGTAAACACTAAAGATGAAGATCAAGTTGCTCTTGGAGAAAAAATTTACAAGGAACTTGAAGCTAAGGGTGTTGAAGTCCTACTTGATGACAGGAAGGAAAGACCTGGGGTTAAGTTTAAGGACAGGGACCTTATTGGTATTCCTCTAAGAATTACTTGCGGCAAGAAGTCAGGAGATTCTATTGTTGAATATTCTACTAGAAGAGAAATGGAAAATTCTGACATCTCAGCTGACGAGGCAATCAAAAATATTTTAAGTGAAATAGAAAAGGTTAGGTAAGATGAGCGATTTTAAATTTGAAATTACTGAACACTTAGGAACTCTATCTGAGAATGCTAGGGGCTGGACTAAGGAACTAAACAAGGTTTCCTTCAACGACAGACCAGCTAAGTATGACCTAAGAGAATGGGACCCAGACCACCAAAAGATGTCTAAGGGTGTAACTCTTAGTGATGAAGAGATGGAAATTCTATCAAAGATACTAAAGGACAAGGGTATTTAATAGGTTTTTAAAATAACTTATGTTATAATATAGAGATGTGAAAAACGCGATAAGCGAGGAGGCAATTGAAATGGAAATTAATAAGAAAGAAAATAACACTGTCTTTTTTGACATTGTTTTAAAAAGAGAAGATATAAAGAAAGCTGAAAACGAAGTGTATAAGAAAAACAAAAAACACTTCCAAATTCCTGGATTTAGAAAAGGTCATGTTCCTATGAAGATGATCGAAAACATGTACGGCAAGGACGTATTCTTTGAAGATGCTATTAACGAACTTCTTCCACAAGAATATGAAAAAGCTATTGAAGAATTAGACCTTAAGGTTGTTGACCAACCAAACATTGACATTGACGAAGAAAGCATTGAAAAGGGCGAAGATCTTGTTATCAAAGTTTCTGTTGATGTTAGACCAGAAGTTGAAATCAAAGACTACGAAGGAATTGAAATCGAAGACCCAACTATTGAAGTAACTGACGAACTTATTGACTCTGAAGTTGAAAATCAAAGAGCGATGAACGCAAGAATTATCAATGTTGACGACAGGGCTGTAGAAGATGGCGACACTGTAAACATCGACTTCAAGGGTTCTGTTGATGGAGAATACTTCGAAGGTGGAGAAGCTGAAAGCCAAGACCTAAAGATTGGTTCAAACACATTTATCCCAGGCTTTGAAGAACAACTAATTGGACACGAAATTGGCGAAGAATTTGACATTACTGTTAAGTTCCCAGAAGATTATCACCAAAAAGATCTTGCTGGAAAGGACGCTAAATTCGAAATCAAATTAAACGGAATCTCTTATGAAGAACTTCCAGAACTTGACGATGAATTTGTAAAAGATATTTCTGAATTTGACACTCTTGATGAATTCAAGGCTGACTTAAGAAAGAAAAAAGAAGAAGAATTCAAAACAACTTCTGAAATGGAAAAACAAAGAAGAGCTATTGATAAAATCGGTGAAATGATTGAAGCAGACATTCCTGAAGGAATGATTAACGCTCAAATCGATGACATGATTAGAAACTATGACCAAAGCTTAAGAGCTCAAGGTATTAGCTTTGAAGACTATATTAAGATGATTGGTCAAAGTCTTGATGACTTCAAGAACACTATGAGACCTGAAGCAGAAAAGACTGTTAAAAACGACCTTGCTCTAGAAGCTCTTGTTAAAGACATGAACATCGAAATCACTGATGAAGAAATCGAAGAAGAAGTTAACAAGGTTGTAGAAGAATACTTCAAGGACGACAAAGACCACATGGAAAAAATGAGAGAATACATGCTTAACGACAACAAGGATGTTGTAAGAGACGACCTTGAAAAGAGAAAAGCTATTGAAACTCTTGTTGAAAAAGCAAAATTTGTTGAGCCAAAGGAAGTTACTGAAGAAGATATAGAAGAAGTAAAAGAAGATAAATAATCAAGGATGTGATTAAATGGCACTAGTGCCAATGGTAGTAGAACAAACTAATAGGGGCGAAAGATCTTACGATATTTACTCTAGACTTTTAAAGGATAGGATTATCTTTGCAAGTGGCGAAGTAAATGACACTATGGCAGATTTAATTGTTGCCCAACTTTTGTTCTTAGAAGCTGAAGACCCAAACAAGGATATTCAACTTTATATTAATTCACCTGGTGGATCTGTATCTGCAGGATTTGCAATTTACGACACTATGAATTATATAAAACCAGACGTATCAACAATCTGTATTGGGATGGCAGCATCAATGGGTGCATTTTTACTTGCATCTGGTGCTAAGGGTAAGAGATTTGCTCTTCCAAACTCTGACATCATGATTCACCAACCATCTGGTGGAGCTCAAGGTCAGGCAAGTGACATCCAAATCAATGCAGAAAAGATTTTAAAAATTAGACACAAATTAAATGAAATTCTTGCAGAAAGAACTGGCCAAGACCTAGAAAAAATCGAAAGAGATACTGATAGGGACTACTGGTTAAATTCTCAAGAAGCTAAAGATTATGGTTTAATCGATAAAGTTATTGAAAAAAGGGTTTGAGGTGAGATATGTCTAATACAGATGAAATTCTAAGATGTTCATTCTGTGGCAAAACACAAAACCAAGTGAATAGATTGATTGCCGGACCTAATGTCAATATCTGCGACGAGTGCATTGAGAGATGCCACACAATCCTAGAAAATGAAGTTCCTCACGAAATCAGCAAGGACTTTGACCTTAAAAAGCCTGCTGAAATAAAAGAAATCTTGGATCAATATGTTGTAAAGCAAGAAGACGCCAAGCGCGCTCTTGCTGTTGCAGTATATAACCACTACAAGAGGATTTCATCAAATAGGAAGGTAAGCAGCGACATTGAACTTCAAAAGTCCAACATTCTTATGATTGGACCTACAGGTTCTGGTAAGACCCTACTTGCACAAACTCTTGCTAGACTTTTAAATGTTCCCTTTGCCATTGCTGATGCCACAACCCTAACTGAGGCTGGCTATGTCGGCGAAGATGTTGAGAATATTATTTTGAAACTTATTCAAAATGCTGACTACGACATTGAAAGGGCAGAAAAAGGGATTATATATATTGACGAGATAGATAAGATTGCCAGAAAATCTGAAAATGTATCTATCACAAGAGACGTAAGTGGAGAAGGTGTTCAACAAGCCCTCCTAAAAATTATCGAGGGAACTGTTGCCAATGTTCCTCCACAAGGTGGAAGGAAGCATCCGTCACAAGAATTTATTCAAGTTGACACTTCAAACATCCTATTCATTGTTGGTGGTGCCTTTGACGGAATCGACAAAATTATAGAAAACAGGACTGCCAAGTCTTCTATGGGCTTTGGATCAGAAATTGTAGATAAAAAAGCTAATAAAGAAAATATTTTACAAAAGGTTGAAACTGAAGACCTATTAAAGTTTGGTTTAATACCAGAACTTATTGGTAGATTACCTGTTACTATTACTCTTGAAGAGTTAGACGAAGAGGCTCTAGTTGAAATTTTAACTAAGCCAAAGAATGCCCTTGTAAAACAATACAAGGAACTTCTAAAATTTGATGACGTTGAACTAATCTTTGACGACGAAGCCCTAAGCTATATTGCAAGAAAGGCAATAGAAAAGAAGGCTGGAGCAAGAGGATTAAGAGGCGTTATCGAAAATACAATTATGAATGTAATGTATGAAATTCCTTCAAGAGATGACATCAAAGCAGTTAAAATAACAAAGGAATCAGTAGAAGGAACTGCACCTGCTGAATTAATAAAAAAATAAATAAATAATTAGCCGTGGTTGCCACGGCTTTTTTAGAAGGTGAAAAATGGATAAAATTAAATTACCACTTATCCCACTTCGAGACCTAGTTATCTTTCCACACATGGTTATGCATTTTGATTGCGGTAGAAAAATTTCTCTCAACGCAATTGATGCAGCAGAGATGAAAGATTCAAAAATATTTTTGGTGGCCCAAAGAGAACTTGAAATCGAAGACCCAAAGAGGGAAGACCTCTTTGGAATTGGGACTGTGGCTACTATAAAACAAATTTTAAAACTGCCTGGTGGAATTGTCAGGGTCCTTGTTGAAGGTGAAGAGAGGGCAAAAATTTCTGAACTTGATATCACAGAAGAGATGATTGAAGCAGAAATTGAAATCCTTGAAGACAAGGAAAGTGACTTCACAGAAGATGAAGAGATTGAAGCTGCCCTTAGGCTGGCCCTTAGCGACTTGGAGGCCTATTCATCTTTAGATGATAAATTATTCCCAGGACTTATTTCAAATATTGCAGACACTGAGGACCCATCAAGGTTTATTGATACAGTTGTGGGATATTTGAATTTTAAATTGGAAGACTATCAAAGGATTTTAGAAACAACAGATATCTATGAGAGACTTGTGGCCTTTCATGAAATCATGAAGAAGGAAATTGAAATTCTTTCTATAGAAAAGAACATCAATGACCAGGTCAAAAAGAAAATGGACGAGGTCCAAAGGGAATATTACCTAAAGGAACAATTAAGGGTAATCCACAAGGAACTTGGTGACGGAGAAGACGAGGCCGAGATAACAGAGTCCTACAAGAAAAAAATTGAAGAAAAGGCCCTTCCTGATGAAGTCAAGGACAAGGCCCTTAAAGAAGTTAATAAGCTGGGCAACTTAAATTCACAATCGCCAGACTATTCACTTTTAATAAATTATCTTGACTGGATCCTTGACCTACCTTGGCTTGAGTCTGGAGATGAAAAGAGAAATATTTCTGATGCGAGAAAAATTTTAAACGACGAACACTATGGACTTAAAAAAGTTAAGGAGAGAATCCTAGAATTTATTGCCGTTAGGATTTTATCAGGCGACAAGGGTAGGGGACCAATCCTCTGCTTAGTGGGACCTCCTGGAGTTGGTAAAACTTCCATTGCGCAGTCAATTGCAAATTCTCTTAACAAAGAATTTGTCCGCATGAGCCTTGGTGGAGTAACTGACGAAGCAGAAATAAGAGGTCACAGGAAGACTTATATTGGAGCTCTTCCTGGAAGAATTATTTCACTCTTAAAGAAGGCTGGCAAAAATGACCCAGTATTTTTATTTGACGAGATAGACAAGGTGGGCAACGACTTTAAGGGCGACCCTGCATCAGCTCTTCTAGAAGTTCTTGACCCCGAACAAAATAATTCCTTTACAGACAGGTACTTGGAACTTCCCTTTGATCTATCAAAAGTCTTTTTCATAGCAACAGCTAACACGACAGCAACTATACCAAGACCCCTCCTTGACAGGATGGAAGTCATCCAACTTGAAGGCTACACTCCAAATGAAAAATTCAATATTGCAAAAAAATATTTAATCTCAAAGCAAATTGAAGAAAATGGACTTAAGAAAGAAAATATTAGTATTTCTGACAGAGCCATAAAGGACATAATTGACTACTACACTCGTGAATCAGGAGTTAGGGGACTTGAAAAACAAATTTCAAAAATTGTGAGAAAGGCTGCCCTAAAAATTGTGGAAGAAGACTTAGATAAGGTTTCTGTTTCCACAAGAAATATTGAGGACTTTCTTGGAGAAAAAATTTTCAGGATTTCTGAAGCAGAAAAATCTCCTGAAGTTGGTTCAGTAAATGGACTTGCTTGGACAGAAGTTGGTGGCACAAGCCTTGTCATAGAAACGATAGTTATGCCAGGCAAGGGCAAGCTAACTCTAACAGGATCGCTGGGAGATGTGATGAAGGAGTCAGCCATGGCTGCCATCTCTTATATTGCATCAAAGGCAGATGACTTTAAGCTCGATCCAAACTTCAGGTCCAACACAGACATCCACATCCACGTCCCTGAAGGAGCAGTGCCAAAGGATGGCCCGTCAGCAGGGATTACAATTGCGACATCAGTCTTATCTGCTCTAACAAAGAGGCCAGTTAACAACGACGTGGCCATGACAGGAGAGATAACACTTCGTGGAAAAGTCCTTCCAATTGGCGGTCTAAAGGAAAAACTTCTGGCAGCAGAAAGATATGGAGTCAAGACTGTAATAATTCCAGAAGAAAACAAGAGGGACTTAAAGGAAATTGAAGAAGAAGCAATTAAGAAGTTAGATGTGAGACCAGTTTCCAAGTTCGAAGAAGTTGCAGAGATTGCCATAGGTGATTTTAATGAAGATAAATAAGGCAGAACTAGAAAAAGTTGCAGTAGAAGAAAAGCAATATCCTGACCCGAATATCAAGGAGTTTGCCTTTGCAGGCAGGTCCAATGTTGGTAAGTCATCCTTTATAAATGCAATGTTAAATAGGAAAAATCTTGCAAGGACTTCATCTACACCGGGAAAGACTAGGACTATCAACTTTTACAGGGTCAATGATGATTTGCGTCTTGTGGACTTGCCAGGTTATGGCTACGCAAAAGTTGCCAAGTCAGAAAAAGAAAAGTGGGCAGGCATCATCAACAGGTATCTTGAAAATAGAGAAAACCTAGTTGAGACAATCCTACTTGTGGACATAAGACACGAACCGACAGCCCTTGACAAGCAAATGTATGACTACATCATTGAGTCAGGATTCTCGGGTATAGTGATTGCGACAAAAAAAGATAAAATAAAAAAATCTCAAGTAGATAAACACATATCAATAATTGCCAAAAAACTTGGCGTCAAGCACAGGGAAAATATAATTCCCTTCTCCTCCTCAAAGAGAGACGAAGTCAAGGACATGTGGTTTATCTTCGAAGATATGCTTAGATTTCATGAAGAATAAAATTATAAATCAAGAGCTGGGAGACTGGCTCTTTTTTCTTGTGAAAAATTTTAAAATTAATAGAAAAGAATTTTTTAAAGTTCATAAATAATAAGTTATTAAGAAATTCTTAATAAGTGACAGACAAATTTCACATACTTTTTAAGTATTATTCATATATAATTGATATGATAAGAAAAAATGGAGGATGTTATGAAGATAAGAAATAAAATTTTAACAGCGGCACTTTCTCTTGCCCTTCTACCTGGCTTTGTTTTTGCCAAGGAAGGCGAAGAGATTGTAACACTTGGTGCCGATTTAAAGGAAAGTCAAAAAAGTGAAATGCTTCGTGAGATGAATGCAAGTGATGATGCAAAGATCATCGAGGTAACTAATGCAGAGGAATACAAGTATCTTGGAGATGTCTTGTCATCGAAGGAAATTGGCAAGAGGGCAATTTCTTCTGCTATTGTTAGATATGAAAAAGCAGGAAGTGGACTAACTATTGAACTCTCAGACAACATCAGGGTTGTAAAGGAAGATGCCTTTATCAATGCTCTAAACACTGTAGGCATTGAAGATGCTGATATTTATGTAACTGCACCGGGAAAGGTAAGTGGTACTGCAGCCTTAACTGGAATTTTAAAGGCCTATGAAGAAAACACTGGCAAGGAATTACCAGAGGATCTAAAAAAGGTCGCCAATGAAGAGCTTGTTGTTCAAACAAAATTATCTGAAGAGCTTGGCGATGAAAAGACTAACGACATAATTTATGAAATTAAGGACGCCATGGCAAAGAATATGCCAAAGGACGAAAAGGAAGTTAGAGTCATAATCGAGAATGTTGTTAACAACTACAACATCAACCTTACAAAGAGCCAAGAGGATAAGCTTGTTGGACTATTTAACAACATGAAGAATGCTGACGTTGACTGGAATAGGATGGCTGACACAGCAGTTAAGTACAAGGACAAGGCTTCAAAGTTTTTAAACTCTCCAGAAGGAGAAAAGGCTGTAGAAAATACGAAGAGCTTCTTGGAAAAGTTAATAGACTTTATAGTTGGCTTGTTTAAATAAGAATTATGAGTGGAGATTCACCCAAGGGTGGATCTTTTTTTATTACAAAAATCCAAATAAAAAAATCCGACTTAATCGGATTTTTCATAAATTAAAACTTGTTGTAGTGAACCTTTGAAGAAACGTCAAATTCTTCGTGGTCCTTTGTGCCTGATTTTTTGTAGCCAATTGGGATTAGGCATTGGGCCCTGTAAGGTTTTTTCACTCCGAAGTTTTCTGCAAAGTATTCTTCATAAGAAATCTTGCCGGCAGTGTTTCCTTCTTTAACGTTGATCCAAGAAGATGAAAGGCCTTCCTCTTCAAGTAGAAGTTGTAGGTAAGCTGCTGTTAGCGATGCTTCTTCCACCCAAGTCTTACAAATTTCTGTGTTTGCAATAACTATTACTACTACTGGAGCTTCTTTTAGGTAAAGAGTTGCAAAGGAATCCATGTTGGAAAGTTCTTCGATTTTTTCCTTGTCGTCAACTACTATGAATTCTACTGGATGGGAGTTGCCGTTGCTTGGTCCCATGGAAGCGTACATTAAAAGTTCTTCTAACTTTTCTCTGTCAACTTCCTTGTCTTTATATTTTCTAACAGTTCTTCTTTTTAAAATTAATTCTTTTAACAAAATATCACCTCTCCTATCATTTTACCACAAAAAAGCTTATAGAGAAGCGTGTGAAAATATATTCATAATATTCTTAAAAGCTTATAATAAAGAGTGGAATAAGATTGAAAATAAGCCAAAGGGAAAAATATAAAAAATTCTGAAAATATTTTCATAAAAGCGTTGACAAATATACTTATCTAAAGTACAATATACATGAAGTGAAAACTTCATCATCTTTTTTCTTCCCTTAGAGAACAGTTATTGGATACATAAGCTGTTCTCTTTTTATTTGTCTAAATTTAAATTTACTTAAGACTTGTAGAGGGGGGTTTTTAATTTAGTGAAATTTAAAAGATCTCTCTATAGAAAATTTTTAGTATATATACTTCTTTTCCTATATTTTTCAAAAATTTACTTTTCAAAAACTTCAGTTAAGGCTTTGCAAGTCCACAAAGTTTAATTTTATGTTTAATCCAACAAAAAACATATTTTAAATAATTTTGTACCATCACAATTGAATATGAACTTATAAAAGAAATCTAATCTATCTTTAATTGTAAGCTTATAAATTTTTCTATTCTATAAAAAAAATAGAAACTTATATAGTCAAAGGACTTCATAAAATTTTATTAGCTTATGAGTCTATAAGAAAGTAATGATTTTTTATAAAGTCATGGATTTTTGCTATTTTTCATGATTTTTATAAATCTAAATTAATATATCAACTTATGTGCTTATATGAAATCGAACGAATGTTGCAAGATTGTTACAGGGAAAAATTCTTTGTAACAGAAACTTAAAATAGAAAACCTGTTATATAGATGACTTTGATATATAATAAGGATGAAGGTGATAAAGATGAAGATTTTTAAAAAGACTTCATTGATTATTATCTCCTCAGCATTGATTTTGACAAGCACTGTATCTGCAAGAACTTTTAGAGACACAAGAGGCCACTGGGCAGAAGCTTCAATTGACTTTATTACTGACAAAAAGCTTATGTCTGGTTACCAAGATGGGACTTTTAAACCTAATGAAAACATGTCGAGAGCAGAGTTTTATGCAACTGTTAATTCTTTAGCAGGCTATGATAAAACTTATACTGTGACTTTTTCTGATGTAAGTACATCTGATTGGTTTTACAATGATGTAGCTAAGGGCATTAAGGCAGGTTACATTAAGCCAACTACTGGTAGGCTTAATCCAAATAGGGAAATTACACGAGAAGAAGTTGCAGAAATTCTTGGTTATGTGTATTCGCTATCACCGAGGGAAGGTTCAACAAATGAGTTTGGCGATAGGGCAAGGATAAGCCCATCGGCAAGGGGCTATGTAGGCGCCCTTGTGGACGCAGGGATCTTGAGAGGTTACTCTGATGGTAACTTTTATCCCACAAGATCAATTAGGAGATCAGAAGCTGCTACGCTTTTTAGGTCAATGATTTCTAATTACAACTATCCACAAAAGAAAGCTCTAAATAATAGCAAAATTAAATTTGGGGGCAGAAATCTTTACGAATAAGACAGGCAACTGTCTTATTTTTTTGTATAAATTTGTTGGAAAGGATTTTAAAGTCTAAAAATTAATTTATTAAGATATAATTTCTTACTTGTAAAAAATAATAAAAAATACCAGAGGAAATAAAAATTCCCTCTGGTACTTAGTTAAGCTTTATCCTATCATGATAAATTTTTTATAAATTTTATAGATTGAAAATATTTTACAGGTTTCTAAAATAGTCTAATAATATTTCTGAAGTTTCCTTGTCGTAATTTTTTATAACTTTGAGGTCCTTATACATATCAAAGCCGCCGGCTCCTGTGGCCCTGTAGTTATTCATTACTAGTGAAAACTTGTCGGAATCTTTTACTTCTTTACCATCAAAGAAAATCTTGCCAATTCTCTCGCCAACTTTTTGTGTAAGGTCCTTTTCAAAGTCTATGCCATAGAAGTAGTCAAAGTTGTAATGCTCTTCCTTTGGCTCTAAAAACTTCTTTGATATCTTATAGGACCCATCATACTCGATGTAGGAAAAGTTTTGTTCTAGGGCTTCTCTAAGACTCTTGCCGTCGATTTCAAGCACCACTGTTGTGTTAGGAAACCTGTATGTGTTTAGGACGTCTCTTGTGGTCAAGTTCTTCTTTAGACCTGAGATGACATTGGCAAAGGAAGTGATAGAAATATCTGCTCCTGTGTAGTCCAATTGGATCTTGTTTATTAGGTTTGCAAGGTCTGAGCCATGAAGGGCCATCTTAATCCTGTTCTCTGGCATGTAGTCACGGCTCAGTTCTGCTATTGGTTGGTCGAGATAGTCTTGGACTTCTTCTTCAACATCACTATATTTTTCTATAAGGAAGTTTGATCCAAGCCTTGGCTCAATAAAGGAAGCCTTCATTTCTTTTCTTGCAAGGTCAACTTCCACAAGGGCAGCCTTAGACCCATTGGCTGGCGTCTCAATGGCAAGGGTATTGCCAATATAACCAGCGATCTCCATGTGTTGGTGGCCTGCCAAGATTATATTGAAGTCCAATTCTTTTGCAATTTTTCCTCCAATATTTTCTGTGGTTTCTGAAAGTTTTTTGCCACTTTCTAGGTCGATTTCATAACCTCCATGGTAGATTAAAATATTAAAATCTGTCTTTTCTTTTTTTAGTCCTTCAAGGGCCCTCTTTGCTCCTTCAAAGGCATCTGTGATTTCAAAGTTCACGAGATTTTCTTTTCTCTCCCAGAGATTTACCCAATCGGTAACAACCCCAGTAATCCCAATCTTGTAATCGTCAATTTCTTTTACATAATATGGGTCAAATTTAATCTTACCAGTCTTGTCTCTTACATTGGCACAAACTAGTTTTCCCTTCATGTTTTCTACGTAAGTCCTTAGGTAATCGTAGCCGTAGTTGAAGTCGTGGTTACCAAGAGTGTAGTAGTCAACATTTTGCATCATGTCTGCCACTACATTAGAGTTTAAATTTTCTTTTACATAGTAGGCGAAGGAAGATCCCTGAAGGATGTCTCCTCCGTCAGTTAAGATTGTCCTCTCGTCTTTTTTTATATTATTTAAAAGTGAAAGGTAGCCTGTATTTTTTTCTTCCCTATCGAGATAATCTGTTGGGAAAAAATATCCGTGCAAGTCTGATGTGTGAATTATTTTTAAAATCATTTTTCACCTACTAGTCTTGCTCTTATTTTTGTTGAGAAGTACTCAATAAATAAGACAAGAAGGATTAGTCCTAAGAGGATTGCTCCAACTTCGCTCCACTTGTAGGAAGTGATGGCGAACATAAGTGGTGAACCAATACCACCTGCTCCAACAAGTCCAAGGATTGATGCGTCTCTTAAATTTATGTCGAAACGATAAATTGTTGTTGAGGCAAAGTTTGCAAAAAGCTGAGGAATTATACCAAAGCGAATCTTTTGGAAGGTTGTTGCCCCAATGGAAGAGAAGGACTCAAGTATTGCCTTGTTTAGGTTCATGATGTTATCTGAAAATAATTTTGTAAGCATACCAATAGATGTAAAGGACATAGTCATAAGGCCTGCAAAGGGTCCAGGTCCTGTTACCCTAATAAACATTAGACCATAAACAATAGCTGGGATTGTCCTTATTAGGATAATAAACATCCTAACAAGATAAGCCACAGGCGCTGGAACAATGTTTGATGATGCCAAAAAGCTAAGTGGCATGGCAATTATTGCCCCTACAAGGGTACCTAGGAAGGCTATACAAATAGTTTCAAGTAAAAGGTAAGGAACTCCCTTCGTCGTTAGGTTAAAGAGCATGTCCTTGTTGGGATTAAAGATTCCCTTGATAATATTTTTGGCTACTCCCATTCCATCTTTTGTTGCAGATTCAAAATTAATTACAGAAGATGACCAAACTATCATAAATAAAATTACAGCTACAATCATTATGATATAGCCATGATTTTTTGGTTCTGATTTTAGTTTTTCTATTACTTTTTCTGACATATTAATTCAACTTTCTTCTAAAGTGAGCACTGATATTTTCGATGACAAATACTGTTATAAGTAGCATCAAGAGAATCATGCCCACACGGTTGTAGTCTCTCCAGTTAATGTTTTCGTTAATAAGAAGTCCCAGTCCACCGGCACCAACATAACCAAGGATGGCAGCGTATCTCACGTTACCTTCAAAGTTATAAAGGGCAGTTGATAAATAAAAGGGAAGGATTTCTGGCACAATGGATTTGAAAAAAGGCCATAGTCCTAGTGAAGCCCATGGAGATCATTGCTTCAAAGGCTCCCATGTTAACTGTTTCAATTTGCTCATAAGTTAGCTTTCCAACATAGGAGAAGGAAAATAAAAATATGGCAACTGTACCAGCAAAGGCACCAAGTCCAAAAATATAAGTTGCAATAAGTGCAGACACAAGTGTTGGAATGGTACGAAGGATTGAGAAAAGTAACTTAACAATCCAGTTTATGACCTTGTTATTTACCATGTTGTTTGATGCCAAGAAGGCAAAGGGCATAGCCAAAACTGCTCCCAAGAAGGATCCCAAGAAGGACATCTTTATTGTGTCAAAAAGTGGTCCCACTATTGAAGGGAAGTAGGAAAAGTTTGGCTTAAACATTGGAGATAAAATGGCAAAGAGCTTGTGAATATTTTTCGAGAGAGTTGCCATTGAAAAGTTCGTAACTCTTACAGAAAGCATGGTAAAAAGAAGCAAGAGAATAAGGATAGGTATAGTCAAAGTCGGCTTCTCATAGACTTCCTTACCAGACTTTAGGGTGTGTTTTTTTGGTTTAAAGATTTTGTAGTAGAGGCTCATACTTCCTCCAATTTTATTTCTTCAAAGGAATCTCCATAAATAGATTTTAAAACGCTATCGTCCACATTCTTGGCTGGTCCATAATAGATTACCTCTCCGTCACGAACTCCAAGAACAGTTGTGGCATATTCAAGGGCAAGCTCAACGTGGTGGATATTTAAGAGGATAGTGATTCCAAGATTTTCGTTAATCTTTTTAAAATAATCCATAACCTGTCTTGCTGTGACAGGGTCAAGACTTGCAACAGGTTCGTCAGCAAGGATAATGCTTGGGTTTTGGACAAGGGTCCTAGCAAGAGCAACCCTTTGTTGTTGTCCACCAGATAGGTTGTCAGCTCTTTCAAAGGCCTTGTCAAGGATGTCAACTTGCTCAAGAGCTTCAAGAGCCTTTATCTTACATTCCTTTGGATAAATTCCAAATAGGGACTGGATGGGATTTAAATCAGGTACAAAAGAAGACATTACATTCTTGATAACAGAAATTCTTTCAACAAGGTTAAAGGATTGGAAAATCATCCCAATATTTCTCCTAAACTTGCGAAGTTCTTTTCCCTTTAGAGATTTAACATCAACTCCATCAACAGTAAGAGTCCCTGCATTAATGTCGTGCATCTTATTTATAGTCCTAATTAGGGTAGATTTACCGGCACCAGACCTTCCTATTATGGCAACAAACTCGCCATCCTCAATAGTAAGGTTTATATCTTTTAGGGCCTTAAATCCACCAGGATAAACTTTATCTACATTCTTAAATTCAATCATAATTCTCCTCATAAAAAAGAGCTTCTAATGAAGCCCTTTCTTAATTTTTAAGTTCTCTTAATAATTTTTGTGCTTCTCTTTCGCCATCATAGTTCTTGTCATCAGCAGCTTTGTAACCTTCGTGGCTGTAGATTGCTATGATTTCTTTACCTTCTTCGCTTTCACCGATTTCTATGAAAGATTCTTGAAGGGCTTTTTTGAAGTCATCTGTCATAATTTCTGAGTTTTTAGAAACTGAAATTGTATCGTTGTAAATTTTATCAGTTACACCAATTACATTAGTTTCATCCCAGATAGACTTAGTCTTGCCAAATTCATTTTGCCATTTTTCAGCATTGTCTACTCTAACATCAGCGAAACCTACCATAATATCAACTTGGCCAGAAGCAAGTCTTGCCATAGAAGATGGGTAAGAGTCAGCTTGAACAACTGAAGGAAGATCAGTTAGACCCTTGTCATAGTTCTTTTGTAGCCATAGGTAAGGGTAGATGTAACCAGCAGATGAAGATGATCCCATTACAGACCATTTAGCACTTGCAAGGTCTTCCCAAGTTAACTTTTCTCCATTATTTACTTTTGCAGCAAGTTCTTGACCCTTTTCAGAAGGACCAGCAATTACAAGTGATCTATAATAGTCAACTTGTTCTTCAGCCTTTTCTGTAGGCTTCTTGTCGTTCCATTCCTTTGGATCTTCAGAATCAACAGAAAGACCCTTTCTTGTTGCAGTAAGAAGAACTTCAGCACCATCATCGTAGATAGCATAAGTTCCACCAGGAATAAATCCAATATCAACAGAACCAGCACTTAGGGCTTCACCAGTTGATTCATAGTTTGTACCAACTGTGATGTCAATGTTTTTAACATCGTAACCTTTTTCGGCAAGCTTAGTCTTTAAAACTTCTTTAAGTGGTTCAGTCTTAGTTACTATTTCGTCAGGTTCCCTAGAAGGAACGAATTGGATTTTTAAATCCTCGATTACATTGCCATCTGCATCAGCTGTTGCCTCTTTCTTGTTACCGCCACAAGCAGTAAGAGTCATTAGCATTGCAAGTAGCAATACCAACCATGTTTTTTTCATATAATACCTCCAAAAAATTCGTGGGTAATCCCACAGCAAAATCTTGTCAAATGTATTATACCAAATAAACAAAAAATATAAATTAAAGACTATAAAAAAATTAAAAATTATGACCAATTATTCTTAATTTATTAAATTGAGACGACATATTTAATTTGATATAATTTTCCTAAAGGAGTGACACAATGAGCATTATAGTTAAAATAGATGAATCGAGATTCCCAAACCTATCAAGGGGAAGCTTTGAAGATAGAGAGTACCACTTTAAGGGCGGCATAGTTGGCCAAAGAGTAGAAATAAAAGCAAGAGGAAAAAAATCAAAAAAGGCAAAACTTCTTAGCATAATAGAAAAATCAGACATAGAAATAGAAAGCCAATGTCCTCATTTTGAAAAGTGTGGCGGTTGTACTTACCAAACCCTAACTTATGAAGATGAACTTAAATACAAAAAAGGATTAATAAAAAATTTATTTAAAGAAAATGGAATAGAAAGAGAAATTGAAATCATTCCATCACCAGTCCACAAACATTATAGAAACAAAATGGAATATACCTTTGGCGACGAGTACAAGGGTGGGCCACTTTCACTTGGACTTCACGTGAAGAATAGATTTCACGAAATAATAAACACTACAGACTGCAATATAGTTGACCATGACTTCAATACAATAAGGACGGAAGTGAGAAACTACTTCGAAGACCTGGGCGAAGTCCAATACAACAGAAAAAGACACGAGGGATTCCTCCGTCACCTCCTAATAAGAAAGGCAACAAAGACTGGAGAGATAATGGTACTTCTTTCAACATCAAGCCAAAGCAAGCTCGATGAAGAAGCCTTTATAAAATTCTTATTAGACTTGGACTTAGAAGGACAAATAGTATCAATCTATCATGTGATAAATGATGCCCTATCAGATGCCATAGTCCCAGAAGAAATGAAACTAATTTACGGCAAGGATCATATAGAAGAAGAAGTCCTTGGACTTAGATTTAAAATAAGCCCCTTCTCCTTCTTCCAAACAAACACGAAATCAGCAGAAGTCCTTTACAAGATGGCTAGAGAAAAAATTGATGCCAAAGACAAATTGGTCTTTGACTTGTATTCAGGAACAGGAACAATCACCCAAGTCTTAGCAGAGTCAGCCAAAAAAGTTATAGGAGTAGAAATAGTAGAAGAAGCAGTAGAAGCAGCAAGAGAAAATGCAAAATTAAACGGCATAGACAACGTGAAATTCATAGCATCAGACGTCTTAAAAGTCTTAGACGACCTAGACAAGAACCCTGACCTAATAGTCCTTGACCCACCAAGAGAAGGAATAAACCCAAGAGCCATAGAAAAGATAATAGACTTTGACCCAGAAAAGTTTTTATATATATCTTGCAACCCAGTAACCTTAGTAAGAGACCTTGGAGTCTTTAAAGAAAGAGGCTATGAAATAGAAGAACTAGAGATAGTAGACCAGTTCCCAAAAACCTCTCACGTCGAGACCATAGCGTTGATACAAAAGATATAAATTTAGAAATCCTGCATTTTAAGCAGTTTTATAAGCATTTTGTCTTCGATAAAGATGAAGAAGGATACGTCAAAAAGACTCAAAAAAACTACATGAACGTAAGAGTAGTTTTGCAACTGGTATGAGGAAACACAAAAAATATAATTAACCCATTTTGTACTTTCTACAAGAGTAGCTTATAAGGCTGCTCTTTTTTTATGAAGAAAGGATAATATAACTTTAGACATATAAATCTAAATATTTGTCCCATAAACGTAGAAATACGTCCCGATTTGCGATATAATGATAAAGAAATTAGGAGGTATGGCAATATGAAAAAACAAAATGTTTTGAATTTAATAAAATACCATGTGGAAAGGAATGAAAATTCCTTTAGAAATGAGGCTATAGCAATAGCAAGATATTTTGATAGCATAGGAGATTATCAGTTATCTGAATATATTATGGGGTTAATATCTGAATCAAATTTATATTCACCACAAAGTAGTGATTTTGAAAGTGAGTTTTTAAAGCAAGTTGAAATAAGAAATTTGGAGGCTTTAAATTTACCGCTTGAAATAACAGAGGATATAAAAGGTATTATTAATGCTGTAAATTATAATATTGGTATTAATAAATTTTTATTTGAAGGATTACCGGGAAGCGGAAAAACAGAAGCAGCAAAAAATGTTGCAAGATTGTTGGATCGCTCTCTTTTTAGAGTGGATTTTGAAAATTTGATAGATAGCAAGTTGGGACAGACTAATAAAAATATAGTAAAAGTATTTAGAGAAATAAATATGCTTCCAAATGCAAATAAGGTTGTGGTTTTATTTGATGAAATTGATGTTATTGCTTTAGATAGGATTAATTCTAATGATATTAGGGAGATGGGAAGAGTAACATCTACAATTTTAAGAGAATTAGATAGATTAACAGATCTTAATAAAGAAATAGTGCTTATTGCAACAACTAATATATATTCAAATTTTGATAAAGCATTAATTAGGAGATTTGATGCTGTTATTAATTTCAATAGGTATAGCGATGAGGATTTAATAGAAGTTGCTGAATATTACTTTTCTTCTTTTATCAAGAATTTTAAAGGAATATCAAAAGACACAAGATTATTTAAAAAGATATTGAAAAAAGCAAAAAAAATACCTTATCCTGGAGAATTGAAAAACATTATAAAAACATCACTTGCATTTAGTGATGTTGATTCTGAGTATGATTATTTTAAGAGATTATATAATAGCTTGATAGGAGATCTGGATCACAAGGATATAAACCAGCTTCATGAGGAAGGCTTCACTGTAAGAGAAATAGAAAAATTAAAAGGAGAGTCTAAAAGTTCTGTCTCAAGAAAGTTAAAGAAGGAGGAAGTAGATAGTGAATAATGTCTTGGAATTAAAAGGGAAACGCTTTGTACAAGCCAGTAAAAATGGTAATCGTGGTGGTGTATCCATGAATGGGAGGATGGAAGTCAGTACAGAGCATTTATTAAGATTAAAAGCTCAGCTAATCCAGATTAAAGAATTTTGGGATAAAGAAACAAAACCGTTTGAGGGTATTTTGGTTAGTGTTTATTATAATAAGATTGTTGCGAAAAGTAATCGAATTGCTGGACTTTTTAAAGGGACAAATTCTAATGAAGCAATTGTTGGAGCAAAATTTAATTCAAATCAGAGTAAGCATATAATAACATATTTTCTTGATGAAGATGATTTAACTAAAAGTATAGAGTTAATTGTAAATACTTCAAATATATTATCTCAAAAATTTAGAGGAAATATCAGCAAGAGCGAATTTAAAGACAAAAGTATTGTTAATTCGGAGGTTTTTAAAAAACTTTCTGTAAGTATGTCTACATTTAAACAGGTGATTGCAGATGTATCGTATATTGATTCTTTTGAGGTAGAGTTACCTACGATAGATATAAAACAGAGTATTATAACTTTGTATGATGTAAGAAAAGATACAAAATTATTATTTGAAAGATTAGGGATAGATATTTTAAGTAGCCGAATTTTAGATAATCAAACTGTTTACTTAGACGAAAAGCAGGTAGAACTACTTTTAGTAAAAGCACCTTATCTTGTTTCAATGGCAACCGTTGATTTGTCAAGTTTATCACCTGATGATTTTACCAATGAGCATCAAACAAAAATGATAACTATACCATCCCCAACTATTGAACCAACAATTGGGGTGATAGATACCTTATTTGATGAAAGTGTTTATTTTAGTGATTGGGTTGAATATCATGATATGGTCTCAGAAGATATACCAAAAAATCCAAAAGATTATAATCATGGGACAGCAGTATCTTCCATTATTGTTGATGGAGCAAGATTAAATCCTTGGCTGGATGATGGCTGTGGAAGGTTTAAAGTTAGGCATTTTGGAGTAGCGGTAGGTGCTGAATTTTCTTCATTTTCAATAATAAAGAAAATAAAGAGTATTGTGGTAAATAATTCAGATATAAAAGTCTGGAATATTTCACTTGGTAGTAATCAGGAAATTAATGACAACTTTATTTCTGCTGAAGCTGCAACATTAGATAAAATTCAGTTTGAAAACAATGTAATATTTGTTGTGGCAGGGACAAATAAACCAAGTGCAGATATAGTAAAAATAGGATCTCCAGCAGATTCTGTTAATAGTATAGTTGTAAATTCAGTTAGTAAGAATGGTCTGTCTACTAAATATGCTCGTAAAGGATTGGTATTATCTTTTTATGCAAAGCCTGATGTGAGCTATTATGGTGGCAGTGAAGAAGAGTACATTAGGGTTTGTGAACCTTTAGGGGCTGCGAGTGTTGCTGGTACTTCTTATGCTGCACCGTGGATTGCGAGAAAATTATCTTATTTAATTGATGTGATAGGATTTAATAGAGAAGTTGCAAAAGCCATTATTATTGACGCTGCAAGAGGTTGGGATGAAAAACCGACTCCTGAGGAAGTTGCTTTATATGGGCATGGACTTGTACCAATTCATATAAACGATATTATTCAAACAAAAGATGATGAAATAAAATTTGTGGTATCAGACGTTAGTGAAAAATGGAATACTTATAGCTATGATTTTCCAGTGCCTCTAAAGGATAATAAGTATCCATATATTGCAAAGGCTACTATGTGTTATTTTCCATTGTGTGATAGATTGCAAGGTGTTGATTATACAAATACGGAATTAAATTTACATTTTGGGCGAATAGGGGATGATAAAAAAATCAAGGATATTAAGGGGGATAAACAGAATACGGAAGATACTTTAGAGGGAGAAAGAAATTATCTTTTGGAAGGTGAAGCCAGAAAGCAGTTTAGAAAATGGGATAATGTAAAGTATATCGCAGAGAGTGCTACAAAAAGAATGATACCAAAAGACTCTTATAGAAATAAAAACTGGGGTATGGAAGTAAAGACAAATAACCGATTAGCTCCTCAAGATGGTATAGGAGTTAGGTTTGGTGTTGTTGTAACACTCAAAGAAATGAATGGAGTTAATAGAATTGATGAATTTATCAGAAGTTGTACATTAAATGGTTGGTTAGTAAATGAAATCGATGTTGTTAATAGAGTAGATATTCACCAAAAAGTTAATGAAGAAATTAAGTGGGAATAGTATTTGTTTTTTTGCACTATCGACAGTAAATGGAATGGTATGGAATATTTATAAAAATTATAGCAAGTATAAGAGGTGAAGAGATATGGAGAATCAAGATAAGATATATGAAATAGAAATTAACAGTTGTGGTATAGGAGGGAAGCTTAGGATACAGAATAGAAATAATCTTAGGTATAAAAAAATTCGTACGTAGATAGCAATGTTGTACGAGAACATCTTTGTTTGTCTAAAGAAGAATATGAGTTGGCAATGCTTAATTTATTTAGATTATATTGTTGTGAGGGATTTTATCAAGAAACATCAGCAATGTATTTTGGCAACATACCGATTCAAGCTAATGGAGGCATTGAAAAATTTAGGATTACTGCATTAGTATATAATTATTAGATATGATATTAGAAAAGGATTAGAGGGAGTGATGACTATGCCTGATACAATTATATATTGGTTATGGGGATTGGTAAAAGCAATACCTGAAGATATTATCAAAGGACTAATAGCATCATTTTTAATTTTACTTATAATAAAACTTGTTAACAAAGTTAAATTTTTAACTTCTAAAATTAAAAATATCATATTAAATTTGTTTAATACGAAGATAGAAATATCTACTAAAACCACTTTTATTGAATCTCCAGATTATCATTACACTACAATAAGACGAGCTGAAAATGTTAGAAGTGAAAATTCTAATGACAATGATGTTTTTTTGCTAATTATTGCAGGAGTGTTTGTAGCTTCTATAGTAGTTAGTTTTTTCAAAGAATATGTAGATTATATTTCTTTGTTTTTAAAGTGGTTTGGACTTATCCCACTGATGATATGTATATTATTTTTATTTGTTATATCTATTAGTCAAGAAGTTCAAAAAGTTACAGTTAAATTCATCGCAGTTTCAATAGTTGTTTCTGCATTGACATTATATTATGGACTTAATCTTAAAGAAATGGCGACAACAATGAGTGCAACAATAACAGACGGAAGAAATCTTTTTGCATCGGTATATAAAATTTTTGGCGTATTTATAGGAGTAATTCAACAGTTAATATCTTATATATTATTGCTTAGAGTAATAAGTGTTTATATTGATAGAAAAAAGAAAAAACCGATACAATCAGTTCGTCGTTTCATCGCTAAAACAAAACAATTTGAATCGGTTATGTTCCTTAGCATTATAGTAATATTTTTGTCAATTTTATCATACGCATTTACATTAGAAGCTATTCATAAATTTCTATTAAAACAATAGGAAGATTTAAAAGGCTATCGCTCCATCTCCCTGCCCATGTAAATTCCGTAGTTCTTTCGTATTTGACAAAGCTCGTTCATAGCAGATTTTGTAGAAGAGTACTCTTGCATAAGGGTATTCTTTTTTTCTTGCAATTTATAAAGTTTAGACAAAATATCTTTTGGATTTGGCGGCTTAGAATGGTTTTTTTAAGCTCTGAAAGGGCAGTTTCGTATAGAATGATTTGAGATTTATATTTCTCAAAAAAATGCCTTGTCAGATGGATTTGCTTTATGTTCCTTGTAGTATTCTCGATGCTTTTTGATAGTATAAACTTGCTCCATAGTTGCAGAAAGCTCCTGCATTTCCTTGTCAATTTCTTTGGTTTTATCTTGTAAGTTCTGTCTTTCTTCAGCACTTTTCTTGTTGTATTCATCAAGCTGCTTAACGGAGTTAATGCCATGTTCTCTGATGAAAACAACTGACTCAGCCATTGTATTTAAGTTGTGTTTTGTTGCCCAGTATTCATAGCCCTCGATATATTTAACCTTTGTATTAGTATTCATATTGATGACATTTCCGATTCGTTTTTTGATAGATGGGGTTTTAATAGTTTGATTTTCTGTAAGACGCTCTTTTAGTCTTTCCTCTATATAGTCATCCCCAATCATCTTAATTCTTGTAAATCTCTGCTTATCTTTTTGCTTAAAGGCTATATGTTTTCCATACTTTATTTCATAACCAAGCTCAGTCATTTTCTTTAGAAATTCTTCCCAAGCTTTAGACTATTTTATCAAATGATAAATGTCAAATTGAATTCTGTTTTTCCAAGAAGTACATGTATTAAATTGCTCATTTTCGTACCAAGATTTACCAGCAGTTTTATATTTTCTTTTGTAAGATTCATAGTATTTATCAATGACTGAAAGCTTATTTTCTTTACATAATTCATCACTTTGATACCTAATTTTGTGGTAAGATTTTTTGTTAGATTGGTAGCATTTACCAGTCTTGTAATTAACATTATTAAAAATAATATGGTTATGGATATGCCCTCTATCTATATGAGTTGCAAGAACAAACTCATAATCTTCTTTTAAAATTTTCTTACACAATTCCATTCCAATTTCGTGAGCTTTTATAGGATCAACCCCTCCTGGTAGAAAAGATTGGATTAAATGCCTAGCCAAAACTGTACCCTTAGTATCATTATCTTCTCGAGTTTTCAAAAATTGAATATGGGCAGTAGATGGATGACATTTGAATGAAGATACCAAGATTTTTTCATCAGTTTTTTCACTCTTAGTAATGTAATCTATTGCCAAATTTAGAGTTGATTTTATAGGATGTATTTTTGTAATTGCCATACTAATCACCAGAACTTTCTTTTGATTTGTTAAGAAGTAGGGAATGGATATGCCATATCTCTCTTGACAATTTTTCTATTTGTTTATTCATTGATTCAATTTCATCCTTGTAAATAACACCAGTTGTATTAGTTGCTTTTGCAATCTGGTTTATGTTATTTGTTGCATTTGAAAGTAGCCATTGTAGGTTTCTAAATGGTTCTAAATCTACTACATAAATTTCTTTCTCTAATACACATTTTCTAAGAAAATGGGACATAGTTTTGCAATTAGCAAGTTTCATTTTCTTTTCAAAAAATTTTTTCTCTTCATCTGTTAAATATATTTTAAGTTGATTTTTTCTTTTTCTATTATCCATAGTATATCTCCTTATTATAAAATATTGGGGTCTTAGGGTTCTCCCTAACAAGGTAAAATTGATAAAAAAAGAAGCAGTCCTTAAAGGTTCTGCTTCATCAATTTTTCGTAAGTGGGTACTCACTTACTGTGCTTGCTATTAAAGTTATAAGCGTTAAGCGTTTATTAATTTCTGTTAATTATACCGCATTTAAAGAAATTAATAAAGAAGTATAAGCGAAGCTATTGACAATGATTATCAGAGTTGATACAATAATACCGACAAGAGTGTCGGTTTGGAGGTTATTTATGAAATGAAAATGGAAGCTGATGAAAGAAAAAAGCAGATTAGACAAGCAGCTATTAAAGTCTTTTTGGATAAGGGATTTAGAAATACAGTTATGAATGACATTATGGAAGCTACTGGGCTTTCTAGAGGTGGCTTGTATCATCATTATGGTTCTACGCATGAAATCTTATACGACATTATGATGGAAGGTAATATAAATAGAAAAGATATTATTCAAAAATCAATTTATGATGAAGGATTAATATTAAGTCCACAGTTGTTTTCAAGAATGATTATAGACAAGATACTTGCAGATAATGATTATGTAAAGCTTTATGTTATGTTTTTATGTGAGTTAAAAGAAAATGATGATCTGAAAGAATTATATGTGAAAATAAAAAAAGAGTCCATACAAGTATTTAAAGAATTGTTTTCTACTTTGTTTAACGTGTTACCTTCTGATGAAACATTTGAATTTATGATTAATATTATGAATTCTGGATTGATGGCTTGCGAAATTTTGAATGCACGTGAGAATTTTACAAAAAATAAGATATATCTAACTGAAATGATAGAGACTTATTTTATAAATGTAATGAAAAAAGATGATGAAAGGAGTTAAATTTATGGATCTATTAAAAAAATACATTAAGAGAAATAAAGCACCATATTTTATTTCTGTCTTGTTTGCAATACTTGGAGTAATTTCAAATCTTTTTGTATATATTATTCTAAGTAAGATGATTATATCATTAATTGATGGTAGCCAAGATTTTTATTACTATATAAATAAAATTTTCTTGATACTTTCATGTCTTATAATCAAAGAAGTGTTTATGTTTTTGTCAACAATGATTTCTCATAAAACAGCCTATAAAATAATACGAGATATAAGAAAAAGCCTTATGGAAAAATTATTTAATATGCCATTAGGAGATATATTGAATGAATCTACTGGTAAGTTAAAAGACATAATTGTAAATCAAGTCGATAATACTGAAACAACATTGGCTCATATGATACCTGAGATGACAGCTAATTTAATCGGACCTATAATATTATTTGTTTACATGTTAATTTTAGATTATAGACTAAGTTTAATATCTTTAATTCCATTAGTTATTGGTGGATTTTTTATGACAGGGCCGATGAAAAGAATGAAGGTAAAGTTTCCACAAGCAGTTAAAATTGGCCAAGATATGAATAATTCCGTGGTTGAATATATAAATGGAATAGAGGTTATTAAAACATTTAATCAAGGCGAAAAATCTTATAGAAAATACAGGGACAATGTGTATAAAAAGGCAAATTACTATTATGATTGGATGGGAGAAAATACAAGAGACTATGCGATAAGTATGTCTATTGCTCCAGTTGGTATTTTGACAATTATACCATTTGGTTTATATTTCTGTATGAATGGTTCACTAGATGGTGGTGTATTTTTAACATTGATAATCCTTTCTTTTGGGACTATCCAAAATATTATGAGAGTAATGACTTTTGAAGATGATATTGGAAGAATGTCAACTATTTTCGAAGAGATTAAAAATATACTTTCTGCGAGAGAATTATCTCATAAAAATGAAAATTTGGATATAAAAAATTATAATATAGAGATAAAAAACGTAGATTTTTCTTATGAAAAAGATAAGCAAGTCCTAAACAATATAAATATAAATATAGAAGAAGGAAGTGTGAATGCTTTAGTAGGCGAATCGGGTTCGGGAAAGTCGACTATTGCAAAACTAATTTCAGGATTTTGGGATGTAGATAGTGGTTCTATAAGTATAGGAAATGTAAATATTAAAGATATGTCCCTTGAAAAGTTATCTACTGTTATTTCCTATGTAGCACAAGATAATTTTCTTTTTGATATGTCAATTAAAGATAACATCAGAATAGGAAATAAAAATGCTAGTGATGAGGAAATAATTGAAGTATGCAAGAAAGCAGCCTGCCATGATTTTATAATGAAGTTGTCAGATGGATATGATACAAGAGTAGGAGAAGCTGGTAAACATTTGTCTGGAGGAGAAAGGCAAAGAATATCAATTGCAAGAGCTATGATAAAGAATGCTCCAATAGTTATTTTAGACGAGGCTACCTCTTATATCGATCCTGAAAATGAGGCTTTGATTCAAGATGCAATATCAGAGCTTGTCAAAGGGAAAACTCTAATTATAATTGCCCATCGTTTAAAGACAATAACAGATGTAGATAATATATTTGTAATTAAAAATGGAGAACTTGCATGTAAAGGAAGTCATGAAGAGCTTTTGAAGGAATCAAAAGATTATCACAATCTTTGGGAAACTGCCTTGAAAGGAGAAGAAAATGCTTAGTGTTTTTAAAAAAATATGGAATTTTTCTATTGAAGAACAAGTGTATCTAAAAAAATCAATCTTTGCTAATTTTTTCGGTTCTATTTTTAATGCTCTACAATTTGCAGCCATTTATTATGCGATTTTTGGGATAGTAAACAAGGATATAAGCTTTAAAACAATAGGAATATCAAGTTTATTTTTATTAATTAGTATAGCAGGAGTAATTATTTCAAAAAATTCCTCTATGCTCAAACAAACACATGCCGGATATTTTATGGCTGGACACAAGAGAATTGAATTAGGTGAAAAAATAAAAAAAGTTCCCATGGGATTCTTCTCAAGTTTAAGTTTAGGAAATTTAACAACTATTGCGACTACTAACTTAGATAATGTAGAGACTTGGGTTCCAACTTTGTGTATTATGGTTTTCGGTGGCATGCTTAATGCTATTGTTTTTATCTTATCCTTATTTTTGTTTTCTTATAAGGTAGGTATTGTAGCAATAGTTGGTTCTATTGTATTTTTAATGATCATTGCTCGTATGCAAAAAAGGTCAAGTAAAAATGCAGATAAGATTCATGAGATTCAGGTATCACTTACCAAAGAAGTCTTATCAACATTGCAAGGAATGCAAATTATAAAATCATATAATCTACGAGGAAGTAATAATAAAAAACTTGACAAGAGCTTTGATAGTGCTAGTGAATATTCTTTTGATTTAGAAAAAACTATAATGCCATATAGTTTATTAGCTAAAATCATAATAGCTATAACAATTTGTTTGATGTTGTTTATTTCAATAAAATTATATTTTGTTGAAAATGGTCAAATAGTCAATACTATTATGATACTTATAGCAAGTTTTGTAATATTTGACGGACTTATTACATCTGGATCTGCTATTGCAATGCTAAGAATGGTTGAGAATGCAATAGATTCATATTCTTATGTAAATGATATGGAAGATATGAAAGAAGGAAGTATTACAGAGCCAATAAAAAATCACAATATAGTCTTTAAAAATGTTTCTTTTTCTTATGATGATAGACCAATTTTAAAAAATGTATCAGCAGAGATAAAAGAAAATACCATGACTGCTATTGTAGGACCATCTGGATCTGGCAAGACTACATTTTGCAATCTTATTGCAAGATTTTGGGATGTAAATTCTGGCGAAATTTTAATAGGTGGAAAGAATATTAAGGACTATAAGATAGAAAACTTAATGAATTCTATTTCCATGGTATTTCAAGATGTATATCTCTTCGAAGACACTATTGAAAACAATATAAAATTTGGAAAACAAAATGCAAGCCATGAAGAAGTAGTTCAAGCTGCTAAAAAAGCAAGATGTCACGAATTTATAGAAAATCTCCCGGATGGATATGACACTATTATTGGGGAAGGTGGAGCAAGCCTATCTGGTGGAGAAAAACAAATAATCTCCATAGCCAGAGCCATGCTAAAAGATGCAGATATAATTATCTTTGATGAAGCCACTGCAAATATAGACCCAGAAAATGAAGATAAACTTAAAGAAGCAATAGAATCATTAACAAAGAATAAGACAGTAATAATGATTGCTCATAGGTTAAAGACAATTAGAAATGCTGACCAGATTTTAGTCTTAAAAGATGGAGAGATAGTAGAACGTGGAAATCACGAAGAACTGATTAAGAATGATGGACTTTATTCTGACCTTATAAATGCAAAAGCTAAGGCGGAATCATGGAAATTAAATAATTGATAGAAAGAAATATTAAAGTCTTTGAACAGGAAAATTTAGATTAGAGGATTTATGTCTAGTAGCATAAGTCCTCATTTTTTTATGCTTAAATTAATCATTGAAACTCAAAAATATTATAGAAAAATAAAAATTCTGGTTACCAAAGAGGGCAAATTTCACTTTATAAAGTGAGGGGTATTTTGTCATCTTGCTATAAAAACAAAAATACTTTGAAGTGCCAATATTCTTGAAGTTGCTTATGTGGAATTAGCACATTTCAGATTTAATCCACTTATCAAGGTAAAAAAAATCAACTTATATAGGAGGTTAAAATGCAATCAATAAAGATTTATAGTATGAGAGTTGCTATGTTATGTAGACTTTATGATCTTAAATTAATTAATGATAAGGAATATACAAAAATTAAGAACAGGTTAGAAAATGATTATAAGAAGATGGATAGAAAGTAATTGTTCTTGTGATATAATAACACTGTAGAAAGATACAAAATGGGAAGGAGGTAAAATGAATACTAAAGTAAAAGTAATAAAAGCTTCAAATACAGGAGCAAGAAATAGAAATGCACTACATTTAGATTTAAAACGTGTTGCAGCATATTGTCGAGTAAGCACAGATAGTAAAGACCAACTTGAATCATATAAATCGCAAGTTGATTATTATACAAATCTAATAAAAAATAATAAAAACTGGACTTTGGCTGGCATATACGCAGATGAAGCAACCACAGGAACAACTGCTACCAAAAGAGCTGATTTCATGAGACTAATTAGCGATTGTCAAAATGGAGATATAGACATGATAATTACTAAATCTATATCAAGATTCGCTAGAAATACATTAGATACCTTAAAGTATGTAAGACTATTAAAGGAAAACAATGTTGGTGTAGTATTTGAAGAAGAAAATATAGATACTTTGACAATGGATGGAGAGCTATTACTAACAATATTAAGTTCAGTAGCTCAACAAGAAGTAGAAAATACCTCAGCCCATGTAAAAAAAAGGACTGAAAATGAAAATGGAAAAAGGGGAACTTATTGGTTTTCAAGGTTGCCTCGGATATGATTATGATCCCACAACAAAAAGTATATCTATAAATGAAGAAGAAGCTAAAATTGTTAGATATATTTTTAAAAGATATTTAGAGGGCAATGGTGGTTCAGTCATTGGCAGGGAATTAGAAGAACAAGGATATCTCACTCCTAGAGGTAAAACAAAATGGTCTGACACTACAGTGTTAGGAGTAATTAAAAATGAAAAGTATATTGGTGATATACTAATGGGAAAGACCTTCACAGTTGATCCCATAACAAAAAGAAGACTAGCAAACTTTGGTGAATCTGATAAATATCACATTGAAAATCATCACGAGCCAATTATATCAAGAGAAGATTTTGAAAAGGCACAAGAGATTAGACTCAGGAGAGCACAAAACAGAAACACCATAGCTAACAAGGATAGAAAAAGAGAAAAACTATCAAGACAATACGCTTTTTCAAGTATGCTGGAATGTGGATTTTGTGGCGAAATACTGTCAAGAAGAACTTGGCACACAAGTTCAATTTACAAAAAAATTAACTGGCAATGTGTAAAGTCAACAAAAAAAGGTAAAAAATATTGTCCTCATTCAAAAGGAATACAAGAAGCAGCAATAGAAAAAGCATTTGTTGAAAGCTATAGGCAATTATGCCATGCAGATTCAACAGTAATAGATGACTTTTTAAAAATTGTAGAAGAAGAAATAAATGATAATACTTTAGTCAAAGATTTGAAAAAGTTAGAAAACCAATTAAACAGAATCATTAGTCAAGAAAGAAAGTTAGTTGATCTTCATTTAGAAGATAGTATAGACGAAGAAGTTTATGCTAAAAAGTATAAAAAACTTACAAAACAAAAAGAAGAATTACTTGATGAAAAGAAAACACTAGAGCTAACTATCAAAGATGAAAACTCTATTAAAGAAAGATTAAAGCAATTTAAAAAGGTCTTAGAAAACAAAGAAATTATAGAGGAATTTAATAGAACAGTATTTGAAAGCATAGTTGATAAAGTCGTGGTGGGAAGAATTGATAAAGACGGAAAAGTTCATCCTTATGACTTAACATTCTATTTCAAAACAGGAGTTAAAGATAGTCAAGATTCTAATAATTTCAAAGATAAAAGAAAAAATGCCAAAGACAATGACATTAATAAATTGTGTTCCTACATGAATGACGAGGATAAAAAATTATGTACCCAAGCAAAAGACAACGCACGCGGAGACGGTAGCTCTGTTGTCCAAACTAAATACAGAACATCATTTAGATATAGAAATAGGGGAAGATGAATTATCTGAAATTGACTTTTCAAAAGACGCAACTTATGGAGAAATTAAAAAGTATGTGTTAGATAAATACGGACTAAAAATTTCAAGCCTATATATTGCCCAAATAAAAAGGAAACGTGGTCTAATAGAGAGAGAAAATTATAATTTTAGTAAGAAAGAAAATCAAAGAGTGCCAAATTGCCCAGAAGAAAAAGAAAAAGCAATCGAAGATGCTTTAGAGCATTTTGGAATGATTTAAATAATATCTAAGATTGAAAATTTTAAAATTAAGACTTAAAAACTTTAAGATTAAAAAGATATGTACTTCTTATATAACCTAAGAAGATTAATTGAAAATCAGGGGAACGATGATGGTAAAATAAAAAATTTTAACAACTAAAGAAGAATTAGGCATTATTGCCAAAGAGATTTTTATGAAGTTAAAAATACTGAAAAAGACTTGTTAGAATTGAAAATTTTAGATCATTGTGCAGGGTTTCGTGTCATAGTAGTGATAGAGGCAAATAGTTATGTAAATATAAAGAGTTCAAGACTTCTACCAAAGTTTAAAACTCAAAAAATAAATAGTTGGTGTGCTGCTTAGAGTAACCATTTTGATAATGTGGATGCGAAACAAAAAGAGATAATCAGACTTCGTAAAAAATTGAAACAGGTTGAAATGGAGAATGATATTTTAAAGCAAGCTGCACTACTGTTAGGCAAAAAATAGACCTCATTATCTCGAACCGAGATAAATATAGCATTAGTGCAATGTGTAGACTACTTGGGGTCACAAGAAGTTTAGTCTATTATCATTTGAACAAAGAAAAAGATGTGAAATTAGATGAAGATGAAAAACTAATAGAAGAAATAAAAGAAATATTCAGAAGAAGTAGAAACAACTATGGAACACGCAAAATAAAAAAAAACTAGGGAAAATTGGATATAAAATATCGAGAAGAAAAATAGGCCGAATAATGAAGAAAAATGGCCTAGTCTCAAACTATACAGTAGCACAATATAAAGTAATAAGATCCAAATGCAACGAAGAAGACATCCCTAACCTTTTAAATAGATAATTTGACAATAGAGACTATTTAGAAGCAATAGTAAGCGACCTAACATATGTAAGAGTAGGAAAAACATGGAATTATATATGTTTAATAATAGACTTAAACAGCCGTGAAATAATAGGATACTCATCAGGTAAAAACAAAGATGCAAATCTAGTAGCAGAAGCATTTTACTCAATAAGGCAGCCACTAAATCGTATAAAAATATTTCACACAGACAGAGGAAGAGAATTTTAAAATATAAAAATAGAAGAAATATTAAAGGTATTTGGGATAAAAAGATCGCTAAGTAAAAAAGGAAGCCCATATGATAACGCAGTAAGCGAAGCAGTCAATAAAGTAATGAAGACAGAATTCATATATCAGGAGAACTTTACTAATTTCCAAGAACTTAATCTAAAATTAGCAGAATACGTATATTGGTATAATAACCTAAGAATTCATGGATCTTTAGGATATAAAACACCAGTAGAATATAGAAAAGCAGAATAAAAAGCTCTGGAAGTTTCATAAATTAAATAAAATATATGAACAGACTGTCAAGGGCAAATTTCAACGAAATTTGGGCGAAGCCTTTACCCTTGATTGTCTGAGAATATATTTTATAATCTAAAGAAACTTTCAAGCTTGATAATGTTCGGTTATAAATTGTCTAAAAAAGGGTTGCCATTCCATGTATTTGGGTTCATTAGAAGAATGCCGAGCAATGGGTAACATGACGCTGATGTGTTTATACACAAAAAAGCTACACATGCGTTGGCTGACAACAGGGAGCTAAGTAAATTAACACCAGCTAAAATGTTTGACGCTATTAATAAATGACAAGTATATGAAATTGGTTTTACCTAGTTTAAAAAAGAAATTATAATGAAAATATGGAGGCTAAGAATATGAAGATTAATAATGAATGTTGTTGTGGATGCAAAACAGAAAAGCCGGATCAAATTAAAGACAATTGTCCTGTATGTAATAATGAAGGGATTTCCGTTAGTAAAGTAACTGTTGAACATCTAGTGGTAGATGATTATCGTAATGCTGTTAACGGAGATCAATATAAGATTTGCATGAACGAGGACTGCGACGTTGTTTACTATAACTTAGATAATGAAATAAAATTCTTGAAAGACCAAGTTAGAGTTCCTATCTGGTTTAAGAAAGATGCAGATCCTAAGTATGCTTGTTATTGTAGCGAAGTCACAGAAAATCAGGTAATTGAAGCAGTTGTAAAGCATGGCGCGAAATCCGTAAAAGAAGTAAATGCCATCACTGGGGCAATGAAAAATCCTAATTGTAAAGAAAACAATCCGTTGGGAGTTTGTTGTCATAAGATTATTCAGGAAGCTATCGATAAAGGCTTGAAAATGAAATAATTACAGTCGATATGTTCCTACAAACGAGAGCCAATCTTTGATATGTTTCCATCTACGAGCGTGGATATGTTCCCCATAACCATAGGGGTTGAAAGTGTAGCGTTGATGCAAAAAGTGTAAGAAATTATAATTTTATATACTCTTAATTTAAAAGCTAGTAGAATTTAGAAATAATTGAGAATATATATTTCCACATGCGAGCTTTTTTAAGAATTAAAATTTTATCCACACTGACCACTCAAGTCATGTATAATCAGTTGCCCATTTAATAAAAAACAGTAACTAGTAAAATTACCCGACGTATGTTATAAAGTGTTTTAAGTCGGGTTTTTATTGTCATTTTATCTAAAAATTCATATAATAAATGGAGCGAAAATAAATCAAAATTTTTAACAATATAAAATGAAAATAAAAAACTAGGGGAGAGAATATGACTATAAGTAAAGAAGATATGAAAATATTATTAAAATCTCAACAAGGAGAATTAGATGTAGTTTTGATGTACCAAAGCCTTGCTGATGTAGTTAAGGATAAAAATGATGCGGCTACTTTTAAAAAGCTTGCAGCAGAGGAGGGTCATCATGCTGCTGTTTTTCATAAATTTACAAGGAAAAATTTAAAACCAAAGAAAACCTTGGCTTTCTTTATGCCTATCCTTTATAAGCTAATGGGTAAAAAAAGATTATATCCAAAAATTGTAAAGGGTGAGTATAAAGCTTCTGAAAATTATGCTCCAGTAGCAAAAAAGTTTCCAGAAATCGAAAGCGTTAGGGAGGATGAAAAAAGGCACGGCGATATGGTCGCAAGCTTGTTATAAGAAAGCCTAGGATCTTGAAATACCTTGGCTAAATTTTACTTTAGGAATCATTATGAATAAAACATTAATTAGTATACCTATAAAAACCTCCATAGTAGCTACTTTGTCTTAAGGAAAAATTCATTAAAGAAAGTCAAAAAAGAAGAAGTAAAGGATAAATTAGAACCTACGAGAAAAGATGCAGAAAAGATCCTGGAAGAAAAATATTAAATCAAAAAAGTAGCAAAGCTTCTACAAAAAAGATTCTAAAAATTTTATAGCAGAAAATTAAGGGTTAAGCAGAGAAGAACTAGACTTATTTAATTATTATGCAAATAAAACTAAAGCTTAAAGAGAATAAATGAAAGATTTCTGGAAAAAACTAATCGGATCAGCAAAAAAAGAAGTAAGCGTAGAAAAAAATAGACAAGCTAAAGGAAAGCTAAATGTTAATGATCTTATCTACAGCTATCTTAAATTTGTTGAAGCTGAGAAAAAACGAAATTACAAAAATCTTAAAATCTTTAATAAAAAATTTTGGACAAGCGTATTTAAATTCTTCAACTATAGCTGGACTAATGAGGATTTTAATCAAAAAATTGAGGGAAAAGTATAAAATTGATTAATAAATAAAGATAAAAATTTTTATAAATAGTATAGGAAATAATCGAAAACAATCAGAGTAAATTTGAGATTCGAGCTTAAGTAGAATATCAAAGAAGAAAAGATGTAAAATGAGATCTACTAATAAATTGACAAATTATCATTAATGCTATACTTTGTAAACAACAGTACCCGACATGCCTCTTAAAGTGGTGTAAGTCGGGTCTTTTGATTATAAGGAGAAATAATTTGAAGAAGCCCCACCAAACTCCCATAAGTATAAGCAAATAAATAGAAAACTTAATATCTTTAGGTTTAGAAATAGAAGATAAAAATTATGCAAAAAGTGTGCTTAACAGAATATCTTAGTATCGACTTATTAAAGCCTATAGTGTAACTTTAAAAGGAAATGGTAAGTACATAGATGGAACTACCTTTGAAAATATAGTTGACCTATATTTATTTGACATGGAACTTAGACATATTTTATTTTCTTTGATGGAGTATATAGAAGTTTATTTAAGAGCTGTAATTACCAACTACTTCTCATTAAAATATGGGAATTTTGGATATAAAGATTTAAATAACTATAATAAAACACGAATTGAAAACTTGTCCAGGATATCGTGGTGTCCAATGTCTAAAAGAAATATCAATTCATTATTTTCATAGAACCAAATAATTCTAATATCCATGTTAACAGAAGACTCCCATATTCCATCTGCACCTTGTATTTTCCTGGTTCTTAAAGATGGATGAGTAGGATTTTCTACAAAAAACTTGAGTTTCTTTTTAGTCTGTTTCTTTTCAGTGTCAGATAGTTTTTTGTAATGTTTTTTGAAGGCCTTCGAATATGTAATTTTATATGACATTACTTGTCCAATTCCTCAAATAGGGAGTCAATAGAATCAAAGATTGGTTGATCACCATTTTTTATAGATTCTTTAATTTCTTTTACTTCAGCCTTTAAATTTTTTATTACATGTTCTGGGTAGATTGCAACTGGGACAAGCACAATTTTTCCATTATCTTCAGTTACTTCGAATTGGTCTCCTTGATTTAATTCCATGGACCTTACTATATCTTTTGGGATAGTGACTTGTGATTTAGCTTTTAGTTCAACTAACATAATAAAACCTCCCTAGTTAGAAAATCATACTTTCTAACTAAATTATATTTTTTTCTAAGAAAAAAGTCAATAGAAGTAGTGGAATTCATTGTAGTATAATTATTACAAAAGACTTGTCCATCTAAGAAGTTTTAAGAGAGGTGTTTTATGACTTTATTAAAAATAATACTTATACTAGTAGGATTAGCTTTTATTACTTTCGGATATTTAATTTATTTTAAAGAAAAATATAATTTGATTAATGGATTTGAAGGGGAATTTAAATCAGGAAGAAAGACTGAAGTCTATGCTAAGAAGGTAGGCTTAGTAGAGCTTATTATTGGGATTATTTTTATTTTAATTGGGATTATTGTGATTATAATAAAATAATTAAAGTTTGAATATGAGGGCATTATGAGATATATATCCACAAGAGATAGAAAAGAATATTCTTATCTTTTAGAGATTTTAGATGCAATAGGTAAATATATTGTTAATTACAAATGGTTAATAACAGATATTGAGGCGTATCCTTTGTCTAGAGATTTGTTTAATTTAATTAATGAAAAGGACTACATAATATTGTCCACAGATAAGTTAATAGATTCTTTAAATGAAGAAAATTTTCAATGGATATGGGCCGTTTTCTCTGCAATACCAGATAATATTTCAGATGAAGAAATATTGAGTTATAGGCTTCCTAATGCAAGGGACAATAATCAACTCTATGAAGATGGTGTTTCTATAATCCAACATCCATTAGCTGAAATTGAAATAGTAGCAGAAGATTCTTCATCTATTTTTATTGTTACGGACAAAAAAGAAGTGTTGGAAACTTTTAAAAAGATATATCCAAATAGTCAGCGAAACTATTAGACAATCTAATTTATACTTCTATATTTTTTAATATAGAAGGAGTTAGTTGTTATATTTATTGAGAAATTAATCAAGGTGAAGTGTATCACTATTTAACAAATGAATAGTAATTTAAAATTCATAATAATTAGATTCTTTAATAAAATTTCAACTTTCTAACATAATTTCAGGACAGTAAACGTGTTAATATGGTAAAGATCATATCTTCAAAAATAAATTATAAAAAATCATTTAAACATTTATCGAAGGTAGGGGAAGGGAATAGATATATTTTTAGTAACAATTAGAATAATTTTGGCGGCTTTTTTAGGTGCCATTATTGGAATAGAAAGGGAAATTAAAAATAGGGCGGCTGGTTTTAGGACCCATATAATAGTAAGCGTTGGTGCATGCTTAATTATGCTCATTGGAATAGAAGGAATTGGTGAAATATCTGATGACGTTGGACGAGATACGGCAAGAATTGCAGGTCAAGTTGTAAGTGGAATTGGATTTTTGGGCGCAGGTACTATACTTCAGACAAAAGACGGTGTGTCAGGCCTTACCGCAGCTGCGACCTTATGGCTATCTGCTGCAATAGGACTTGCAGTAGGAATTGGATTTCATGAAGGAGCAATAATAGCAACTGTAGTATGTCTAGTGACCTTGATTTCATTAAAGGGTATCAGTAATTTAATAAATGATAGGATATCCAAGTCTTACATTATGGTATTTGATACTGATAATTTCGATGAAGAAGGCTTTCTAGATTTTGCTTCAAAAGAGGGCGTGGAAGTAAGAAAATTAGAGATAATTGATGAAGATATAGATGATAAATTAATGATTAATTCAACCCTATCCTTCCATAGGAATTATAATATTGGTAAATTTTTCAAGGAATTAAAATCGGACTATCATTTGGAATCAGTAAAGTTAAATAAGGAAGAATGATCAGACTTTGTTAAGAGCCAAAAAAATTATGAATATTAACTTAAGACATTGAAGATCATTTTTATAGCAAACAAAAACTTACTTATAAGAATTTAATAGAAAAAATCAAAGGTCCTTAGGATGTTAAATCTTAAGGATCTTTTTTATATAAAAATCCTTTGAGAGATAAAATTTGAAATAGAAGATGAAATACAAATTCTTATAAATAAAAAATTTCAAGTATTATTGCAATCTATCGAGTCTCGATATACAATCTAATTATCGATAGTCGATACTAAAGGAGGATAGATTATGTTAAAGGCAAGACATTTAACTTATACAAACTTTGGACTTGTTGAAAAGTGGTATGAGGACATGGCTAAAGAGGGCTGGCAAATTGAAAAAATAATTTTGTCCTTCATCCACAAGTTTAAAAAAGCTGAACCAGAAGATGCCAGATACAAAGTTTCTATTGCACCTAACGAAGGATCTTTTTCTGCCTTCTCTAAGGATGAACTAAGGGACTTTGATGAGATGGCAAAAGACCTTGGTTGGCATCTTGTAGACAGGACCTACAACATAAACATCTACAAGCTTGATGAAGGAAGTCAAGACTCTCTTTATAACGACGAAAAGGAAGAAATTGAAATTTTAAATAAGGGTGCCAAAGGAGAACTAATTTCCTTTAGCATAACTTTTATATTCTTTGTATTTATAGTTTTCTCTATAACTTCTAGATTTTTTTCTAGGGATATATTTTATTCAAACTACCTAATATTTATGTGGCCGGCTGTTATTTTATTTTTTCTTTTCAATACTCTAGCCTTGGGAGACCATATACTTTTTAGAAAGAGGAACAAGGATGTGAAAAGCATAAGTGATATAAAATTTTCAAGACTTACTTTTTCCAAGGCCTTTGTCTTATTATTTTATACTCCAATTATTTTAATGATTCTTGCCTTTGGATCAGAATTTTTACTTCCTAATGATGGGTCTAGTGACAGAACTCATCTAATAAGTCTTCTCTCAACTTTTATTATGATTTCTTTTGTTTATTTCTATCGCAAAAAATTAAAACAATGAACATAAAAAGAGGTGAGAAAAAATTTATTCTAATCTCAATGGTAATTTTAATTTCTTTAATTACCAATGTATCTATATTTACTTTAATCGACAAATTCTCTACTTCTAATGAGATTGAAAGCCAAGTGGTGGGAGATTTTATAAAGACTAAGGAAAATAGAAGCTTTTTGACAGAAAGCTGCGATTATTATTCATCAGAAAAAAATGATCTTGGTATAAAAAAGACTGTAGTAAAGTCACAGGACCTTGCAGGTAATTTATTTGAAAGAATTCTAAAAAATTCTATGAAGCGCCCTTATAGAGCTGAATTTGTTAAAGACATTTCTGAAACTTATCCTTATGACAGGACTTATATCACATCAGATCAAGAAGACTATTTGATTTTATATAAGAATGTGGTCTTAGAAGTAAGTGGTAATCTAGAGGATGAAAAGGTCCAAGAAGAGATTGCAAAAATCTTGGAGGTGTAAGCATGGCAAGAGATCAATTCCAAACCCTAACAGAGCCCATGTACTTTACCATCTTGGCATTAGGACAAGTTAGAAACGGGGCAGAAATAAGAGCTTGGGTAAGTGAAATCACAGGAGGAAGAATAAACTTAGGGCCAGGAACCCTCTATGCCCTCTTGGCCCAGTTTTTAGAAAATGATTTGATTACAAGAGTTGAAGTAGATAAGAAGGGGAAGTATTATAAAATTACCGACGAGGGGCGAGAACTCCTTGAAGAAGAAGTTAAGAGACTTAGACTTTTAATAGATAACTACGAGAATCATTTTGAAAAGTGATTTAGATAAATATTAGGTGAAATAAATTATATAAATTTAAGTTGTAAAACAGTGGGGTCAAAAGCTCCGCTGTTTTTTGTTTGAATTAAAGTGGTCTTAATAATATACTCTATTTAGAATACATTTCATAAAAATTTTTGAGAGAGGATAAAATTTTATGAGGAAAAAGCTTCTTATTTTGTTAATCATTTTAATCTTGTGCTTTCCAATAAGATATCGCTACAAGGACGGTGGAACAGTTTCTTACAAGGCAATCCTTTATTCCTACACCATCTACCACAGATTGGAATCGGACGAATCTTATTATAGAGGGAGAGAATTTTTAATATTTCCCTTTAATTTTTTAAGATAGGGAATAAATTTAGAAGGTAAAATAATATAAAAACCCCATCTATAATTTGTTACAATGATATTATAGTAAATCAAAATGAAGTAAACAAAGGAGGATCTTATGAGATTTGAAAATAAAGTTCTTGTTATCACTGGTGCTTCATCTGGTGTAGGAAGGTCTGCAAGCCTTATGGCGGCAGGTGAAGGCGGAAAGGTTTATGCCTTTGCAAGGAGAAAGGAAAAGCTAGAAGCTCTAGCTGAAGACGCCAACTCATCGGGCTGCAAGGGAGAAATTATTCCTGTGCCAGGAGATGTTTCTAAACAAGAAGATGTGGATAGACTTTTTGAAAAGGTAAAAAGTGAAAATGGCAAGCTTGATGTTTTAATTGCCAACGCTGGTATAATGGACAAGTTTGAACCTGTAACAAACTGCCAAGAAGAAACTTTTGATAGGATTTTCGAAGTAAATGTAAAGGGGTCCTTTAGACTCTTTAAAGCAGCTATCCCTCTAATGAAAGACGGGGGATCCATTGTTGCCACAACATCAATAGCAGGTGTAAGAGGTGGCAAAGCAGGAGTTGCTTACACAATGTCCAAGAGTGCCATCCATGGTCTTGTGAGAAACACTGCAGCCATGTATGCCAATGACAAAATCCGCTGCAACGCTGTGGCACCTGGTGGTATTGCAACAGAAATCATGGAAAAGCTTAATGATGTCGACGAAAAAGGAATGGAAGTTGTAATGAGGGGACCAAAACTTGACAAGATGGTGGCAAGTGCTGAAGAAATTGCAGAAAATCTTCTTTTCCTTGCATCTGATCAAGCATCAAACATCAACGGACAAATTTTGGTGTCTGATGGTGGACTTACTAATATGTAATTTTTTAAGTCGCTTATCTTTAGGACTCTAAGAAAAAAATAAATTTTAAATAAAATTCACAAGTCTCAGATAAATTGGGATTTGTGAATTATTTTTTTGTCCAGGGGTAAGTTATTTAAGTAAGTTATTTTTAGCAACAAAGGAGAATATGATGATAAGATACCAAGGCGTTTCTATGTCTTACGACGGGAAGGAAAAAGTCCTCGATGATCTCAATTTTGAAATCAAAGAGGGAGAATTTTCGTCTTAGTTGGCCCCAGTGGCAGCGGGAAGACTACGACGCTTAAATTAATAAATAGGTTAATAGAGCAGACTGAGGGAGATATTTTCTTCCAAGGAAAAAATATTAAGGACTATCCCCTAAGGGAAATGAGACTTGAGATGGGTTATGTCTTGCAAGAGATTGCCCTTTTCCCAAACCTCACTGTGGCAGAAAACATTGGACTAATTCCAGAGATGAAAAAAATTAATAAAAGGGAGATTGACAAGAGGGTGGACTCCCTCTTGAGACAAGTTGATCTTGACCCAAAAGTTTATAAAAATAGGTTGCCAGAAGACTTGTCTGGTGGAGAAAAACAGAGAATTGGGATCTTAAGGGCCATTGCTGCCAACCCCAAGGTCCTCTTAATGGACGAACCCTTCTCTGCCCTTGATCCAATATCGAGAACTCAGCTTCAAGACTTGGTGAAAGACCTTCACAGAGACTTCAAGATTACAACTGTTTTCGTAACTCACGACATGAGAGAGGCAATAAAACTTGCTGATAGGATTTGCCTAATGAAGGACGGCAAGATTATCCAGATTGGAAGCCCAGAAGACCTTGTCAACAATCCTGCCAATGATTTTGTTGCAAGTTTCTTCAAGGAGGAGGGTGAGATTAATGAATAGTTTGATTACAACATTTGCTGAGAGAAAGGGCCAATGGGTCACTTCTCTTCTTGAACACCTTCAGATTTCACTGATGTCCCTTGTAATTGCAATTGTAATAGCAATTCCATTGGCCATATTTTTGTCCAACCGCAAAAAAATAAATGAAGGGGTCCTCCAAGTTACGGGAATTTTTCAAACAATTCCTTCTCTTGCCCTCTTGGGACTCTTTATTCCCTTTATGGGGATTGGAAAGCTGCCAGCCATAACAGCCCTTGTGATTTATGCAATCTTTCCAATTTATCAGGGAGCTGTCACTGGATTTGCAGAAATCGATTCTTCTCTTGAAGAAGCAGCCAGGGCTTTTGGGATGACTAAGTGGGAAAAATTAAAAAAAATATAAGCTTAGCCTTGCCATGCCAATTATTATGTCTGGCGTGAGGACTTCAAGCATTATGATAATTGGAACTGCAACCCTTGCTGCCCTTGTTGGAGCAGGTGGACTTGGATCCTTTATCTTATTAGGAATTGATAGAAACAATTCGGCCCTCATTTTAATTGGAGCCTTGTCTTCTGCCCTACTTGCAGTTTTATTTGGAGCCTTGATTAAGTTCTTGCAAAATAAAAAGCTAAAGACGATTTTAATTTCCTTTATTATGGCCCTTGTTCTTTTGGCTATGTCCTTTGTTTCCTTTGGAGGAAACAAGAACAAGTCCCTTGTCATAGCTGGTAAGCTTGGAGCCGAGCCAGAAATTTTAATCAATATGTATAAAGAACTAATTGAAGACGAGACCGACATAAAAGTTGAACTAAAGCCAAACTTTGGCAAGACTAGTTTTCTATACGAAGCCCTAAAGTCAGGAAGTATTGACATCTATCCAGAGTTTACAGGTACAATCACTTCTACACTTTTAAATTCTGATCCAGGAGATATTGAAAAGGATCCAGAAAAATATTATAAGGTGGCAAGAGATGAAATCTTAAAGCAAGATGACTTGGCCTACTTAAACCCAAGTGAATTTCAAAATACCTATGCCCTTGCAGTTAGAGAAGACTTTGCAGAGGAAAATAATTTGGAAAAAATTTCTGACTTAAAAAAATTAGAAAAATCTATCCTGGCAGGCTTCACCCTAGAATTTAATGACAGGGAAGATGGGAACAGGGGACTAAAAAGTCTTTACGACCTTCACTTTGATGTGAAGACCATGGAGCCAGCCCTAAGATATACTGCAATAGCCAATGGGTCCATAGGTGTTACTGATGTTTACTCAACAGACAGCCAGATAATCTCCAACAAGTTAAAAGTCTTGGAAGATGATAAAAAATTATTTCCACCTTATCAAGCAGCTCCACTTATGAGAAGTGAGAGTCTAGAAAAATATCCAGAACTGGAGAAAGCTTTAAATAAACTTGCTGGCAAAATCGCTTCAGATCAAATGGCAGAGATGAATTATGAAGTTGACGTCAAGGGAAGACCTGCAAGAGATGTGGCAAGGGAATTTTTAATTAAGGAAGGCTTAATTGATGAGTAAGTATAAAAGATGAGGTAAAAAATTTATAAAAAAAGAAAATGGAGCCTAGGCTCCATTTTTTAGTGTAAAAATTTATAATAAGTCGTTAGTTTTTAAATTAAAATCCAAAGAGATAAATTGAAGCTTCGTAAACCTTATTGTCAATAATCTTTCTGGCACAAGCATAGCCACCTCTTTTAGAATCTTTATTTAAGAGGTTGTCATTGTGGCAAGGAGAATTTTTCCATCTTTTTAAGCAGCCGTCACATGGATCTCCATCTCTTGCTCCAAGAGTGTAACGTGAAAGAGCCAGGTTTTCTCCTAAATCCTTGTTGTATCCACCAGGACTTTCGTGATCAGCATCACCGGTTTTTATAAATTGGTCTAATTCTTCTTGGGCTCTTAAAAGTGCAAGCCTATTTAAATCCTTATCTTCATTTACTTGGCCAAGACCCTTGGAAGTTCTGTAGTCCATTAGATTTTTCATAAATTTATTTGAGTCGCCAACTGAACCAGTAGGCATTTTATCTTCTGTTTCTAAATTTTTTGCTATCTCTTTAGTTTCTTCTTCAGCTATGGACTTTATTACAGGGCAATTACTGCTAATTATAACTGTGTCTTTTTCCCAAGAAACTTGGTAGCCCGTAGCTTCAGATATAAATCTAATAGGCACGTAAGTTCTACCATCATAGATAAGAGAAGGAGAGTCTAGAGCGAGAGATTCTTTTTTGCCACCTGTAATCCTAGTGGCATTCTTAGAATTTATTTCCATTCTAATCTCCACATTATTTTGGTCCCTTATAACAATTCCTCCCTTAGGGTTGTCCTTTGACTTTTGTAAGAAGTCAACATTAAAGCCAAGATTTTCTGATATAAACCTAAGAGGCACCATGGTCCTTTGAGTTTTCATGTCAAGATAAGGGCTTCCCATTTCTTGAGGAGGATTTTTTCTTTCTCCATTGATCATAATATTGATATTTTTATCAGATGCAGAAGGTGGAACTTGTCCTGCCGCGAAAACACAAGTTGGAATAAGGCTCATAATTAATAGGGAACTTATAAGTGCATTTTTTATTTTTTCCATATTCAATTCTCCTTTTAAAGATTGGGTCGAGATTTAATACTACACATTATTGGTAGAATTGATAAAAGACTATTTAAGATAAAAATATTAATCTATTTTATTTTTTGAAAAAACCATATGTAAGTTATCTTATTTTATTTTCCATCAACTTTTGCTAATTAAAGTATACCAGCTATTTAGGGAAATAACAAGAATATAAAAATGAAAGCTTATTAAGTTAAAGCATATTTTTATTAAAAACAAAAAGGCCTATCAAAATATTTTTCAATCTACTACTTAAAAGATACATTTACTATAACTAATGAAAAGGATAAAAATTTATAATTCTGAAATTAAAATTCTTAAAGAAAGACTTAAAGAAGAAAATAATAAGACTATGTGATAAAATATTCTTATAAATGAGATTTCAAGGGGGATATTATGTCAGAAAATAAAAAAATTGCCATTCAAGAAACTTACGGCGAAAGATTTCAATATTGTTGGGGTTGTGGACCAAAGAACCACGAGGGAATGCACCTAAGATCTTATCCATCAGAAGGTGGAAGTGAGTGCATCGCAAAGGTTACTCCAGATTCAGTTTACACTGGTGGAGTTCCTGCCAACCTCTTTGGTGGAATGATTGCCATGATCTTCGACTGCCACGGCACTGCTTCAGCTGCTTGGTTCAAGCACAGGGACCTTGGACTTGAACTTACTGAAGACACAGTTATTGGCAGATTTATCACAGCAAGGCTTGAAGTGGACTTCAAAAAGCCAACTCCAATGGACAAGGAAGTTACAGTTACTGCTACTGCTGAAGAAATTGGCGAGAGAAAGGTAATTGTTAACATGGTGATGGAAGCTGATGGCGAAGTTCGTGCCAAGGCAAAGATGGTTGCTGTTGGTGTAAAAGATAATATGTAAAATTATTAGGAGACTAGTTCTCCTAATTTTTTTGCCCAAAAATTTTTTAAAATATTATAATGTAAGAAAAGATTATTTAGGAGGGAGCCAATGACTTTAAAAGATAAAAAACTTTTATATATTTTTCTTTATTTACTTTCCTTTGGGCAAGTCCTTGGGATTTCGATTTTAGTTAATAAAATTGAATTTATTCCAATAATTAACAACGTCATGCTTGGTCTTAGCTTCTTAGTTTTCTTAGGCCTACAAATTTTTTTTATTAATAGGATTTTAAATTTTAAGTTTAACAAGTATTTAAAGATCCTTCTTGGTCTAATCTTAATAGGACTTTGCCTCATCTCAATGGCTTACTTGTTTCTAGTCTTTGCTTTTTCTGGTAAAGAAAATCGAAAACTTACCTATTATAATGAAAATTTTTACATCTTAAATGTAGGTTGGATGGATCCAATTTATGAGGTCTACAGAAAAAATTTCATCACTATGGACAAGTTAAGTGAAGATGAAATAAAAAATACCTTTGATGATTTAAAAGAGATTGAAGACCAAGACACGAGAGATATTTTAGAAATCTTAATTAGTGAAAGAGAAAGCTTTGATGAGCAAGGAGAAGATGAAGTTGCAAAGACTGGTCTCGAAGATCTTGATGAAAAAGAAAATTTTGAAGAAAAAGAGAATAAAGATGAAATTTTAAAAAATTTTAAAGCAGAAGACGCTATAAAAATAGAAAATTCTGACCTTGGTCTCCTAGAAGTAGACAGGGCAGGGGCAAGGTCACGCTGGTTTCTTGTAAGAATCTCTGGTAACAAGATGAAATTTATATCTGAACTTGAAGAGACAAGCCCAAAGGTTTCTGGAAGGATGGATGATGAGGGCCTAATCCATTTGGACTTTGAGGACATAAATAACAATAAATCTAACTACATCTCAAGAAACAATGGAAAGACCTTTGGAAAAATAAAATAAATTTATAAGTCAGTGATGGGAGTCACTGATTTTTTATTGGAAAATATTGAAAGTAAGAACATACTTTGGTACTATAAATGTAACCAAAAGCGTCAGGTGATTTAATGGAAATAGAAAATGTAGTAATAGAAAATAAAATTGCTGAGTACAGGAAAGGGCTTGGGCTCTCTCAACACAAGTTGGCTAAGGCTGTGGGACTTAAGAGGAGGTCAATCATGGCCTATGAGAATAACACAATTAGTCCAACCCTTGAGACAGCCTACAAAATCTCAAAGGTCTTGGGCAAGGATATCAAGGAAGTTTTTATATTTAAGTGAGGTTTTTATGGGATTATTATTTAATGACAAGAAGGAATTTAGTGAAAAAGTTGAAAAAATATTTGGAGATAAGGACAACTATCTTGTAGCCTTTAAGGCCAATGACCTAAAGACAGGACTGGGCAAATTGATCCTAAGTAATATCTATTACACTTTTGATTCATCAAGGACCTTTATCCTCTATTTTAGCCCTAAGGGCCTTTATGAAAGTGAAATTTCTAATTCGATGAAGAGAGACTTTTTCCTCATGCCTTGGAATGAAATAGAAGAATTTGAAGTAGAAGATAAAAATAATAAGGCCATCATAAGCCTTAGACACTTGGGAAAGAAGGTCATGTATGAAGTTGACTTCAAGGGCAAAATTTTTGATGGCAATGAAGAGAGATTTATGGAGTTGAAATCAAAGGATTGGAATAGGATTTAAAAATATGGAGACAGAGAGACTTATTATTAGAAGGTGGACACTCGATGATGCAGAGTCTTTGTTTGAGTATGCCAAGGACCCTGAGGTTGGACCAGTTGCAGGTTGGCCTGCCCACAAGACTATTGAAGATAGCATAAGCATAATAAAAAATGTTTTTAAAGGGGAAGAAATCTATGCCCTTGCTCTTAAAGAAGACAACAAGGCAATTGGGGCAATTGGATTGAAATTAAGAGGCGATACAAATCTTACAGATAGGGATGATGAGTGCGAGCTTGGCTATTGGCTGGGCAAAGAATTTTGGGGAAGAGGACTTATGCCGGAAGCAGTTGGAGAAATCTTGAGATATGCCTTTTGTGACTTGGGCATGACCAAGGTTTGGTGTGCCTACTACACAGGAAATGAAAAATCAAAGAGAGTTCAAGAGAAGTGTGGTTTTATTCCTCAAAAAGTAATAAAAGATGAATACCTTCCTCTCATGGACGAGAGGCGAGATGTAAATGTAAACTTACTTACGAGAGAAGAATTTTTAAAGAAAGAAGGATAAGATGGGAATTATTTGTGGACTTATTGCAATATTTTTTGCTGTTAAAAATATTTTGGCTTGGTTAAATGGTAAGGATCCATATAGGGATAGGTTCCTCAGCATGGCCTTTACCTGTCTTGCTATTTTTGGATTTTACAATATGGGGGCAAATTTCTTGGCAAAAGAAGATATTGCTGGTGCCCTTGATGTCATCCCAACAATAAGATGGGCCCTATTTGTCTGTACTATTGGGTCAATAATAGTCAATGGCATGACAGTTTTTGTTAAGAAGAAATAAATTTATAAGGAAGAAAAATTTGGGAGTGAAGAAGATGAAGGAAAAAAGATTTTCAAGAGCCATGACCTTTATAATTTTATTTGGGATTGTCAGCCTCTTTTCAGATATGACTCATGAAGGGGCCTCAAGCATTAGGGGAGCTTATCTTGCCCTACTTGGTGCCTCGGCAGGAACTATTGGATTTATATCTGGTCTGGGAGAACTCATTGGTTACTCCATGAGATATGTCTTTGGAAAAATTACCGACAGGACGAAAAAGTATTGGCCCATGGTAATCTTTGGCTACATATTAGATATCTTGGCAGTGCCAGCCCTTGCCCTAGTTGGTGAAAAAGGTTGGATAGCTGCTGCCCTCTTGCTTGTCATCCAAAGGATGGGGAAGGCAATAAAAAAACCTGCCAAGGACACTATAATGTCCTTTGCTGCCAGTCAAGAAGGAGTTGGCAAGTCCTTTGGGATCCAAGAGATGCTAGACCAAATTGGAGCCTTCTTGGGACCAGTCTTTTTATATCTAGTCATGTTATTTAAAACAGATGGCACAACTTTTGAAATTTATAGAACTGCCTTTGCCTTCTTGGCAATCCCAGGTTTTATTACGATCCTCCTTTTATTCATAACTAAGAGGGAGTTTCCAAACCCAGAGGCCTTTGAACCTGAAGCAAAAAAAAGAAGAAGCCTTTGTCATGAAGAAGTCCTTTATTTATTACATTGTGGGGATTTCATTTTTTGCTTTTGGCTTTATGGACTACGCTCTTGTCATCATGCACATATCCAAAAACTTTACAGGCCTTGGAGGATCTTATGGAACTTTTAGGCTAATAAGTGAAGAGACTCTACCACTTTTATACGCAGGAGCCATGTTAGTGGATGCTGTGGCTGCTCTTGTCTTTGGTCACATCTATGACAAAAAGGGAGTGAGGGCCCTTGTCATCTCAACGATTATTTCTGCCCCCTTCTCTCTTTTCATCTTTGGCTTCAAAAGTGAACTTGCGCTTTTATTTGGCCTAGTCCTTTGGGGAATAGGCATGGGTGCTCAAGAATCCATCTTAAAGGCTGCTGTGACTTCTATGGTTCCAAAGAAAAACAGGGCAACGGGCTATGGAATCTTTGAATGCTCCTTTGGAATTTTTTGGTTCTTGGGGTCCTGGATACTTGGAGTGATTTATTCTAAGTCTCTTCCACTGATGATTGGCCTTTCAATTTTTGCCCAAGTCTTAGCAATTCCTTTTTACCTAAAAGCTTCTAGAGAAATTTAAAAATAAAGATACAAATTAAAATAAGAAAATTTGACGGCTTAGCCGTCTTTTTTTATATAACTTTGCAAATTCTTTACAAATTTTTTACTTTTCCTTTAAAAATTAGAAATTATATTGTAAGATGAAATTGAAATACAATTTGGGAGGACTTATGTCAATTAATTATTTTATTGAACTATTAGGAGGACTTGCTCTTTTCCTTTATGGAATGGAAATGATGAGCTCGGGCCTCGAACTAGTCGCAGGTGATAGACTCCGAGTTGTCATTGAAAAGATGACGTCCAACTTCTTCAAATCTATTCTAGTTGGTGCTCTTGTCACAGCAGTTATCCAATCATCTTCAGCGACTACAGTAATGGTTGTAGGTTTTGTAAATGCAGGCCTAATGACTATTTATCAGTCTGTTGGAATTATTATGGGAGCAAACATTGGTACAACAATCACAGGTCAGTTGGTAGCCCTAAACATTTCAACCCTAGCACCTATAATTGCCTTTATAGGTTTTTTGATGAGCACTTTCTCCAAGAGTAAGAAGAAAAGATACGTAGGTCAAGCTGTTATAGGCCTTGGATTTTTATTCATGGGTATGCAATTTATGAGTGACTCCATGGAACCCCTAAGGGACTATCCTGGATTTTCAACTGTAATGACTAAGTTTGACAATCCAATCTTGGGAGTTTTGGCAGGTACAGGTATAACAGCCTTACTCCAATCTTCATCAGCATCTCTTGGTATCTTGCAAGCCGTTGCCAATCAAGGTGTAATATCACTTCACTCAGCCATGTATATAATCCTAGGATTTAACATTGGTACTTGTGTGACTTCAGTTTTATCTTCAGTTGGATCTTCCAAGAACGCAAGAAGGACTGCCCTAGTTCACGTTCTCTTTAACATTATTGGTACAATAATATTTATCCTTGTATCCTTTGTGATCCCAATAGACGAGATAGTAGAAAGATTTTCAAGGAACTTACCGGCAGCAGAGATTGCCAACCTTCACACACTCTTTAATATTGCAACTACAATCATTTTAATTCCTTTCTCCAAGAAGCTTGCAGACCTAGCCTTCAAGATTATTCCTGGTATAGACAAGGAACAAGAAGAGATGTCTCTACAATATATCAACTTAAATGTTACAAAGGATGCACCAGCAACCTTTACTGATGTCAAGGCAGAGGTTAGAAGGCTACTTGATATTGTAACTATGAACTATGAGTCCTCTGTTGAACTCTTAAGAGAGTTTGACGACGAGAAATACGACGAAATATTTAGGAGAGAGGGAGTTATTAACTACCTCAACAAACAAATTTCGGCCTTTATTATTGATTCACTAGGCCTACCAATGAATAAGGAAACTTCTGCAAACTTTGCAGCTTATCTTAGAATATCTAGAGACATGGAAAGAATTGGGGACCACTCCAAAAATATTGCTGAAGTTGCCAAGTTAAAAAATGACGAAGGTCTTTTCTTCACAGATGTGACTTTTGATGAAATGAGAGAAATAAATACTATTATTGAAAAAATGTTCCACTCCTATGACGGAGACATGGAAAAAGACCAAAGAGTTGTATTCATGCGTGAGTCCAATGAACTTGTTCAAAAAGAGGCTTCTGACTTTAGGAACAACCACATGATAAGGATGAGAGAAAAAATTTGTAATCCTGAATCAGGACTTCTTTATGAAAAAACTCTTGCAGCTATGGAAAGAATTTCATCTTATATTTCCAACGCTGGAAAGCTTTCAATATAATAAATTAATTGAAAATGATAAAAATTAATCTGCTTTCGGGCAGATTTTTTTTTATTGAGAATTTTTAATTTTAAAAATTAGGAAGTTCTGGTAACTTATGAGGTCATAAAAATTTGAGAAATCCTCAAAGCTTTTGGCGTTATAAAAAATTATGAAGTCATAGAAAAATGTGAAGTTATAGAAAATTATAAAGTTATTAAGAATTATGAAGTCTTAGAAGATATTGAATCATAAATCAATACAAAATTTAAAAATTTAAAAAATTCATGAAGATCCACAAGTTATTGAAAGAAATCAAAACAAAGAACTACAAAAGAAAATTTGTTTACAAACACAAGTTTCGATGTTAGAATGACCTTGGTGGTAATATGGAATTAAAAGAAAAAATAAAAATTTTGTCTGATGCTGCAAAGTATGACGTGAGCTGCTCATCTTCTGGATCCAATAGAAAGAATAAGGGTGGACTAGGAAACGCTAGCCAAAGTGGAATCTGCCACTCCTGGTCTGAAGATGGCAGGTGCATATCTCTTCTTAAGATACTTTTTACAAATCACTGCATCTACGACTGCAACTACTGCATCAATGCCAAGAGTGTGGACTCCAAGAGGGCGGCTTTTACAGTTGATGAAGTAGTTGATTTAACTATAAATTTTTACAAGAGAAATTACATTGAGGGTCTCTTCTTGTCTTCTGGTATCTTCAAGTCCTGCGACTACACCATGGAAAAATTAATAGAAGTTGCAAAGAGGCTTCGCCAAGAAGAAAACTTCAACGGTTACATACACATGAAGGCCATACCAGGTGCCAGCCAAGACCTTATAAAAGAGCTGGGCCGATACGTAGACAGGATGAGCATAAACATCGAGCTCCCAACAGAAAAGAGCCTGGCCCTTCTTGCTCCAGAAAAAAGTCTTGATGAAATAACAAGGCCCATGGACCTAGTTTCCAAAACCTTAAAGATCAACAAGCTTGAAAAGAAAAAATATAAAAAATTTTCAAAGAAGGACTTGTTTTTGCCAGCAGGTCAAACTAGTCAGATGATCGTTGGAGCAGGTGATATTCACGACAGGGATGTCCTCACAAGGTCCCAGTCCCTCTACGATAATTACAATCTAAAGAGGGTCTACTACTCCGCCTATGTGCCTGTGAGAGAAGATTCCAAATTGCCAAAGATAAAGACACCCCTCATTCGTGAACACAGGATTTATCAGGCAGACTTCCTCCTGAGATTTTATGGTTTTAGGGCAGGGGAACTCTTAAGCGAGAGTAAAAGAGATTTTGACTTAAATCTTGACCCAAAGATGGACTGGGCTATAGAAAATTACAGTAATCCCACTGACATTAACAAGGCAAGCCTTGAAGAACTTTTAAAGGTCCCAGGCTTTGGACCCCAGTCTGCAAGAAAAATTGTGAGAGCTAGGAGAGCCTTTAACTTGTCTCTTGAAGACCTAAAGAAGCTTAGGATTTCCACTAAGAGAGCCCTAAACTTTATAACAATTTCAGGCAAGTATTATGGGAGAAGATTTGATTCCAAAGAAGCCCTGAGGTCTTTGATGGTGGAGAGGGAAGGAGGAGAACAACTTAGTTTTCTCGACTAAGTGATAGATATGATTTACTTATACGACGGGACAATAGAAGGACTTTTTACAGTAATTTTTAATGCCTACAAGGTCCTAGAAGATGTGGACTTAATCACTAAGAGGTCAGGTCAAATGAATTTTATGGCTGACAGGATCAAGTGCTCCACAGAAATTGACAAGGCCAAGAGGGTTAGAGATTCAATAATAAAAAACTTTTCCTATTCATTTTATGATTCAGTCCTAAGGGTATTTGCGGCAAACAACGAGAGAAAGGAAGTGGCCATAGCCAAGACCCTTAAAAAACTCTACACCCATGGATTTTATTATTATGAAAGTGCCGACGAAGACCTAGTTGAATTCAAAAATTTATTAAAGAGGGTCTCAGGAGAGATCCACTCTTTCAAGGGACTTCTTCGCTTTGAAGAAAAGGATGGCCTTCTCTTTGCCAAGTTTGAACCACAAAATGATATTTTGATTTTTGTCTACAAGCACTTCAAGAGAAGGCTAGTCAATGAAAAATTTGTAATTGCAGATATAGTTCGCAGCAAGGCCGTAATCTACAATGGAGAGAGGGGCAACTTCTTTGACTTTGAAATGTCAGAAGATATGAAGACTGATGATTCTTATATTGACCTCTGGCTTTCCTTCTACGATGCTGTTGCAATTGATGAGAGAAAAAATGAAAAACTCAGGATGCAAAACATGCCAAAAAAATATTGGAAGAATTTGCCAGAGATGAACAGGCCAAAGAAATATGATTAATAATAATTTCTTCTAAGGGTATAAAGGACTTGGGAGGAAAAAATGGAAAAAAATAGAATTGCAAACTTAAATACTTATATAGAAGACCATTATCATGGAGCAAGATTTATTGAGTCCAGCGATTTAGAATTGCCAGACTTCTTGCAAAGGGACTTTGATGACAGCCACAACAACTGCACCATAGCAAGCCTAACAAGGATTATAAACTATTACTTTAGAGACAAGGACAAATTTGAAATCTATGATGAAGTCTTTGCAATCGCCAAGAAAAATGGCTATTTCAAAAAAAATAGGGACCCTTCCTGTGATGATCTCCCACATTGCCAATATTTATTTCAAGAAAAATAAAATTGACATAAGGGCAAGGGGAATTTACCTTGGCAACTTCTACTCCCACGTGAAGGATGAGATCGACAACTTTAGGCCCCTAGTTATGAACCTGGGATCAGGCTATTACAAGAACCATTCATTAGTTATCTCAGGTTATTCAATTTATAAATTCAAGGGGATGAAGGTCAAGTTCTTGCACGTTTATGATGGATGGAACAAGACCAAGTCCTACATTGACTACAACGACCTAAGGGGATTTTTGAAGGTCCCAATTTTTTCCTACAATGTCTTTGATGTTGACATAGGGGAAGACTTGTAATAAAGTTTAAGACCAGACAGGTGATGATATGGAAAGAAATTATTTGAAATTTTTGGTGTCAGAGCTTATCTTCGTGAGAGAAGACACCCTTATAAATTTGATCCCCAAGACTGAAGAAAAGTATAGGGAGATCTTTGGGGAATTAGAAAATTATGTAGATACACTAAATTTAAATATTAGAAAAGTTAGAAGAAACTTGAAACTCTTGGATAAACTTTCTCCAGACCTTGCAAAAAAAGAAGCAGAGAAAGAATTTAAAAAGGACCTTGATGAATTAAGAGAAGACCAAGACTATGAAGCTGAGCTTAAATTAGCTGACGATGAGGTCCAAAGACAGGTGGAAGACCTCTTTAGGGAAGCAATATTTTATTACAGTCCCAAGCTTTACGACTTTTCTCTTGAAGAATTCGACCAAGCGAGAAATGCCTTTAAGGCCTGCGACAAGGAAGGACTTGAAAACTTTTTAAAAAAGGAAAGGCCCAAAGAACTTGAGATGAGTAATGACCAACTTGAAAAAATGAGGGAAGACCTTGAAATAGAAATTTCTATTTTATTTGAGAGATTTCCCCTCAATCAATTGGACATGCTTGAGGACAAGGAAGCCATTGACTTCAACCTCAATAGACTAAAAAATGTCTACGAAGAATACCAAGAAATCTACGGAAGCCTTGGCGAAGAATTAAATATTAAGATTGCAAAAAAAGAAACTACCTCTTAAAAAATTATGAGGTAGTTTTTTCATACTTATTTTTAATTATTTTTAGAGCCACAAGACTTGACAGGTATCCGAGTATTAGACCAGCCAAGACATCTGTTGGATAGTGTACTGATAGATACATACGTGAAAATCCTATTAAGGCAGCCAAGATAAGGGTAAGGGCTCCTTCTTTTTTATTGTAATAATAAATTGTAAAGGCTGCAGCAAAAGATGAGCCTGTGTGGCCTGATGGAAAGGAATAACCCATGGGCTCTTTTATCAAGAGGTCAAAGGCTTCTACCATAAAGGGTCTTGGTCTTCCAATGATGGGCTTTAAGATTAAAAGTCCAACAATAGAAAAAATAATCAAACTTAAAAAAATACTAAGGGCTTTCTTTTTTGAGTCCTTATTTTTTTGGAAGAAGATAATAAGACCAAGGGCAATCCAAAAGATTCCCCCATTGCCAAGACTTGTTATAAAAATCATGACCTTGTCTAGGATGGGGGAGTGGATTGATTCTAAAAATTTTAAGAATTGAACTTCCATTTACTCTTGTTCTTTAAACTTGCCCTTAATAAATTGAACAAAGTTCTTTAGGTTTTTCTTTAGGAAGGCTTCCTTGTGATAAACCATGTAATAAGTCCTAGAAATTGCTAAGTCTTCTACCTTGTGCATAATAATTTCGTCATCATCGAAGGAAGACCTGGCACCAAGTGATATTGCATTAGAAGATTTGACAATATTTAGGACCATGTCCTTGTTTTGACAGATATATTTAATATCGATCGGTATATTCTTGTCCCTCAAGTAGGAGAAAAGAATTTTCTTTGAAGCTTCGTCTAGGTCACCCAAGACAAACTTCTTGTCCTTTAAATCATCGTGAGTTAGGACTGGTTTTTCCTTTAAGTCAGAATGATTTGACGAAATTATATAAATTTCATCTTCGTAGAAGGGTTCTGCAATATTTGTTTCAACACCAGCATCACCATCAATGATTGCCATGTTAATTATTCCAGAATTTAACTTCTTAAGTATCTCTTCACGTGAGTCAACATAAACTCTTATCTTTATGTCTCCCTTTTTTTCTTCATATTCATCTATGATCTCTAGGAGAAATTGAGAGCTAAAGTTTGAACTTACGCCAAGATTAATGTTGTGTGCAGTTGATGAACCTTGTAAGAAAATAACAGTATCTTGAAATTGCTCCAAAATATTTATGGCAAAATCGTAAAGTCTTAAACCAACATCTGTTATGTATAATTTTTTTGAAATCCTATCGAATAGTTTGACATTGTACTCATTTTCAATTTGTGAAATGGCATGTGAAACAGTTGGCTGTGAAATCTTAAGATTTTTTGCCGCGTTAGACATGTTTTTAGTCTTGCAAACTTCAATGAAAATTTCCAAATCTCTAATTGTCATAAAAACCTCCTCAAACATATTCTATTATCATATTTAGCAAAAATCAAGAAGTTATAGAAGAAAGCTTATAATTTTATTTTTAAAAATATTAATGTTAAGAGAAAAGCAGGAATATACCCACATTACAAAAAGGATACAAAAAAAATAGACAAAGCAAAAACTGCTCTGTCTATCAAGATTTATTTATATGGTAGGTTTTCAAGTCTTCAAACCAAGCCTTGTCGTCAGCAAGATTTTCTTGGAAGACTCCTTCACTCTTCATGTAGTCGATGAAAAATTTATTAAACTTATCTGCACCACGGACATTTAAGTGTTGAGGGTCGTAAAAGTCATCCTTTGTAAGTCCCATCTCATGAGAAAAATCGTTGAAGTCAATAAATTTTGCCCCACGATCTTCTAAGTATTTGCTAAAAGCTTTTATGTTGTCAGCATAATAGGAGTAGGCATAAACTGGCGTCTTAACAAAGTAAACTTGGGCTCCATTTTTTTGGCAAATATCTATTATCTCATCAATTGCTTTTAAGTTTTCGTTTAGATAAGCATCATTGTCAAAATTTTTTATAGACTCTAGAAATTCTTCCTCATCTGCAATCACATCGTTCTTGAAGCCCTGGCTCTGACCCTTTAATAGGACGTAACCTTTTAAGTAGTCGTCATAAGATTCCTTGTCAAAGTCGTAGTCTTCCTCCCTTAGTTCGTCCCACCTTGAGTGATAGGCAACAAGGGGGAATAGGGCAGGAGCCTTTAGGTCCCTCGGCACTTTTGTCCCTATCATCTTGAGTTTGTTAACTGACATGGGAAGGTAGTCGGCATAAGAATTCACAACTCCCAAGTCCTCTGTGATTTTAAAAAGCCCAGCGTTTATGTCCACAAAGACCACTTGAGGATTTTTTCTTTTAAAGGCTTCCTTTACATAAGTTGCCGTTATCTTTAGGGGCTGCTTTTGAGAGCTCAAGACATAGGACTTTATACCAGTATTCTCATAGATATAAAGTGGTTCGAAGGAGCAATAGGAATGACTTGTCCCAAAGAACATGGCATTGTAGTCTTCAGTCTCGTTAAAGAAGCCGCCAATTTTATTGCCCATGTCCCAGGGTTTTGCCAGGGACTTTCTTATAAAGAGGTTATTAAGTTGTAGGCAGGCAAAAATTAAGATGCCAAGAAAAACTATTGATTTTAAAATTCTTAAAAATTTTTTCATTTAACCACCTAAAACTGAAAATAAATAAAGGCTGACTCAGAAAATTCTGGACCATAAATTCCCAAAATTATAATTCCAAGGATAAAGGCCATATAAATTATCCATCTAATTGGAAGGACGAGTCTTATAATTTTTTCTCCAAGATTTATCCTATTGTACTTTAAGATGTCAAAGACAAGTAGGATAAAAATTCCCACTCCAAGAGGATAGAGGTTGGCAAGGCCAAACTTTGAATTTGTAATTTCTTCTAAGAGATTATTGGACCAAGGATTGTTGATTATTCCCAAGATGTAATCATTTCCCTGGTGGATGGTCTCTGCCCTAAAGTAGATAAAGGCAAAGACAACAATAAGAAGGGTCAAGATCCTCCTAAAGAAGTCCAAGAAAATATTTGACTTCCTATTTTTATTTATCCCAAGTAAACTTTCGATTACGTTAAAGACTCCGTGGATAAGGCCCCAGAGGACAAAGGAAAGTTCTGCTCCGTGCCAAAGTCCTGACACGAGAAAAACTATTAAGAGGTTTAGACACTTCCTAAAGCTTCCCTTCCTGTTGCCACCAAGTGGAATGTAGAGGTAGTCCTTAAACCAAGTGGAAAGGGAAATGTGCCAGCGTCTCCAAAATTCTGTAATGGATTTTGAAAGTAGTGGCTCCTTGAAGTTGTCCATGAGGTCTATGCCAAGAATTTTTGCAGACCCTTTTGCCATAATTGAATAGGAGTAGAAGTCGCAATAAATTTGGAGGGTAAAGAGGAAGGCCCCAATTAATAAAAATCCCCTAGAATAATCTTGGTAGTTACGAAAGGCGTCGTTTACAAAAATTGATGCCCTGTCAGCTAAGACTAACTTCAAAAACATTCCATAAAAAAATAACTGGAGGCCCCTTATAAGATTTTCATAAGAAAACTTTTTTGGATTTTTTATTTGTGGAAGAAGGTTAGTACTTCTCTCGATAGGTCCTGCCACAAGTTGGGGGAAGAAGGAAACGAAAAGGGCATAGTCAATTAGGGACCTCTCAGCTTCAAGGTCCTTCCTGTAGACATCGATGGTGTAGCCAAGAGCCTGGAAGGTGTAAAAGGAAATACCAACAGGAAGGAGGAGGTCCAGGGCTATGTTAAAGTTGCCACCAGAAATTTTCCCTGCCAAGTCCATAAAAAAGTTAAAGTACTTGAAGATAAATAAGATTCCCAAATTTATAAAAAAGCACAAAAAGACAGCAAGCTTCATCTTAGTCTTGGAGTCACGGTTGTTTTCAATGTAGATCCCCGTCATGTAGGTGATGACAATTGAAAGAACCATGAGGAAGGTGTACTTCACATTCCAAAAGCTATAAAATGTAAGGCTTGCTAAGAGCAAAAATATATTTTTAGATTTTCCCCTAAGCAGGTTGTAAAAAATTACAACTATGGGGAGAAAGATTAAGTATTCAAAAGAATTAAAAAGCATAAAATCCTCCAATTCCTATATAATATAGTAAAAATTAGAGGATTTCAATAAATTATTATCCAGCAAGAAGGCTCATTTTGTACTCCTTAGGAGTCTTGCCTGTATACTTTTTAAAAGTCATTGTAAAGTGAGGCTGAGAAGAGAATCCACACTCATAAGAAATGTATTCGAGGGTCTTCTTGTCTTCTAGGAGAAGCTTCTTGGCCTTATTTGTCTTTAAAGTGTTTAGGTATTGGCAGAAGGTAAAGCCAGTTTCTTCCTTAAAAAGTGAGCAGAGATAATTTTTTGATAGATGAAGTTTATCTGCAAGGTCTTCAAGTCCAAGTCCCTTGTTGTATTCTTCGTTAATAATTTTTATGGCCTTGTCAATAATTTCATTTTTAGAAAAACTTATGGCGTCTAAAAGAGAATTGGAGTAGGCCTCTATTAGGTCGTGACCCAATAGTTTAAGGTCTACTTCATCAAGTTGCCCTTCAAGTCTTTTTGCAAAGGCCTCATGTAAGTATGTGAGGTCCTTGTTATATGTAATCAAAAAATATGTATAAAGAAAGGTGTTTAAGTTTTCCATTTGTCTTTTCATCTCATCAAGAGAAGAAGTTTCGCTGCAAGGTGAAATTTTTTCAAAGATTTCTGTGGCACATTCAAGCAACTCTGGTCTTGTCATTTGTGCAAGGTTAAGATAATTTGTCATTTTTCCTCCTGTTTAAATTTTATTTATGTAATTTTTATAATTTTTTAGCTTAAGATAATTATAGGACAATTGATATCTAATATCAATAGAGAGGGTTAATTTATTTTTAAAATTTTAAAAGCCTTAATAAGAGCCATGCCATCATCTTTGTGAGATTACTAAACAAAAAATATTTTTAAATATATTAATGAATTTTATTTAATTTGAAAAAATTTTAATTCACAAGAAGAAATAAAGCTTATAAGGTTTTAATTTTTAGCAAATAGCATATAATAAGATAGAGGAGGGATTACTGTGACAATTTCAAAAAATAAAATGATGGAACTAGAGAAGAGAACAATAGATGAATACAAAATTGATTCTCTTATTTTAATGGAAAACGCAGGAATGGGAATTTATCGTGAAATTAATCAGTACAATTCCTACACAATAATTTGCGGTAAGGGAAACAATGGTGGCGACGGCCTTGTCCTAGCTAGACACCTAATCTTAAATGGCAAACTTGTTGAAGTCTTTGTTGTTGGACATAAGATGACAAACGAATTTGCAAAAAATCTTGAGATCTTAGAAAAACTTACTGAAATAAAATATATTGAAGACGAAAATAATTTTGAGGACCTAGTAGAGTCTCTAGAAGTCAATGAAGTTACTGTTGACGCAATCTTTGGACTTGGACTAAACAGGCCCCTAAATTCTTTCTATAAAAAGCTTATAAATCTTATAAACGCTCATGGCAATTATATTATTGGTGTTGATATCCCATCAGGCATGGACCCAGACACTGGTGACGAATATGGAGCTTGTGTTGGATGCAACTTGACCTTTGCCATATCAGACATAAAAGACGGCCAACTCCTAAATAGTAAGGTTGGAGAACTTAAAAAAATATATATAGGGATTGTGAGGTATGCAGATGAGTAAAAAAATGAACAGAAACATAAACTTGACAGAAGGCTCCATTCCCAAGGGGATAATTGCCTTTGCCATCCCCCTACTTCTCACAAACTTTTTGCAACAGCTCTACAATACAGCTGACCTTATGATAGTGGGTAGGTTCGCAGGCAAGAACCCCATGGCAGCAGTTGGTGCAACGGGACCAGTGTCCAACTTGTTAATTGGACTTTTCCTTGGACTTACAACTGGTGCTTCCGTAATAATTTCACTTTATTACGGATCTAACGATAGGGAAGCCTTAAAGAGGTCCGTAGGTTGCTCCTACTTCCTTGGACTTATGTCGGGACTCCTTATAACTATCTTTGGTTATCTAACAACACCATTTTTCCTAAGGATAATGGATACACCACCAGAAATCTTGCAGGACGCAACAACCTACATGAGGGTTTTCTTCTTGGGAACAGTTCCTATACTTATATACAACATGGGAGCCTCAATCCTAAGGGCAACTGGTGACTCCAAGAGACCTTTCAACTTCCTTTGTGTGTCAGCTGTAGTAAATATTGTCCTTGACTTAATCCTAGTAGGATATTTACAAATGTCAGTCCTAGGAGCAGGGATAGCAACTCTTGCATCCCAAGTTACATCAGCAATACTTGTAACATACTCACTCTTAAAGACTGATTCATCTTATAAATTAAGAAAGAGCGAGATTAAACTTCACAAGTTTGAAGCCAAGAGGATTTTTGAAGTTGGAATCCCAACGGGAATTCAAACGGCCCTTCTTTCCTTTACCAACGTAATCTTCCAAGCAAAGATTAACTCCTTTGGCCCCGATGCCATAGCCGGTGTAGCTGCAGAAGGAAGGATTGATGGCTTCCTCTTTATGTCCTTACAAGCCATTGCCCTTGCGGCAACAACCTTCTCGGGACAAAACTTTGGAGCCAAGAAGTTTGACAGACTTCGTGAGGGTATGAAGGTCTCCCTAATAATTGTATTTGGAATTTCCTTTGTTCTATCACTTATTGCCTACTTCCTAGCAAGTCCACTAATAGCAATCTTTAACCCAGACCCTGATGTAGTTGCTTATGGTGCCGACTTCCTAAAGATTTTGAGTCTTGGAATCTGGTGTTTTGGACTTTCAGAAACAATTTCTGGTTTCATAAGAGGAAGTGGACACGCAATGGGACCTATGATCATTTCTCTTTTGACAATTTGTATATTTAGGCTTGTAGTGGTTTACTTTGCAATGCCAATATTCAATTCAATAAGAGTAATTTCCATTATCTATCCAGTTTCATATTTTGCAAACTTTGTGATCATGGTACTTTACTTTAAATTTGGAAGATGGAGAAAAGATTTTGATATGTAAATGAAAATTTATAGATAATGACAAATTGGCACCAGCTTGGTGCCTTTTTTAATTGCAATGAAGTCAGGCTTTATTGTAAACTATACTTAATATAAGAAAAGCAGTGATACTATGAAGAAAAAAACTTTATTTTTAATAAGTCTTCTTTGCTTGGGAATTTTTTTTGCCCTCTATAACTTTAACCGCTATCCAAAAAAAGTGGTGGCAGAAATTCTCTACACCGTTGACGACAGGATTCTTGCCTTTGTTGATAAGAATATCCAAGACTTTGGCTTTGCAGATATTTTTAACAAGGTCAAATCCACTGGCGACTACGGAATAAGACTTAGCCTTGAAGATAATAAAAATGATAAATTAAATATTATCAATTACCAAAGTCCTGACAAGAAGGAAAGATACTATCATGAGAGAAGAGAAGTAGACCATGAAATAAAGACCTACGGGGAAAAAATCGTCAATAGTGACGTCTATCTCTATAGAGAAGACGTGTCAGATTTTCCACTTTACATTGACAGGAACACCATGGTGAACTTGTCTCGTGACTCCAAGGTCATGTCCGACCTTGGCTATGACATTAATAACAAAAAACTCTTCCTTCCACCAGTTTCCCTTTCTGAAAAAAACACAGAGCTTAAGAAATATGTGAAAAAGGAATGGGCAGAGACCATAAGAAGGACTAAGGTGAAGAAACTTTCAGACAAGTCCTACGAGTTGAAGGTGAGGTCCAAGGACCTAAAAGACCTTTTCGAAAAAATTGAGGGCTTTTACTATGAAGAAGATAGTTTTCCTTACTCTTATATTGCGAGACTTTTGAGAAGGGAATTTGCAAAAATTTCAAATGACCTAGATAAGAGGGACCAAATTGTCTTTTACATCTACACAGATGATGACCTAAATCTCTTGAAACTAAAGTCAGACGACAATAAGTATGCCCTAGCTATAAAAGACTACTTAGAGATAAAACTTCCAGAGACTAGAATCTACATCGAGCCAGAGGAAAATGAAAAACTTAGGACCCTAAGGGGAAAGATAAATGACAGACCCTTTAGGATGTCCTACTATCCCGATTCCAACAAGCTCATCTACCACGATGGGAGGACATTAATCAATGCCAGATTTTATAATTTTGTGAGATCCAAGAAGTTTAAGCTAATAGCTGATATAGATGGAGCGAAAATAAAAAAAATAAACTTAAACTTCTATACAATCCCAGAAAAAATTGAAAGGGAAAAAAATTATATAGAAATTTTAAAATTAAAGGAAGAAGATTGGCAGGAACTAATGTGGGGTGAAAAATTTGAAAAATGATATAAGTAAGAAGGACAAACTGATATTTAGGATCCTAATAGACTCTCTAATGGTGGGAGCCTTGGCAGGATTATTCTCTGTTCTTTATAGGTTTGTGATAATGAAAATGGACTTCTACAGGTCCTTCCTATACGGGGAATTTAACCCAAGGTCCCTAATAATTTTAATAGGCTTGGGAGCAATAATTTCCTTCATAATTCATCACTTGTTGAAATGGGCTCCCCTATCAGGAGGAAGTGGAATTCCACAAATTCGTGGCGAAATCCTTGGTAAATTTAGGATGGAAGAAGTCCCAACCCTCATATCCAAAATCCTTGGAGGAGGCTTGGGAAACCTCATGGGATTTTCACTGGGAAGAGAAGGCCCATCAATCCAAATGGGTGGAGCAGCGGCCAAAGGACTTGGCAAAATCTTAAAGAGGCCACCAGATGAGATCAAGTACATGATAACAGCAGGGGCAGCAGCAGGACTTGCAGCGGCCTTTAACGCACCTTTAGCTGGTTGCATCTTTGCAATAGAGGAACTCCACAAGACCTATTCAAAATTTGTCCTCTTGCCAGCCCTAATTGCATCAATAACAGCAAACTACATTTCCTTTGTAATAATGGGACAAGAGACATCCTTCACCTTCTTTGTCACAGAATCCCTACCCATGAATTTAATTTGGGTTGCCATCCTAATAGGAATCTTGACAGGCCTAGTGGGAGGAGCTTATAACTACTTAATAACAAAGTTCCAAGATTTCTTCAAAAAGATAAACTCAAAAATTTTAAAGTACGCCCTATTGATGGGAGTTACAATCCTTGTAGGCTTTATGTTTTTTGAAGGAACAGGTGGGGGACACGGACTCTTAGAAAATATGGCAAGAGAAAGATTTGCCGTAAAATATATCTTGGCAATCCTCTTGGTAAAATTATTTTACACAAGCTTTTGCTATGGTTCAGGAGTCCAAGGTGGAATCTTTTTGCCAGTCCTTGTAATAGGTGGATCATGTGGAGCCCTAATATTCTCTGCAGTCCACAATGCCTTTGGACTAGATGCCTTTTACATCAACTTCATAATCCTTGGCATGAGTGGAATCCTAGCATCAGTAGTGAGAAGTCCAATCCTATCAATAATTTTGGTATCAGAAATGACATCGACTTTTGAGCACTTGATCGCCCTTTCCATTGTAGTAATGGTTTCCTATTACGTTGCCGAAGCCTTAAAAGTCGCACCAATTTATGACACTCTCTTTGAAAGACAACTAAAGGACAAGAATTTACTCAGTCCAAAAGAAAGAGAACTTGGCGACTATTCAGTCTTTGAATACACAATCACAGACGACTTCAAAAATCTGGGCAAAACCCTAAAAGAAATAAACTTTCCAAGACATCTTATAATAATGTCCATCGAGAGAGATGGAAGTGAATTTGTCCCTGGAGCCGATGACGTAATCCTACTTGGCGACAAGGTCACAGTATTAATAAGTGCCGAAGACGCCCTAGACATAGACGAATTTTTTAAAGGCGAGTAAAAATTAGAAATTAAAATAATTAAAAAGCACTAAACTTGTAATAAGACACAAGATAGTGCTTTTATATTTTTTAAATTGTCAAAAAGAAAAAGTGCAAGATGTGTTTTCTTGCACTTCTTTTGTTTTTATTTTCGTTTTTGTTTAAAAGTTTGAAAGTATTTTGATTTTAATTAAAAGTTTTGAAAGCATTTTGATTTTAAGTTTAATTTAAACTTTTGAAATTATTGTGATTTTGAAATTTTTTCAACTTATTCTAAAATAAAAAAATTTATTAACTTCTAATTATCTCACAGACTTTCTAAATACTTTTTAACTTGTGGTCCCACGTAAGCCTTGTCGTCCTTTAAAAGGATTGGTCTTTTGACAAGCATTCCATCAGTTGATAGGAGCTCAAAAATTTCTTGGTCTGTCATGTCTTTCTTCTTGTCCTTTAAGTTTAGTTCTCTGTACCTCACTCCTGATGAGTTAAAAAGTTTATAGATGTCAACTCCTGCTAGGTCTTTGATTTTTTTCAGTTCCTCTACGCTTAGTAGGTCCTTGTCGATTTCCCTATAGTCATAGGAAATATTTTTTTCTTCCAAAAGTTTTTCTACATTCTTGCAAGTGCTGCATTTTTTGTATCCGATTAATGTGTTCATAATAGCCTCCTTCTAAGTCAAATTATACTATAAAAAAATTATAAAAAATTTTAAAAATTTTTGCAAAAAGTGTTTACATTTTTAGATTACGTGGTATAATAATAGTACCAAATAAGATTAACGCGATAAAGCAAGAAAGAGTTGCTAAGGTTTTATCTTATTTGTGAACAATGACAATTCCATCCAATAAAAAAGTAAAAGCGTATTTGATTTTATTAATTTTATTAGCCTTTTATTAATTTCAATGAGGCTTTTATATAAACTGAAATTGAAGATGTAATTAAAGTAAGATGGTAAATAGTTTGAATTTTTTAAGTTAATTTACTCTCAGTTTTTATATAAATGGCAGGGAGTCCTAGAGTTGGGAGCTCTCGGGAATGTTAATTTATATAGGGCTATGGTAAAAAGAAGAATATAGGTGATTGATGTGATTGAACCAAAAAGTTTTAATTGGATGGAATTAAGAATCTGAAAAGAATGTCTTTAGATAATTGATTAAGGACATTCTTTTTTTTGTGGAATTTTTTAAGCTAGTTGTGGAAATTTAAAAAATTTTAAAGAAGATAAGGCTTGCGATTATAAAAAGTTGAAAAATAAAAAAAACAGATAACAAAAATGATTTATAAAGAAAAAATTAAAATTTTTTGTATTTTATATGTGTTTACAAGGGAAATAAAATATGTTTACAAGGGAAATAAAAATAGGAATAATGGAATAATGAATTTAAAAAATAAAGAAGGAAAAACAATCGACAATAAAATAAAAATCTACATAAAAAATCTCCACCTATGTGACATAAGTTGTGACATAAGTGGAGATTTTTTTTTATTTAAATTTATTAATCTTCTTTTGCTAAGATTCTTGCAGCCATTTCCTTACCGAAGTCTATAAGTTGTTTTAATTCTTCGTCAGTTGCTGCACCTTGGATTTCAAGTTGAGTGTCAAGTACATCGTACTTGCCTTCTTCCATGTATTTCTTTAGAGTCTTTAGGGCTCCACCTGACCATGAGTAGGAACCGAAGATTCCCCAATAGTTGTTTTTCATTCTTTGGTGAGAAACTTCTGTCAATAGGTAGTTCATTGGTGGGAATAGGTTGTTGTCATAAGAACATGATCCCAAGATAACTCCCTTGTATCTCCAGATGTCAGAAAGTAGGTAGGAGTTTGAAGTCTTTGAGATGTCGCGAATTTTGACGTTTTTAAGTCCACCTTCAGCAAGTCCTCTTGCTACTGCTTCTGCCATTGTTTCTGTGTTACCATACATTGATCCGTAGATTACCACACAACCGTCAATAGTTTCTTGCTTAGCTAGTGAAGTGTAGATGTCGATAATCTTTTGTGGGTTTTCTCTCCAAATTGGTCCGTGGTCTGGACAAATTAGTTCAATATCAAGACCTTCTAGTTTTTTAAGGGCTTTTAGGGCTTGATTTGCATACTTACCAACGATGTTGATGAAGTATCTTGTAGTTTCTTCTAGATAGTTTGAATCGTATTCGATTTGATCGTCGAAGATTCCACCATCAAGTGTTCCAAAGCCACCGAAGATGTCTTGAGAGAATAAAGTCTTAGTTGCTTCTTCATAGGCAACCATAGATTCTGGCCAGTGAACCATTGGAGTCATGTAGAAAGTAAGTTTTCTATTCCCAAGTTCAAGAGTTTCGCCTTCCTTAACTTCTATGATGTTGTCAGTAACTTCGTAGAAGTTGTTTAGCATTGCAACGGCTTTCTTGTTTGTAACAAGCTTTGCATCTGGATAAATATCCAAGATTGACTTAATTGAAGATGTGTGGTCTGGTTCCATGTGATTGATTACTATGTAATCAATTTTTTCATTTTCTCCAATAATTTCATTGATCTTTTGAATGTAATCGTCAATTGTGTTAACTCTTACTAGGTCGAAAAGTATATTTTTTTCTCCCTTTAAAACAAAAGAGTTGTAAGCAACACCCTTTGGTAGTGGCCACATTCCTTCAAATAGTTCTGTCTTCCTATCATTTGTACCTATGAAATAAATATCATCTTTAATAGGCACTGATAATAAATTTTCCATATATCCTCCTTATATTTTCATAAAACAAGGACCTAATTAAGTCTTTGTTCTTTTTATTTAAGATAGTTAATATTACAAATTATTTCTTACCCCATAATCCCAATAAAATTCAGGATTAATATAATTTTAATAAAACTCTAGAAAGCTGTGTCTCTCGCCCTTTTCCTTGTAGCCAAGAATTTGTTCCATGTTGACATTTTCTGTTGCACGCAAGAGGTTGATGTCCACGTTTTTGTTTTCTTTTTTTAGCTCTTCAATGAGGTCTTTTATAAAAAATCTCTTGTTGCCAGACTTCTTTTGGGTAACTGTGCAGGCACAGTCAAGAGCAGTAAGGCCAGTTGACTTCATAAACCTAATTATGGCTTCTTCCTTTACAAGATACATGGGCCTAATGAGTTCAAGACCTTCAAAGTTTTTAGACTTTAACTTTGGCATCATTGTCTTGAAGTCGCCAGCATAAATTATATTTAGAAGAACTGTCTCTATGACATCGTCAAAGTGATGGCCTAGGGCAAGCTTGTTGCAACCAAGTTCTTGGGCCCTGTTGTATAAGTTGCCACGACGCATCCTTGCACACATGTAACAAGTTGATCCGCCTTCAGACAATTTTTCTGCAACAGAAAATACGTCAGAGTCGTGAACCTTAACGGGTATCCCAAGTTTTTCACAGTTGTACTCCAGCCTTTCCCTGTTCTCAGGAAGATAACCTGGATCCATGGCGATGAATTCTAATTCAAAGGGAACCTTGTTGTGCTTCTTGAGTTCTTGCAAGAGCTTGGCAAGAGTTAGGGAGTCCTTGCCTCCTGATATAGCAACAGCAATCTTGTCGCCAGGGCTAATCATTTCATAATTGTTGATTCCCTTGACGAATTTTTTATAAATATCTCTCCTATAAGTTTTTATTAGGGACCTCTCTATGTCCACAATACTTTTAACTTTTTCCAAAAAATTTCACCTTTACCAATCTGTTTTTATTATAGCATAGTTATTTACTTATTGATAAGAAAGTCTAAATCTTTAAGACCTTCCTAATGAAAATAAAATCCCGATTAAAAATTTTGCTTAAAAATTATAACACAAGAAGTCTTTTATAAAAATATTTTTGGGAATATATAGGTAAAGTTCATTAAATTATAAAATTAAAGGCCTTTGTGATATAATTTATGTAATTAACTAAGGGGAACTAGCTAGGCTAGTTGAAAGAAAAGGAAGTATAAAATGGTAAATTATAATGTAAAGAAAAATTACACTCTGCTTGTGGATTTCTATGAGCTGACAATGGCAAATGGATTTTTTAAGGAAGGACTAAGGGATAAGACTGTTATCTTCGACATGTTCTTTAGAGAGGTGCCTGACAATGGAGAGTACACAATTGTTGCAGGCCTTGAACAGCTTATCGAGTATATGGAAAATCTTCACTTCTCTGATGAAGATATAGACTTTTTAAGAGAAAAAGGAATTTTTGACGAAGAATTTTTAACTTATTTAAGAGATTTTGAATTTAAGTGTGACGTTTGGGCAATGCCAGAGGGAACCTTGGCCTTTCCTGGCGAACCACTATTAACAGTAAGAGGTCCAGCAATCCAAGCACAAATGCTTGAAACTATGGTCCTACTTACAATTAACCACCAATCTATGATTGCAACTAAGGCATCAAGGATTGTTAAGCAAGCCAAGGGCAGACCAGTTGTTGAATTTGGATCAAGAAGGGCCCAAGGATATTCTGCAGCCAATCTTGGAGCAAGGGCAGCCTACATTGGTGGTTGTGCAGGTACAGCCAACACCTTGACAGACAAGATGTTTGGGGTGCCAGCTCTTGGAACAATGGCCCACTCTTGGGTTCAAATGTTTGACACAGAACTAGAAGCCTTTAGAGCCTTTGCAAGAGTTTATCCAGACAACTGCCTGCTTCTTGTTGACACTTACGACACCTTAAAGGAAGGTGTCCCTAATGCCATCAAGGTCTTTGACGAAGAAGTTGTCCCTCGTGGATTTAGACCTAAGGGAATAAGGATTGACTCTGGAGATATCACTTATATTTCCAACAAGGCGAGAAAGATACTTGATGACGCAGGCTATGAAGATGTTCAGATTATGGCATCCAACTCCCTAGACGAGTACACAATTAGGACAATCCTCCACCAAGGAGCAAAGCTTGACTCCTTTGGAGTTGGTGAAAGACTAATCACATCAAAGTCATCACCAGTTTTTGGTGGAGTTTATAAACTTGTTGCCACAGAAGATGAAAATGGAAAAATAACTCCAAAGATTAAAATTTCTGAAAACGTGACAAAAATTACTACACCAGGCTTTAAGGAACTTTACAGATTCTATGAAAATGAAACGGGTAAGGCCATGGGTGACGTCATTGCCCTAAGAGATGAAGAAATCCCTAAGGACAATTACGAAGTCTTCCACCCAATTTACACTTGGAAGAGAAAGACTCTTACAGACTACACAGTTAAGAAGGTCCTTGTTCAAATTTATGACAAGGGAGAACTTGTTTACAAGATGCCAAGTCTTGACGAAATAAGACAAAGGGCCAAGGACGAACTTGATACCCTTTGGGAAGAAACAAAGAGGCTTGACAATCCAAATCAATATATTGTTGACTTGTCAGAAGAACTTTGGCAACTAAAGGACAACTTATTAAAGAAGCACGGAAAAAATTAAAATAAAAAAGAGAGGGAAGTTATATGCAGTATTACGGAAATGTTTTTAGACCGCCAAGTGAGGCTAGGTCATTAATAGTTCAAGCTACAGTGGGTTGTTCTCACAACGACTGTACTTTTTGCTACATGTACAAGGAAGATGATTTTAGGATAAGATCCCTTGAAGACATAAAGAAGGACCTAATAGAAATGAGTTCCTATGGAGATTACTTTGAAAGGATCTTCTTGGCAGATGGGGATGCTTTAGTTTTAAAGACAGAAGACCTTCTTGAAATCCTAAGGACAATAAAAAAATATTATCCCAATGTAAAGAGGGTTTCTTCCTATGCAACTGCCCAAGATATAAATAGGAAGTCCCTAGAAGAATTAAAAGAACTTAGGGCTGAAGGACTTGAGATGCTCTACATTGGTTTTGAAACAGGAGACGAAGAACTCCTAAAAGAAATTAATAAGGGTGTAACTTATGAAGAATATGTGACTGCCATGAAGAAGGCAAAGGAAGCTGGCTTTACAACTTCCATCACAATCATTGCAGGTCTTGGCGGAGTAGAGGGCATGGAGAGAAATGCCATTGGAACTGCCAAACTAATTTCAGAAACTAAGCCAGACTTCTTGGGTTATCTTACAATGAGGATCTACAAGAACACACCTCTTTATGAAGACTATGTAAATGGCAAGTTCAAGATGCCAGATGCAGGTCAAATCCTTGAAGAGATGAAGATATTCTTGGAGCACGTTGACTCTGAAGGTACAGTATTTAGGTCCAACCACGCTTCCAACTACGTTCTACTTGCAGGAACTTTAAATGAAGATAGGGAAGGCTTAATTAGTGCAATAGAAAAAACTTTAAAGAAAAAGTCTTTTAGACCTGATGTATTGAGAGGATTTTAAAATTGAAGGACAAGAATTTTGAAAGCATGGATGAAGGGCAAAGGCTAAAAAATTTAAAAAAAGACTTGGACTCTGGAGTTATTTCCTTTGAAGAAAAGACTGAAGAGACCTCCCTTGCTCTAAATCCTGTTAGGTACCTAATCCCCCTTGAGTCAAGTCCCAATAAAAAGGAGAAACTTGACATTGACTACAAGAAAAAGGAAGGACCTAGTGACAAGAATTTCGAAATTATTATTGAGTTAAATCCAGAAGGTCATGAAGTTTATGAAAAGAAGGGAAGGTCATCAAGACTTCCTGCCCCTCACAGGGTTCATTATCTTCAAAGGACAAAGAGAGAAAACCCCAAGATAGATAAGGGCTCTCTCTTTTATGACTACCTAGAGATTTACTTAAATAGAACAAAAAACATAGAGAAAAAATTTTTTGAAGACTACTTTGGACTCTAGTTTCAAGAAAAGAGGAAAAACAAAATATGGAAGATAAAAGAGAAATAAAAGAAAAAAATATCCCGTCAAAATTGACCTTTAAGACAGATGTCTACAAGAAGATATTTTTGACAGGACTTGCCCTCTTATTTGTGGCATACTTATTCGTAAATTCAAGGTCAATATTTTCAGGCCTTGGAGTCTTACTTGGCATTTGCGCTCCCTTTATATTGGGAGGAGTCATTGCCTTTATAATGAAAATACCCCTAAACTTTTTAGAGAGAAAAGTTTTTGACAAGATACAAAATGAAAAATTTCAAAAGCACAAGAGGACAATATCCATTGCCCTATCCTTTATAGTGATAATCCTTGTTTTCTTTATCATTACGGCAATAATTGTTCCACAACTTATTAATTCCTTTAACGAACTTAGGAAGTCCCTTCCAAGTTTCTTGCAAATGGCAATTGATAAGACAAGAGAGATACCTTACCTTAATAGTTATTCAGACAGACTCCAAGCAGAATACGACAACTTGTCTTGGAATGAAATCTTTGATAGGGTCAAGGGCTTTGTGAAATCTGATGAAAATTCATCACACATACTAAACTCTGCACTTTCAACTGCATCAAGTATATTAGGTGGTTTGGTTTCCTTCTTCCTTGCCCTTATCACATCAATTTACATCCTTGCAGACAAGGAAAGATTGGGTTACCAAGCAACAAGAATTTGCTACTCATGTTTTAACAACAAGGTCGCAAATAAAATCTTACACGTTGCCCACCTTTTACATGAAAACTTCTTTGGTTTCATCAGGGGACAACTTACAGTTTCAACCTTTATAGGTATAGCAACTTTTATTTGCTGCCTAGTATTGAGGATGCCAAATGCAGCCACAATTGGTGTAATAGTTGGAGTGACAGACCTTGTTCCAATTATTGGCCCCTTCCTTGGTGGTGCCATAGCCTTTGTCATGATTGTAATCGAAGATCCAACAAAGGGACTTATCTTTATAGCCTTGATTGTGATCTTGCAACAAGTTGAGTCAAACCTAGTTTATCCAAAACTTGTGGGAAACGAAGTTGGACTTCCATCTCTTTGGACTCTTGTGGCAATCACTATTGGTGGTTCACTCTTTGGTGTTGTTGGCATGTGGGGTTTCATACCACTTGCATCAACAATCTACGCCCTCATAAAAGAGTACACAGAGTACAAGATCAATGAAAAGAACTTAGACTTAAGAATGAAAAAAATATAAACAAAAAGACTTCTCATTTCACAGTGAGAAGTCTTTCTTTATGCAAAAAATTATTTCTTATTTAGATTTTTTCTTTGTAGTTTTCTTTGATTTAGAAGATTTTTTATCATCATCTTCTTCATTGTCGTCATCTTCCTTGGCATTTTCTTCTGCTTCCATTATGTTGCCTTCGCAGAATAAGTAAGTCCTCATTTGTTCGTCCCAACCTTCTTGATTGCGGCGAAGCCATTCAAGTGTCATCATTGCGTGTTCAATTTCTTCTTCGGCATTGTGCCACATGATTTCCTTTAGTTCTTTGTCATCAGTAACTGCAACTCTTTGGTAGTACCAGTCAACTGCTTCGATTTCTTCTTTTAGAGAGTTAATTGCTCTTACAATTTCCCTTTGCTTCTTCGTCATTTCACTAGCGGGTTCGTGATAATCGTTAGCCATAATAAGCTCCTTTACAATAAAAAATGTTAATTTACTTTCAAATTAATTAAAGCACTAACACTTTACCAAAGGAATGGATTTTTCAAACTTCCTTGTTTTGGGTATAATAGATATAGTTGAAAAAATTATGAAGAGAAAGAGAATTGAAATAATTTTCAAAGATACTGAGAAAATTGATTAAAGGAGAGATTGTTAATGATTGAATTTAAAAATGTCAGTAAGATCTATCCCGGTAATCAGGTTGCAGCTGAAAATATAAATTTAAAATTCAAGGATGGCGAATTTATATGTTTTATTGGAGCCAGTGGATCGGGCAAGACTACCTGTATGAGGATGATAAACAGGATGAACGAAATCACATCAGGCGAGATCCTCATTAACGGAGTCAGCATCAAAGATATGGATGCTGTTGATCTTAGGAGACAAATTGGATATGTAATCCAACAAATTGGACTCTTGCCCCATATGACAGTTTACGACAACATAGTTTTGGTTCCAAGGCTACTTAAGTGGGACGAAGAAAAATTAAGACCAATTGCAGAGAACTTAATAGAAAAAGTTGACCTGCCACTATCTTACTTAGAAAAATACCCATCAGAATTATCTGGTGGTCAACAACAGAGAATTGGTGTAATAAGGGCCTTGGCAGCAGACCAAGACATAATCCTAATGGACGAACCCTTTGGTGCTCTTGACCCAATAACAAGAGATGCACTACAAAAACTTGTGAAGAGACTTCAAAGAGAAATGGGAAAGACAATAGTCTTTGTATCCCACGACATGGATGAGGCTCTTTCACTTGCAGATAGGATAGTCATCATGAAGAAGGGTCATGTTGAACAATTTGATACACCAGAAAATATACTTAAGAACCCAAAATCAAAATACGTAGAAGAAATGTTGGGCCAAGAAAAGATGAACGAGGCCAAGACTTCTTATAGGACTGTTGAGACAATAATGCTTAAGAATCCAGTTTCCCTAACAAGTGACAGGTCAACCTACGATGCCCTTGCCCTTATGAGGAACAAGAGAGTCGACACGATTTTCGTTACTGACGAAGAAGGTCACCTACTTGGAGCAGTGGGTATGTTTGACATAGGAAAATTTGGTAAGCACATAAAACCCCTTGACGAAGTCATGGACAAGGTCTATGCCATAGAAGAGGACACAGTTATCATGAATGCCATTCGTGACATCTATAATCTCGACATAAAGAACCTTCCAGTAGTTGACGATGAGAACAAACTCGTGGGCCTTGTTACCAGGGCATCAGTAGTTGATACAATCTACACCAACCTTTGGGAAAATGAAGAAGAGGAAGAAGTTGAGGAAATTTACGAAGAGGACAATTTGTCTGAACTTATGAAGGATGCATCAGGTGAGTCACCTAAGAAAATAGGTGATAAAAATGATTGATTTTTTATTAGCGAATAGCGGAGAAATATTTTCAAAGTCCATGGAGCACCTTATGATTGCGGCGATTTCACTAGCCCTTGGAATTCTAGTGGCAGTTCCTATTGGGATCTTACTAAATAGGTCCAAGCAGGCAGCGAAAATTGTCATGGCAATAGCATCAGTTCTTCAAACAGTTCCATCCTTTGCCCTCTTGGCACTTATGATTCCACTTTTTGGAGTTGGAAAGAAACCAGCCATAGTTTCACTTTTTATCTACTCCTTGCTTCCGATTATGAGGAACACCTATCTTGGGATAGCAGGAGTAAATGAAAACCTAATTGACGCAGCCAAGGGAATGGGGATGACAAGGTCCCAAATACTTTTTAAGGTCCAAATTCCTATGGCCATGCCAGTTATTATGGGTGGTATAAGACTTTCAGGAGTTTACGTCCTTGCCTGGACAACTCTTGCAGCCTATGTAGGAGCAGGTGGACTTGGGGACTTTATCTTCAACGGACTTACTAACGCAATAATGCCAATGGTAGTTTGGGGCACAATTCCAGTTACCCTTATGGCCATAATAGTGGACTTCTTCTTTGGAATCCTAGAAGAAAAACTATCTCCCAATAAGAAAAGTGAGGTGGCATAATGAAAAAAATTAAAACATTTCTTTTAATATTTCTTATACTTCCAATCTTTTTGACATCCTGCACACTACCGGGAATTGGTGGCAACACCAAGACTAGCGTAGTTGTGGCAACGGGATCCAACACAGAAAGACAGATCCTGGGAGAAGTTGTAAAGCAAATGATAGAACACCACAGCGACATAGACGTTTCACTTATTACCAACTTGTCATCATCTGTCCTAAACCACATAGCCATGTTAAAGGGAGATGTAAACATAGTTGGTGCCATGTACACAGGTACAGCCCTAAGTGGGGAACTTGGCATGGACCCTATCAAGGACCCAAAAGAGGCAGAGAGAGTTGTTATGGATGAATACTACAAGAGGTGGGAGAGATACTGGTACCCATCCTTTGGCTTTGACAACACCTATGCCTTTATGGTTACAAAAAAATTCGCAGAAGAAAATAATCTTAAAAAAGTTTCTGACCTTGAGAAGCTAAAGGACAATCTCGAAGTTGGAGTTGACACAGCTTGGATAAAGAGAGAGGGAGACGGTTACAAGGCCTTCAAAGAAATCTATGGATTTGACTTTAAAACAGTTTATCCCATGGATATTGGCCTAGTTTACACAGCCCTTGCCAGTGGAGAAATGGACCTAGTCCTTGGATATTCCACAGACGGAAAGATTTCATCCTATGACCTAGTTGTCCTAGAAGATGATAAGAGACTTTTCCCACCTTATGACTGCTCACCAGTATTGTCAAAGGCAATTGTGGAAAAATATCCAGAGCTTGAAACCATAATGATGAAGCTTGTGGGTCAAATCTCATCAGAAGATATGCAAGAACTAAACCGTCAAGCAGACGAAGACCTGGAGATGCCAGCACTAGTGGCAGAAAACTTCTTGAAAAAGCATAATTACTTTGAAGATGTAAAAGTTGATCAAGAAAAGATAAAGGAATACAAGGAAGCAGTGGAAGGAGGAAAAAATGTCTGATGTAATGATTTACTATATGGAGAACGCGTCCTATGTCTTTGAACAATTTATTAGACACTTTCTAATTTCCATTTACGGAGTTCTCTTTGCATCAATAGTTGCAATACCACTTGGATTTGCAGTTGCAAGAAAGGGAAAATTATCAAGACTTACAATAAGCATTGCCAATGTAATGCAGACAATCCCATCCCTTGCCATGCTTGCCATCCTCATGTTTTTAATAGGAACGGGACCAAACACAGTGGTCTTTGCAGTATTCTTATACGCAATCCTTCCAATATTAAAAAACACAGTTGGAGGAATAAATTCAGTGACACCAGAACTTGTTGATGCAGCCAAGGGAATGGGGATGACGAAATTTCAAATAATGAAAAAGGTAGAACTTCCCCTTGCCATATCCATAATCATGGGTGGCATAAGAAATGCCCTTGTTCTTGCCATAGGAGTTACGGCAGTGGGAACCTTCATTGGAGCAGGTGGCCTTGGAGATATAATCACAAGGGGGATCACAGTTGCCAACGGAAGCCCTATAATAATAGCAGGAGCAATCCCAACAGCCCTAATGGCAGTCTTGGCAGACTTCGCCCTTGGAGCCATAGAAAATAAACTTAAACCAAGAACTTTTACAAAGATATAGAATAAAAAAAACTCAGGTTTTATAAGCCTGAGTTTTTTCATATCTTAATTTATTTTTTTACTCCTATAAAATTCCACGCTAGATGCCAGCGTATTCACCAGTACAATGTAGTGGTGGTAGAAGGAAAATAAAATTGCCCCAATGGGTCCTCCGACCATTTCAAGAGGGGTCCTGCCCGTTATGTTCCAGGGAATGTAAAGTGGAGTCATAATTGCAGAGTTCTCAAGATCAAGGGCTAACTTGTAGGAGTCCTTATAATTTTCCCTTGCCATTTCGTAGGTGATCATAGTGGTCAAGGTTTGGTTAGCAGAAAAACCTGCGATTATAAATGAAATAAAGGACATGACCACCATGTCGGGTAGCTTTTCAAACAAGATGTTTACATATTTTTTCACAACTACTAAGAGGTCTGTGTGCTTGAAAAAACCAAAGTAGCCAGATGAAATCCCTACAATAAGTAGCATCTTTCTCATAGATAGAAGGCCGCCACCATTTACTAGTGGTCCCACATCAGAGTCAATGTGAAAACCAAAAATCAAGGCCTTAAAAATTTCTCCAAGGCTAGCATCTTGAAAGATTATTGCAAAGAAAATAGAAATTATAATGGAAATTACCATGTTGATCCTAATGTCCACTTTAAATATAGCCAAGATGATTATGGAAAGAGTTGGGACCACTAAGAAGAAATTAAAATTAAAAATGCTGGCAATGGACCTCAAACTTTGAGAATTTATCTCGGCATCAATTCCAAAATTAAAAATTTGAAAAGTGATTAGGGTCAAAACTAGGGGAATGACACAGGTCCTAAACATATTTTTCAAGTTAACATAGAGGTCAGTCTTGGTAAGAGTTGCAACCAATAGGGCTGATGTTGACATTGGAGATGACCTGTCGCCAAAATAGCAGCCAGACAAAATTGCCCCACCAGTGATATAGGGATTGAAGTTCATGGCGGTAGAAATTGACATGGAAATTATGCCAGAAGTGGAAGCAGTTCCAAGACTTGTCCCAGTTAAGACTGAAATGGCAGAGTTAAAAATAAAAACTCCCACATAGAAAAATTTTGGGGCAATAAGCCCAGTCCCTTTATAAATTATGTAGGCAATAGTCCCCGATAATCGCCAAATACCTGTTATCATTCCAATTAACATAAAGACAAAGAGGATGGTCTTTGTGTCCAAGAGTCCCTCATAGACCATGTGAAAAATTTCTTTTAATTTGTAGTCTTTTATAAAGGCGTAAATTATTAGGAGAATCAAATTCAAAAAGAGGGCAAGGACAATTGATATATCAAAAATTATTGCTATGAAGAGATTCACCATAAATAAAATTAAAATTAAAATTTCTAGCATTTTCCACCTCCCTGACTTTCTTTACTCTAGCTTTATACTTTTTATTTTATAATTAAGCCAAGACATCTTTCAAGGAAATTTAGGCAAATCTTAATAAATTTGAAAGACTTTTGCAGGTCTTTACTATTGTAATTCTTGAAAAACTTAATATATAATTAAGCATGGAGGTAGATATGAAAAAATTTTATACAAAAGCGAAAGACACCATACTTAAAAATAGAAGAAATAAAATCCTAGCAGGAGGAGGACTGGCCCTCATCCTGGCCCTAATACTTATACCAAAATTTGCTGGCCTTGGTGGAGGAAAGGGAGAAACAATTTCTGAAAACCAAGTTGTGACCCTAAAGAAGGGGAGCGTGACAAACTCCGTCAGCGAAAAGGGAAAGGTTGTTCCATCAAACTCAGTGGAAGTATTTGCTGAAAAGTCCCTTCCAGTGACAGAAGTCAATGTAAAGGTTGGCGACAAGGTCAAGAAGGGCGACGTCATAGCCAAGCTTGACTCCTCAAGCATAGAGCAACAACTAAAGTCAAGGAAGGCCCAAAAGGAGGCCACAGACAAAAATGTGTCGGCACAAATTTCTGCTGCCAAGAAAAGACTTTCTGAAGCAGTGACTGGTCAAAAGTCTGGTAAAAATCCAGCCCTTGTTGCTGCAGAAACTTCCCTAACTCAAGCTATGGACCAATACCTTGCCGCAGAGAAATCCTACAATGACTTCAAGAGAAGTATAGACGAGAGATACAACCAAGGCATAGTTGCAGAGAAGGACTCCAGGCAAAATCTTGCCCACCAAGAAGAAGCAACTGACCTAAGATACAAGCAACTTGTGGAAGACCTAAATAGCAATAGGAACAAAATTGCTGAAAATAGGTCCCTTGCAAGAGACTCTTCCAGGTCCAAGGACTACTTGCAGTCAGATCTTGACAATGCCAAGAGAAGACTTACAGAAATTGGGATTGAAATATCTGAAACCCAAGCTAAAATTTCAGAAAAACAACAGAACCTTTTAGCTGGAGGAAGACAAAAAGCTGAAGAGCTTTCTAAGAATAAGCCTTCTAAAAACAATATGATAGACAAGGGTACGCAAACTATAAATGCAGGCACAATTGAAAATGGAATTGTAGATGACAAGACAAGTGGTGCAAATTCAAATTCTGACAAAATTACAGAAGAAATAAAAGAATTGCAAAATAAAGTAAAAAACTTAACAAGAGAACAATCAGAAACAGAAATCCTAATAGGAAAAATATCTGAAGACCTTGCCACTGCCAAGGCTGACGAGCAAAAATACGATTCTCAAGCCGAAGCCCTTGAAAAAGAAGTGGAAGGCCAGGTAAAACAAGTGGAGTCAACAGAACTTGAAGTGAGAAAGGCAAAAGAAGACCTCTATGCCGATGCAGACAAGGCCCTAAAGGCAAGAAAATCTCGTGACGACGAGTTAAAAACTCTAGAGAAGAACCTTGAAACTGCTAAGAACAACTATGATAATGCCAAGAAAAATCTAGAATCAACAAAACAACAAGTTGTCAACGAAATTTCTGGCCTAAGAGACAACCTAAACACAGCCAAGGCTGGAGCAAACAATCTTGATAATGTGGAAATCGAAAATCTAAGTCAGGAACTAGACAAGGTCATGATCAAGGCACCAGCAGACGGAACTGTGACAGAAGTCCCAGCCAAGGAAGGCCAAGTTCCAACAGGCTATCTTGCCAAGATCGAAACTATAGACAAGCTTAGGATAGAATCCCAAGTCAAGGAATACGACAAGAACTCCATAAGTGTGGGTACAGAAGTTGAGATCACATCAGATTCCCTTGTGGGAGAAGTCTTTAGGGGCAAGGTCATCTCCATTGACCCAGCACCAATGCCAGTTTCTGAAGACAACAAGTCTGGCGAAGTCCTCTACAAAACTGTAATAGAAATAGATGAAGGACAAGAAGAAAAGCTTGCTCCAGGCATGACACTTAGGGTAAAATACATCCTCAGCCAAGAAAGAGACACCTTCAAGGTGCCAAGTGATGCAATCTTCGAGAGAGATGGCAAGTCCTATGTCCTTGGTCTAAAAAACATTGGTAAGGATGACTACCAAATTGAAAAAGTAGAAGTCATAAGGGGACTTGAAAATGACGCAGAAACTGCCATCAAGTCCAAAGACCTAAAGGTTGGCGACAAGGTCCTTGCCACATCAGGAGGCTATGGAGAAGGAACAAAGCTAACCCTTATGAAGGACCCAAACTCCAAAGAAAGTGATGGAGATGAAAAAAGTGTAGACGCCAGCACTGCAGAAGCCGGAGGAGTTATTATAAAATGACAGGCAAGCTTATAAAAATGGAGGGCATAAAAAAGTCCTTTAATATAGGAAAAGAAAATGAATTGGAAATCCTCCACGGCATAGACTTTGAAGTAAATGACGGCGACTTCGTATCAGTTGTGGGCCAGTCGGGATCAGGTAAGTCAACCCTAATGAACATCATTGGTCTACTCGACAGGCAGACCTCAGGCTATTACGAACTCAACGGAGTCGACATATCCACCCTAAAGGACAGCGAGCTTTCAGCCTACAGGTCCAAAAAAATTGGCTTCGTCTTCCAGAACTTCAACCTAATACCCAGGTCCAATGCCCAAAAGAACGTAGAACTTCCCATGACCTATGCAGGAGTGGGGAAAAAGGAAAGGGCAGAGAGGGCAGAAAGACTCCTTGAAATAGTGGAGATGAAGGACAGGATGGACCACCTTCCCAATGAGTTATCAGGTGGACAAAAACAGAGAGTTGCCATAGCCAGGTCCATGGCCAATAACCCCGATATCATCTTGGCAGACGAGCCAACGGGAGCCCTGGACTCCAAGACTGGCAGAAATGTTATGGACCTCTTCCACAAACTCAACAAGGAAGACAAGAGGACAATAATTATCATCACCCACAACATGGAACTGGCCAAGGAAGCTGGCAGGATCTACAAGATGACTGACGGACTTTTGGAGGAGATTTAATGGATATATTAGAAACAATAAAACTCTCCCTTGAGGGACTTAGGTCCAACAAGCTCAGGTCCTTTTTAACCATGCTAGGGATAATAATTGGAATCGGGTCAGTAATCGGCATCACAACCATAGGAGATGCCCTCACCAAGTCAGTCAACAAGGCCTTTGACTCCATAGCCAACACAGCAGTCCAAATTTATGTAAAGCCAAAAAATGCCGACTACGATGGGGGAGAACTCACCGACTCCGACTACTTCTCAGAAAACATAATAAACTATTTAGAAGCACAAAAGGGCAGGACCATTGAAGACTTAGTCTACCATGGAGCCAGCGGCCAAGGCTATGTCAAGGAAGGGAGAGACAAGGAGCCAGTATCCATAGTTTCTACATCAGAGGGCGAAAAAAATCTTTTCAAACTCAAGATGATTGCCGGAAGGTTTTTAAATGACCAAGACGTGGCAAGGGGCAAGTCTGTTGCAGTAATATCAGACAAGGTCCTTGAAGAAATCTACAAGGTCCCAGCACCAGAAGCCTTGGGCCAAGAAGTAAAAATTGACGTCAATGGTAAACTCCTAGTTGCCACAATAATTGGAGTCTATGAGTACGAAGAGATGAAGGTCATGGGCCAATCACTTAATGGGGCCAGCTCATCCGTTTACATCCCAAGGACAACAGGGGACAGAGAACTTTTGACAGAACCAAGGACATCCTACTACGACATCGCCATGACTTTAAAAAACCCCGACACTATAGAAGAAGATGCCAAGGCTCTAGTTGATGACTTAAATGCCAAATTCTATAAGGACAACCCACGAGCAGAAGTTGCCCACTACTCAGCCGAGAGCGAAATATCACAAATGAACTCCGCTATGGGGTCCATTCAAGTTGCCATAGGAGCCATAGCAGCCATCTCCCTCTTAGTTGGAGGAATCGGCGTAATGAACATCCTCCTCGTGTCTGTGACAGAGAGAACCAAGGAAATTGGAATAAGAAAGGCTCTGGGAGCAACAAGAGGCGATATAAGAAAGCAATTTATCATTGAGTCCGTAATAATTTGTATTATTGGAGGATTCTTCGGCATAATCCTGGGAACCATAATAGGACTAATTGGGTCCAAGCTTTTAGAATTCCAAACACTTCCATCCCTTGGATCAATTGTGGTGGCAGTGGGATTCTCCATGCTAATAGGAATCTTCTTCGGCTACTATCCAGCCAACAAGGCAGCCAAGCTAGACCCAATCGAAGCCCTTAGGTACGAATAAGATGTAAGATATTAGAATCTTATAAACAATTAAAAAGACTATATAATAGAAGAAAAGCACTGTCGAGAGGCAGTGCTTTTTGCTTGACCTATCTGCGACCATATGCCAAAGAGAAGGACCGAAGGGAACTAGCGGATGTCTACTCTTGACCTAAAAGATTAAAGAGCAAATTAATTTTGAAGTCATAAAGTCCTATGACCTAGCAAAAAATTATAAGTTCCTGATTGAAAAATGAGTTTATAAAAAACTCCTAAGTCACAAACAAGTTGGACTCACTAATAAATTCTAAAGTGACAAATAAGTATGACTTGATGATAAACTCTTAAGTCATAAGCAAATAAGACTTGATGATAAATTATTAAGTCACAAACAAATATGACCTCAAAATAATTTTATAACTTGTAGTTAAGTTTGACTTGATAATTATTTTATAAGTTGCAAGCAAATAAGAGTTAATAAAAAATAAGATATAGACGAGAAAGATCTAAATGACAATAAACTAGGAAGCTCATGTAAAAATAAAAACTTACAAATATTTCCTAAGTGGTTAAAAATTACAGACTCACAAATAAAATTAAAAGCAAAAAAGTAAAATTCTTTCTATTATACATGTATTTATACGGGAAATATTTTAAAAATACAAATCATATTACAGGAGTAATAAAAATTAATAGAAATATTACAAGTCTAATAATTAAAAAAATAATTAAAGAGAATGTAAAAATATATTTAATAGATAAATAATATCAAAATTAGGTTCTTGTATTTTTATCTATGGAGAAAAGATTTCATAAAAATTAAAGAGTTTTACAAAAATAAAAAAATAGGCCAGGAAACCAGAGAGAATCACAATATAGAATCATAAAAATAAAAAAATCAAAAATTTTCTTTTGAAGAAAAATTGTATAAAATAAATACAAAAAATATACTTATATAATACATATATAAATATTTAAAAATAAGTAAATATAGGAAAGCGCTATATTTAGGGAAAGTTACAAAAGTATTACATAAGAAACATTGATAATAAGACATGAATAAAAAATAAAGATTCTTCGAGAGTATTCAAGAAAGACCAAAACAAGCCATTGGCGAAGGATAATTTACAAAATAGGTATTGATATCTTTTTATTCTTGTATTAGAATGTATATATCATTACTAGAGAGTTACATATTTCCTAGTAAAGACTTATTACTGATTAAGAGATAGGAGAAAGAAAATGGATAATATTTTTAAAAGATTTACGTGCCTATTCTTGGCATTATTAATGATATTGGAGGTATTTAGTCCAGTCACAGCACTGGCTGCAGGATTAGTAGATGATACCAATTATGAAAACTCAAATTCAAATAAGATTGAGAAAAAGATTTCCGACGAACTATTTAATAAGCCGGCCGAGAAGACCAGTCAGAAGGATACTAGGAAGACTAATTCAAATAAGAAAGAAGAAGTACATAAAAATTCTTCTAACAAGCCTAAAGAAACAGGCAAGGCTCCTGAACTAATACCGGCTAAGAAAACAAAGAACGATTACGAATTCTTTGAAAACACAAAGAAGAATGAACCGGACCAAGCCAAGGCTAAAGAAAAAGCAAAGGCAGAAGCAGAAGCAAAAGCTGCAGAAGAAGCAAAGGCAAAAGAAGAACAAGCTGCAAAAGAAAATGCAGAACTTGAAAAACAAAAACAAGAGCTTTTGAGAATCGAAGCAGAAAAACAAGCACAAGCAGCAAGAGCCAACGAAGCCGAAGCCGCAGCAGCCGAAGCAGAATATAGGGACGCTCGCCAAAAGAGAATCGAGCTAGAAAAGCTATTAGAAGAAAAGTTAAAAGAAAAGGGTCTAAGGGACCAACAAAAACAAGAATCAGAAAAAAGTCTAAACCAGGAAAAATCAAATAAATTAGAAGATAAAAATAAGACAGAAGATCTTACAGAAGATGAAGAAGAAAAAGGTCTACTAGAAAAAATCAAAGAAGGCCTTGGACTTACAGACCTACAAAAAGCAGACAAAGAACTTAAAAAAGCACTTAAAAACAAAGATAACGGTCTAGAAGAAATTCAAGCCCTACTTGATACTTTCGAAGATAAGTACGACTTGTCAAGAGAAGACCAAGCCAAACTGATGGCAGATAACGAAGAAGCCTTCCAAGAACTTATTGAAAGAGATAGGGAAGAAAACTTCAGGTCAGATATGTTGATGGCTAATCCTGTTGGAGCAAGCCCGGAAGAATTAGAAAATAAAAAGTTCACGATCAGGACTAGACTTGATACATCAACTATTACTGGAGCAATTCAACCAGGACAATTTTTTGAAATCAAGCTAGACCCAAGACTTACTGTTAAAACAGGTACTATTCTTCCAAACATTGTAAACGATGGAACAGTATTAGCGAAACCTGAGTACAACGAAAGTACGAATACAATTAAATATACAGTTGAAAACCCTATAGCAAAAGACCTACAAATTCCTATAGTCATAGATGTCGACTATAATGTTAACAAAATAAAAGAACTAGACAAAATAAAAGACACTCACCCTATTAACAATTCTATTTCTGGACTAGGCGTAGTTAGACCAGTAAAACTTCCAGAAGTAATGGTTAATAATAATGGTGACATAGTAAATGGAATTTCAGAAGAAGGCGGACATGAAGTTCTACAAATAGTAGAACCAGGGTCTGACTATAAGGTTTACATGGATGCTCATGGAACTCCCGTTGTAAAAGATGGAAAACTTGTAGCAGTAAATTGGTCAGTTACATTTACATCAACTAAAGACTTATTAGCTTTGGGTCTATCTTCAAACGCTACTACTGTTAAAGGATCTGGTCTAGGAGATTTTAGCGACCTATTATTAAATGGTGATGAGCTTAGAACTGAGGCAGATGGCCTAACAAAAAATGAAATTGAAGGTCAGCTTGGTATAGTAGCATCTAAAAACCATACTTTGAATAAATCTTTAAGAGAGGTTCGCTACACATTTGAAACAGAGATAACCAATCCTCAAGAAAAATATGCCCTAGACCTATCAGTTGCTCTTTTAAATAAGAAGAAAACAGGAGCAGTAAGACTAGTTTATGACGCAGCAGATAACAAGTCTTATATGGAAGATACAACTTCTAAGCGTGTGGGCGTTAACAATAGAACAACAATTATGGGTGAATTTTCATCTGATACAACAGCTAAATGGACTGTAACAGACCAAGTGTCAACAGGTGATAACACTAAAAAAGTAGACCCTGTTATAGGCTTTCCTTTAGCTACAAGAGAGTTGACAGGAGATCAAACCTTAGCATCAGCAAAGATGGCTGTTTATAGACTTAACCCAGGTGATGGTAAGATGGAGGTCATAATAGGAGAGACAGACCTTAATAAAACAATTCCAGCAAAGGGAAAAAATCCATCAGACCAACAATTTCCAGGTAGAATTGCAGTTTACGAATTTAACACAGATATAACAGATTCAGAAGCCGGCTATTCACTTTCAGGTGTTAACATCAACAAATACCAACCAATAAAGATAAAACAAACTTGGTCTGGTATTGATAGCACTCAAACAATGCCTAAACAAACCATAGAAGTTAAAGATGCTAATGGAAATCCTTTATCAAGTCCAATAACAGTTGATGAAGGAGAAATAGGTAAAGCTGATAGAAACTTTGATATCCCAGCTGTTAAAACATGGACAATAGGAAACGATGGATCAGAAACAAAGATTACTCCAAATATAATTCAAACTTTCCCAGAAGGACCAACTATAGATGAAACAAAATATTCTTACAAGGAAAAGTATAACTACTATTCCCTAGAAGATGGAGCATATAATCTTTATAATGTTATGACAGAATCTACAGATGAAACAGATTCCTCATTTACTATTATAAAAACAGATAGCAAGGATCCTAATAAGAAACTTGCAGGAGCAGAATTTACACTTCAAAGCCCAAGAGAAACTTTAAAACTACAAACAGACGCTAATGGACAAATAAACTTTAAAAACATAAGTCCAGGAACTTATAACTTAATAGAAAACAAAGCACCTGCTGGATACAAATTAGACCAAGAGCCTAAACAAATCACAGTCCACAATGATGGTACTGTATCAGTATCGGGAAATAATATTTCTATGCAAGGTGGAAAAGTAGCCACAGTTCTTACAAGACACAACTACTACCCATCATATCCATCCTACATGAATGCAATGCACTATGGTAGCATTGATGAAAAGGGAAATGTAGAATTTTATATCTATCTAAAACCAGAAGCAAATAGCTATGGTGGAAGTACAGATAAAGACACAAGACTAAATCTTAACCTAGCAGGTGGAGGAAAAATTGACACTGTAGAAGTTCTAGATGTAGCCCCTGGAGATAGATACACTACTAGAAACATAATGCAAAAGCAGACTGCGGGCACATATAAGGGAAATGAAGTTCTAAACAAAGATCACGCTAATAAAATTATAGGACAAGACAAAGTAGTAGATTCTTACACAGGTAAAACTGGTTACCAAATCAAATTCCCAGCTTCAAGATTTGGAAATGATTGGGGATTCTTGGTAAAAGTAAAGGCAACTGGTGGTACTAGCACAAGTGCGGTATCCTATGACTGGTTGACAGATAATTCAAGTGTTGCAAATGAAGCTAAGATGCAAGAAATAATTGGTCTGTCAACTAAAAACTCATCAGATTCTACAGGAGAAAACCCTACAAGTGATATAACAAGGATTACTATTACCAACGAAGCATTTCAAAAATCACCAATAGAACTTACTAAGCTTGATGAAAATAAAGTTGACGGCCTAAGTGGTGCAACATTTACCCTAAAGGATTCAAATGGAAATCCAATAATTGACGTTCAGTCACAAGCTGAAGGTGAAGGAAAAACTAAGGGACTTGTATCCTTTGGTCATCAAGCTCCAGGTAACTATACTATAGAAGAAAAGAAAGCGCCTAAAGGATACAAAAATTCAAATGTTGTATTTGATGTAAATGTATCTGAAGATGGCAAGGTAACTTACAAGGCAAGATTCAAAGATGGTAATGGTACACCAATAAATGGTGTAGACTATATCCTAGAAGATGTAGAGGTAGGACAAGATACTACTAATTACAATGTAACAGTTCTTAACCAAAGCATGAAGCTACAAGAAAAACAAACACAACCAGATGATGGCCGTCTTGGATGGCAAGAGGGCATTTGGGAAGCCTATGGTATAGAATCTTACAAATATAATGGTACTTATACTATTGGCAATGTTGTTAAAGGTGGAAGGTTCAAAATCCAATTTGATACTAACCTAGACTTCAAGAGATATGTCTACGAAATACCAGACCTTAAAGATGGTGATGGCAATTTACTTGCAAAACCATACTTTAACTACGACACTAATCTTTTGACCTATGTTTTTGTAAAAGATGCAACTGATGTGAGTGCGTCATTGGAAATTGTAGGTATTATCCCAGACAAGTACTATGCGACTCAAACAAACAAGACAAATGGTTATGATTTTAAGATAACAGTAGATCCAGACGATCCAAATGCAGCAACTAGCAATAAGACATTAAACTTTAATGTAAAGACTGACTACTATGCTTATGACTCCCAAGGTGGAGGCGGACCACTAACAAGTGAATATATAACAGACATTTATAAGGGTGACGATGGAGAAATCTACATGAAGGCTGTTTCTTATTACAACCCAACTAATTTGTCTAGTGGACCAAGAAAAGTTAGACTTGACTGGTTGTCGATGAAAAAACCAAGACCAGGTCTAGAATACTATCGTGCAGATGGATATCCAGCCTTTGGATTTGATGACCTAAAAGTATACAAGGTATATGGCGACCAAAATAGAAAACAAAATCTAATGCCATTATCCTATGGTATAAGACCAGAACAAGATACTTTTGATTATATTAGAGTTTATTCGAAATCAAATGTAGATCCACAAAAAGGATTCTCAGAATCTGGTGGAGAAGTAAGGGTTACCTATAAACCTGAATATCTAAAATCATATGAGGGTTTGTTAGACTACGGTCATAGCAAGCACCCACTTGAAATAGACCTACCTAGAGTAAGTGGAAATGAAGGTTATGTAATAGTCCAAACCTTTAAGGTAACAGATAAACAGAGATTCAAAGACCTATGGTCAGGATACTATCTATCAAATGGCAGTAGACACACAGGCTCTTACCAAAAAGGTAACTATAACTGGGCAATAGGATCAGAAACGGGAAAAGAAATTCCTAAATTCTATTCCCAAAAAATTAAACTGATAAATAAAACTTACCAACCAGGCTCATTTAAAATCAAAAAGACCAATGAAGTTGATAATACTAATTTACCAGACGCAATTTTTGAATTAAAAAACAAAGAAGGTAAAATAATTAATAGGTACAGTGGTTCTGACGGCCTAGTAGAATTTAATGACTTAGAACCAGGAGTATATACACTACAAGAATCTAAAGCTCCAAATGGCTTTGTTAAGTCAAATAGAAGATGGCAAGTAATAGTATATGACACAGGAAATGTAGTTATAAATGAAGTAGGTGGAAGTGGAACAAGCTTCACAGGAAAAGACACTATAATAATACCTGTAAGCAATAAACCAAGTGGAGGAAACTTCAAAGTCTATAAGAAGGATTCCACTGGAAAAGCTCTTCCAGGAGCTAAGTTTACAATAAAAGGACAAGACGGCAATACTATTAATAAAGAAGCTACTTCTAACGAAAATGGTATCGTTGAATTTGAAGGCTTAACTCAAGGAACCTATATTATAGAAGAATCTCAAGCACCAGAAGGCTACAGAAAACTCGATAAAAAATGGGTTTTAGTAGTTGATGCTGAAGGCAACAAAAAAGTTTATAACTATAGAGAAAAATCCGATCAAACAATTGGTTCAATCCTAGAAAAAGAGAATGTTAACTGGGTTAACGTAGCAGGCAGAAGCCTTGATGGCTGGAATCTATATGATAATAGACGTACTGACTGGACTGGAAACTTCCCAACACCATTTAAAATGGGAACAAGAATAGTTGGTATCAATAAAACTGAAAAGTATGTTATCCAAAGATATGTCCTAAACCCAGAAGCAGAAAGTATGGGAAAAACAACTGCTACAATCCACAGAGAAAAAATAGAATATCCAAATATGGATTGGTATAAGGGTAATGCAAAAGCTGGAAAAGATTATCAAGTATTTAAACTAGATAAAGCTGTCACAGGTGAAATAGAAGATATTAGACTTGCTGACTACAAAGCAGAAAACATTACTAGTTTTGTAGAGGGATCAGCTAAGAAAGTAGCAGGTAGGTATGGAGAACCAGACAGACTAAGCCTAGATTTCCCAGCAACTAACAAACCAATAGTTGTAGATATTAAGGTACCATACAATGAAGACACTGGCGGCGTTGGTACAGGCATGGACTGGGTTGAAAATGGTACAACCTATTGGAAGTCTGACTACTACGAAAAAGTTAATATAATAAAAGAATCAGGACCAGTACTAGAACAGTCTACAGGTATCCAAGGTTCTTATATAGCTGATAACTCTTTAGACGTAACCAATGAATCAAAAACATTTGGATTCAAACTAAAGAAGGTTAAAGAAACTAATGCTGCACAAGCTATTCAAGGAGCAGAATTTAAGCTAACAGGTCCAGAACCTAGCGAGGATGAAAGATTCATGACAACAGGCTCTAATGGAATGATATCTTTCGACAAGCTAACACCAGGAACATATAAGTTAGAAGAAAATAAAGCAGCTCCAGGTTATGAACTAGCGAATAATGATTGGTCAGTTAGGATAACAGATGAAGGAAAAGTTTTCATCAAACAAATTGCTAAAACTGAGGACACAAATAATACTACTGGAGAAGAAAGAGCTGCACAACCAGCACTTGAACCAGTAGCTGCAAACACAATCCTAACAGTAGGAGACCCTAACTCAACTGAAGCACAACAAGTTAGAAATCTTAGACTTGCAAAGCAAATGCAAGGCCTAAGGTCAGCTCAATATGGATTAACTTCAAAAGCTGATGAAAAATCTCTTCTTAGATCACAAGCAGAAATAAATCAAGAATATATAAGACAAAATATAAATGCAGTATATGGAGAAAACAATCTTGAAAACCAATTAGCTGATGGAATGACTTTTGGTGAAATTGCAATGGTTGCTTACAACAGAGACTTTGCACTAGGAACAAATTCAGGATTAGAAATTTCTGACGATCCACTTCCAGAGGCTCAAAGAGCTAGTGGATGGCAAAAAGTAGATCCAAATAAATCTACAATAGCAAGCCACCAAGATGAAGATGGAATCCAAACTAAAATTACTAGAATCAATAAAGATACTAAGGAATTTACACAAGTATTCTTAATTGATGGAAGTAAGACATTAGGTAAAAAACCTATTATGCTAAACTACCACACAGCTAATGGCACTTCAATAACTCCTAAGAATATCCGAGTTTATAAAGTTAAAAATGCTTCAACTATAGATAACTTACAAGCTAATGGAGCTGATATAAATCATAACGGACCTTTTGGTGACAACTACTACACAGGTAATACTATAAATTTCCCTTGGAGTACTGATAAGTATGCTGTTGAATTCACTGTAGACTACACTGACAACTCAAATTTAGGTTTAGAAGCTTATTATTTATACGACAGGCAAAAAAATCCACCTCTATCTTATTGGAAATATGCTACAGCAAACGAGTCTTACAACAGCGCAAATAAAATCAACTACAAACACCTAATTACAATCAAACAATCAACAGGTGGTAGTGTAACTGCTCCACAATATGGAGAAACTGGAAAAGAAATCAGCCTAAATATAGTACCTGACCCTGGATACGAATGGACAGGCAATAAAATTACTGATAAAGATGGAAATGTAATAGCACAAGATGTATTTAGCTTTAGAATGCCAGATAAGGATGTAATAGTAACAAATACTTTTGAGAAATTAAATACCGATGTGACAATCTACTTTAATGCCGGTAATGGTGGATCAGGAACAATGCAAAGTCAAACTGTTCCACAAGGCGATTACAAACTACCAAGTCCTACATTCACAGCACCAGCTGGAAAAGAATTTAAAGCTTGGTCAGTAGGTGGAAAAGAATATCAACCAGGAGATACTATCCAAGTAAGTGCTAATACAACACTTACAGCACTTTGGAAAGACAAAGCAATTTCCGGTTATAAAATAACCATTGACCCTAATATTCAAAATGGTAAGGTAACAAGTAATAAATCTTCAGCAGTAACTGGTGAACAGTTTACATTGACTATAAGGCCAGAACCTGGATATAAATTAAACCAACTATTAATAGGTGGATGGGATTTCACACAAAGAGTAGTTAACAATCAAGCAACATTTACCGTTAGGGATCAGGATATAGATGTCTCAGCAACTTTTGTTAGAGATCCATATAAATCAATCATAAGCTTCGATCCAAATGGTGGATCTGGTGTAATGAAGAACCAAGAAGTATATAATGGCTATCAATACAGAATACCAAATTGTGAATTTACTCCTCCAGCTGGAAAAGAGTTTTTAAGATGGACAATAAAAGGATATCAGGGTGTATACCTACCTGGAGGATTTATTAAAATTGGTGGAGACTACACATTTGTAGCTCAATGGAAGGATGCTCCAGTAAATCTTGAGAGTATAAAAGTTAATAGTTTAAACCACAAGACAACTTACAAAGTTGGTGAAGGATTAGATGTAACAAACCTTACAATCGAAGCAACGATGTCTAATGGTACTAAACAAACAATTGCTGTAAACCCTGGTATGGTAACAGGATTTAGTTCAGCAAAAGAAGCACAAGATATGCCACTTACCATAACATATGGTGGCAAAACAACGACTTATAATGTAAATATTGTTAAGCCTGAACCAGACGCTTTTGATATAAACATTATAAGTTCAAACAATGGTAAAGTTGAAGCTGACAAGCTAACTGCAAAAGCAGGAGAAGAAGTTACTCTTACAGCTACAGCCAATGAGGGATATACATTCTACTCATATACTGTTACAGATGCAAGTGGTAACCCTATAACAGTTACAGACAACAAGTTTACTATGCCTAAATCAGTAGTAAATGTTTCTGCAAACTTTATTCAAGATGGTGGAACAAAACCTGGCGAGGATGAAATTGAAATTCCAGAAGGAAAATTTGCATTAATTACCAACCCACAAACAGGTATCGAACTTAAAATCTATAAGAAGAACAATGCTGATATAGGTCTAATTGGTGCAGAATTTGAATTAAAGAAAGATGACGGAACAGATACGATAATTGCAAAAGCAGTATCCGATGAAAATGGTAATGTAGTATTTGTTGACGAAAACAATAAACCTATCAAGCTACAAGTTGGTAATTACCTATTAACAGAAACTAAGTCGCCAGCTGGTTACAAAAAACCTGCAGCACCTTGGAAACTACAAGTAGTAGAAGAAAGAGGACAACTTGTTATTAAAGAAAGTGGTCCAAAACACACATCTACTTCATATCTATCATCTGAAGGGGCAAAGGCAGGAGATAATACTAGTTCAACTGATGCAATTAAATATAAGTCAATAATTAAAAATATTGACCCTGTTAATAAGACTTTCGTCCAAAGAATCTATATAGATACTAGAGGATACAAAGGTGCTGACAAGATAAACGTCCAAATAACTCCTACAACAAAGAGAGAAGAAATTGATACACCTTCACAACCTCCAAAGACAACAAGTGGTGGTGTAAAGACTGCTTATAGGACAACTTATAAAGTTGCAAACCCAGCAGACAACTTAACCCCTGATGATGTTCTAAAAGATTATGACTTAAGAAAATCCAATGTATCAGTTGTTAACACTGCAAGGTGGAGACCATTTGACTGGGGCTTTGACGAAGACCAAATCAACCTATCAAATGATGGAGTTTACTTCATAGATATTGAAGGATTCTACGACGACAACATAGTTGACCTAAAGGAAATAGAACTTAAGGTAGACTTCTATGCAGGAGAATGGGTATTTGCTCAAAGAACTTATAAAAATGGAAAATTAGGTTGGAAGGTTGATAAGGACATTGGAAACACAGGCGGTCTCCAAACTAAGAGAGACGCAGCTTACCAACAAGGTATGGAAGCCCTATACGCTTATTATTCAAGTATTTATGGAGAAGCAGAAGCTAAGAAATGGTTCTATGGTAATTCTGACGAGCAAAAATATGATGTTTGGTTAAGAAAAGGTGCCACAATAGCAGGTAATTATTACGATGCAGGCCGCATTGTACTAGCATCAAATGTTGATAACTCAAATATCAAAAATGCCACACCAATCCAAACTTCATATACTAAGGCGAATATTAAAGACTTGTATTCTTCAGATAGTATAAAGACAATTCCTCAAGATGGAATGACAATAACTAACGAAGATGAAACTTATAATATTACTTTCTCTAAGCACGCCAAACTAAAAACAGATGGAACAGAAGAAGACTACAATAACAACAGACTTGAAGGTGCTGTATTTAAGCTACAAAAGAGAGAAGGTTCCTTCTGGTATGATCTAGATGAATCTTATGTAGCATCAGCCTTCAATGGTTACTTTGGATTTAGAAGACTAGAACCAGGTCGTTACAGACTATTAGAAGTAACACCACCAATAGGCTACAAGCCAATTGAAGGAGAACTTCTACAATTTACAATCAAACAAATTGATACAAGGTCTGGAAAAATCATAAATCCAAAGACTAAAAAGGAAGTAGCGTTAACTGAATTAACAATAATAGACCCATACAATGAAGAAAAAATAGAACTTAATAATGCTAAGGCTAAGATAAAAGGCGATCCAGATAATAAAGTCTATAATTTTAGCGAATTAGTAAATACAGATAAGTTCAACATGGATACTTGTATGATTCTAAGTGAAGTTAAAGATAAAGATGGAAATCCAAAGGAAATACCACTAAAGACTGCAAACTTTATAGACCCAGAATCAAATGAACCAATGGGTAGAATTATTGCAGGTGCCCAAGGTTATATAACCCTAGAATACAAAGAAGGCGGTTATGTAGCAGAATATGGTAAAGCAGGATCATCAGGTGGTTCACTAGTTGACTATGTAACAGCAGCAACAGCTAAGAACATGGGTAAGATATTGAACGAAAAACCTGGTAAAGGTAAAGTCACTATCAAAAAAATTGACGAAAACGGAAATGCTTTAGGAGCAACTGCAGATGCTAGTGGAGAATTGACAGTTGGAGCTAAATTCCAAGCTATCAGGACTAGTGGTAAGAAGGATAAAGACGGAAATCCTGTAAAAGATGCAGTTTATGAAGGTACTGTAAATGAAAAGGGTGTACTTGTAATAGACGGTCTTCCAGTTGGTAACTACGAACTAAGAGAAGTAGAAAATCCATCTGGTCATATCAACACTGGCCAAGTATGGCACTTCACAGTTGGTGGTAAGGACCTAGACCCATATTCTGGAGACATAGCAAGGACAGGTCAAAACTTAACAGATAATATTACTCTAAGCAAATCTGAACTTAAAGTTGTTAGACCAGACCCAGATGATGCAAAAGTAACATCATCAGAAGGAAATAGTGTAGTCAGACCTCACGTTGGACAAAGTTTGGAATTTGATAACGAATTTAAACTTGATCCAAATATTGAGATAAAACCTGGAGACTACTTCGTACTAAAACTATCTGACAATATGGACCTTGTAGGTATTAGAACAGATGAGGTAGGAAACATGGACCTCTTTGCAGACGGTGTCGGTACAATAGCCAAGGCAGACTATGACAAAGAAGCAGGAACAATAACTTACACATTCACAAAATATGCTGAGCAATATAAGTTATTGAGCTTTGAAAACAAGATTACCGCTCATATAACATTGGATAAGGTTAAGACATCAGGAAATCAATATGTTGGAGTAGGACTTGGAAATAATAAGGACAACTATAAAAATATAGAAGTAAAATATGTTGTCGATACAATTGAAAGAACAGATTACACTAACTATATTAATATGGCATCTAAGCTTTACCATTACAATCCAAAAACAGGTGAGTTCGTCCATTACTTCTATGTAAATAGAGATGGAAAGTACAACGGTAAAGATTTATACTTCAAATACACACCAAGTATAGATGTAAAAGACTTACAATTCACTTATTATAAACTAAGGGATAATAGTGATTATGCAATAGCTCAAAGTATGCCAGAGTCTTTCGCAGTTAATGAAGACAGTCCAAACTTAAGAAGAGTTGGCGGTATGCCACCAACTGATATAAGGGCTAATGAATCAACAAAAGAACAGCAAATAGGAAAACTAGACCCATATGGTCCAATGATTATTAAAGTTACAGGTACTATGAATACTGAAAATCTATTATCTTATAATGGTATATCAGACATATACAATTACAATACTTTCTATAGTTATCAATATGGAAGATATATTACAGAGAAGTATCCAGGTGTATCTAGAACAGATTGGATTTTCGAATTCAAAAATGCAAATACAGCTTCTGCTGACTTAACTATCCAAGCAGTTAACCCATCTAATAGGATTCAGTTCAAGAAAGTTGACCCATATGGTCAATTAATTAAAGATAAAGATGGAAAGCTATTAACAGCATCCTTCTCCCTATTCAAGAATGGTGGTACAGTAGAAAAGCCAAACGATACTTGGACTCCTAAAGGAAATGCAAAATTTATTGACAAGGACGGAATTGTTCTTTACGAAAAACTTGAAGAGGGCTACTACAAGCTAGTAGAATCAAAAGCACCTGAAGGTTATATAAAACCAACAAAAGCAGTTGCCTACTTTAAAGTAGATAGTTCTGGAAAGATTTATCACAAAGTAACTGTTCCAACTCCAGATGGCAAGGGTACTGAAGAAATCTTCCAACCAGTTGACGGAACTATTCCAATCAACATTGTAAACAACAAACCATTCGAATTTGAAAAAGTAGATGGCGACGATAAATCTAAGAAGCTTAATGGTGCAGTATTCAAAGTTCTTTATAAAGAATCAAAAGATGGAAAATACACTGATTACAAAGTAGCCAATGCACAAGGCAAGAAGGAAACTATGAAAGTAACTTCTGGTGAAAATGGTAAATTTAGTCTAAACCTAACTAAAGACGGTTACTACGCACTTGAAGAGACTAAAGCTCCAGATGGCTATGGTAAATTCCCTGGATATATCAAGGAATTTAAGCTAGAAAATGGAAAACTTCAAGTTTTTGAAAAAGACCCATTAAAGGCAAGCAAGACTATTGGTGCAAATGGCATGATAACAAGTGAAATCCTTGAAGTGGATAAGGACAAGGGAACATTTAAGCAAAGACTTGTTATAAATCCAGGCAACAGTAAATGGACCTTTGACGAATATGATTCACACCTTAGACTTTTTGTAGAAGGTTGGAATGTTCAAGAAACTAATACTTCTAAACTTATTAAAGTAGCGGTTCTTGATAAGGATAAAACTATTAACGACTTGAAAGATGCTGACTTTAAGACAGTTACTCCAACTAATTACACTGTAACATCAACTACTAATCCACTTAAATACTCAATAAGAGAGATGTATGGAAGAACTAACTACACAAGAGATCAAGAAGGTAGAAGCAATTTATCTACAGATAAAACTCTAGTAGTAGAATTTACTGGAAAACTTAAAGAAAATGCAACAAGTCCAGTAAATCCAAAATCTGATGTATATATCAATGCTTTTGGTACAATGATTGACGAAGTAACAAATAGGCTTGATATAACGAACATATCAAGCAATGAAGGATCTTATATTGATTCTAAATCACCTATCCAAGTGGAAAACCGTAAGGCGGAATATCCTCTTACTGGTGGTAGGGGTACGTTGATATTTACTCTTGCTGGGCTTGTGCTTATGAGTGCGGCGGCTTATGTTTACAGCAGGAAGAGGGGTGTTTCTTATGATGAATAGTTATAGGGACACCAGGAAAAGTCTTCTTATGATGAATAGTTATAGGGACAAGAAGAAAAGTCCTCTTATGGCGAGTAGTTTTAAGGATGCCAGATCTAATCTTCTAAGGCTGAAATTTTATAGAAAATGTAAGGCGGAAACTTTTGTGACAGGGGGCCTCGTGGCCGACGAGAGAAGGTGGTTGTCCTATGATTAATAGTATTAAGGACAAGAAGAGGCACCCTCCGTAAAGTACTTGTGAAAAGTGCAAGTCAAAATCAATGTTAAATGAATAGAGAGTGGTGGAGGGAAGTCCGGTGGTCCACCCTCATAGATGAAAGGGCCACGCACCCACTCTCTCATTCATAATCATCTAATATTCAAAGAATAAAGTGATGGTTTATGAAAGAAAGAGAATCAATCAAAAATAATACAGTTGAAAAAGCAAATTATAATGAAAAGTACAAGAAAATTATTAATTTTATAATAAATTGCAGAATTTTTATATTTTTAACAAAGATATTAACAGCAATCAATGAACTTAACACTGGAGTTCCTTGCAAATTAGCTCATGACAAAGTGAAGGATTTAAAATATTACGACACGGATGAAATTTTAGAATATGTAACTGTAAATTACACGGATAGTAAAAATTTTAAAAACATTAATAAAGAAAAACTAGTAGAAGACTTAATATCATTCAAAACATATAAGGTTGACATTGAAGTAAGTTCGCAGAGTGTAGATCGCATTACTGGTTTTCTGTCAATTCTAGCAACAAGTGTTTCTATAATATTAGCCTATCTTCTTGCTGCACTTGAACATTCAACAGGGCAAGATTCGGGTTTTATAGTCAGAAATATAATTTTTCTTATTTTAATAATTATATTAATAGTTTTATTTTACTCTCCTGTAGTTGTAAGTATTTTTTTGAGAAACTCGAAACATAATAAGTTAAAGGTTATAAATCATGCTATTTATATTCTTGAAGCTATTAAGGAAGACATAGTTGAAGTTCCTGAAACTAGAAACTTCGATGTTAATGTTGACTATTTAATTGACAAAAAATCTGAAACTAGAGATTATGCTATTAAAGTTACAGAAATTTTAGATAATAAAAGTAAATGATTTATTGACTTAAATCAGTTTAGAACCTTTTAATTTAATAAGACAATTATAGTTTGTATATGATTAAGTGAATGATTTTGAACTCGTATTTAATTAGAGATTGAATTACAAAAAAGAGTGCAGTTTTTAATTGAGATACAGTTTAGAAACCGGGAGGTTAAAATGAAAATTAAAAGTGATATAAGAAAAGGTCTTAAAATTAATAAAGATGAATATTTATATGATTATATGAATGAAAAGAAATACTCTTTAAGTAAACAGGATTATAATGGAGATGAGCCAAAACCGGTGGATGAAACAATTGACCTTGAATATCTTGTCGAACAAGTTCAATGTGCTTACTTAGATAAAGCAGAGTATGAAATGGCGGGTTTGATAAACGATTTAAATCAATACAAAACAATAAAATATGATTTAGAACAAAAAATAAAGAAGAATAATTTATCAAATGATGATGAAATAAATAACAGACTTAGAACCATTGTTATTTTGATTCAAATACTTGAGTCTCTTAAAGAAGAGGCTTATATGCAAGCTATTGCAAAAACTATAAAAGATGAGATAGTTAAGCACATAGAAATTGAAGATTTAAAAAGATAAAAAGTCATCAGATAATATAGTAAAGTAAGACTGATTTTTATAATCAAATTAAAGGTAATAATTTGCGGAAGCAAATTTTTATAAAAAATTAATAACAAAGGAGTTATATTATGAACAAAAAGAAAATTTTATCACTAATCATGGCATTAGTGATGCTAGTGGGAGTATTTTCTCCACTAACAGCACTAGCAGCTGGCGGAACGACAAATCTTAAAATTCACAAAGTTGAACTTGACGATTTTGATGGCGTTACAGAAAAAGATCACAAGGGACAAGAATTGACTTTAGAACAACTTGGTGGAGAAGACTATTTCAATGGTAAAAACCCTAAATGGTTACAAGGTGTTAAATTCACTTATTGGAAAGTTACTACAGAACAATTAGCAGAAATTGAAAAGACTAATCCAAAAACTGTTGATCAAATGCAAGCTTTAATTGACGCAGAAGATAGTAAACTTTCTGGATTAGAAGGAACTGAAACTGCAGCTACAGATGAAAATGGTCTAGTTACTCTTTCTAATTTAGCAGATGGAACATATTATTTTGTAGAATCTGAAACACCAGAAAATCACACTGGTGCTATGGCTGTACCATTTAAGATAACACTACCTATTTATGATGATAATGGTGCAAAAATGGATGATGTTAATATTTATCCAAAGAATACAACTGATGAAAAAGATACAACTAAGGAACTAGACAAAGAAGCAAATGAAAATGAAACTCATAATGTTACAATTACTCAAAATGGAAAAGATGAGGTTTACACATTAGATAAAGGTGCAAAGGTACCTTATATTGTTAAGACTCCAATTCCTGCTGGTTCAAAAGAAATCATGCTAGCATGGTCAGATAGAATGAGTGAAGGACTAACTTATAATGAAGATGTTGTTTTAAGTGCAACTTATGGAGATAAAAATACAGACTTAGGACTAACAACTGATGATTATAAAGTTGAAAACTCTGATAATGGTTTTGTATTAAAACTTACTGATTCAGGTATTAAAAAAGTATTAGAAAAAACACTTAACAAAGGCGATGGCGTAAAGCTTATTGATGGAAAAACTGTATATAATAAAGTAGCTGACGAAGCAGCACAAAAAGTTGAATTTACTCTAAAATATTCAGCAACTCTTAATGGTTTAACTGGACCAGTAGACCCAGAAACCAACACTGTTTCTTTCCACTATGGAAATAAACCAGGATACACTCCACAACCAGGAGATAAAAACCCAATTCCAGAAAAAGATAAAACTGAAATCAAAGTAGACAAATCATTTGTTGGTGGAGATGGTACTGGTACAGAAACATGGCCAGAAAATATGACTATCACTCTTAAACTTGAAAAATGGGATCCTGAAACAAATAAATGGGAAGAAGTAGCAGGTAAAGCATTAACATTAGATTCAACTAACACTTCTGGAAAATTTGAAGGTCTAGATAAAAATGAAAAATATAGAGTTGTGGAACAAGAAGTAAAAGGTTGGGTACCTAACTATTCACATGATGAAAATGGTGATTTAGTAATCAAGAATAAGAAAAACCCTAACCCTAATCCAATTACTCCACCAGAAGTAACAGTAACATCTGGAGGATACAGATTTGTTAAGACTGATGACAACAATACAGATATTAATCGTCTAGTTGGTGGTAAATTCTTAATTGCTAATAATGATGGTAAATATCTATACTACAAGACAGCTGAACAAGCAGATGCTGATCAAACTGCTCTAAAGACTGCAGAAGAAGCTTTACAAACACTTGTAGATGAATATAATGCTTTAAGTGCTGAAGAACAAAAAGGTCAAACTGGAACAGATAAGAAAGCAGCAATTGATAAAAAAGCAACAGAAATCGCAGGATTAAAGAAAAAAGCTTCTATTCAATATGAATGGAAAGATGGATTTGGAACAAAAGATAAGCTTAATGATAATCTAGTTGTATTAACTCCAAACAGTGAAGGTTACATGGAAATAACTGGACTAGATTTTGGAGATTATAACTTACACGAAATTGTAGCACCAGAAGGATATGCAATTCCTGCTGATGGACAAAAATTCCCATTCACTGTTAATAAAGATTCTTACAATAATTTAACTTTAACAGGGGAAAATTCTACAATTGATTCAACAACAACTGATACAACTCAAGCTCAAAGATTAGTCAACAAGAAAGTAACTATCCCACAAACTGGTGGTATGGGTACTGTATTATTCACAATCGTTGGTATTTCTCTAATGGCTGGCGCTGTTGTTGCTATGAAGAGAAATAGAGAAGAAGCTTAATTTAATTAAGTAAGATATTTTGAGATACTTTTCTCAAAGAGGTTTAATTATTTAAATCTAATGGGAGGGGGGAACCCCTTCCTCTACATATTATGATAGAGGGGTAGAGATGAAGAAGAGAATTAAAGATTTAATAATTTTATACATGATGGTAACTATGGTCTTCCTACCTCTTAATGTTTTAGGAGCATCATCTGTTACCATCGATATTAAGACAAGGGAAAGTTTAAGCAAAGAGGACCTGGAAGGCAGGACTCTTGGTATTTGGAAAATCAATGACAAGTTTATTGATACTAATATGGATAAGACCAATCTTGTGACTATACTTGATAAGCTTAGTGAAGAAGAACTGGACAGACAACTTGCTAATAAGGCAGACAAGTGGATTGTAAGTCCTAAGGAAAAGGATGATTATAAGGTTACTCTTGATCTTGAGCCTGGAACTTATTATATCAGGGAGCTGGGGGACAAGGACCGCATTATTGAGTCTGCAGTTTTTAGTCCGGAAGAGACTAATATTGCCAAGTTAAAGTGGGGGCTAAAGGTTAGACCTACACCTCCACCACCACCTCCAGAAGAGCCACCTCATGAGCCACCGACTCCACCTAATTCTGTTCGTCTCTTTAAGTACAGTGACGAGGGAAGGGGTCTTGTTGGTGCCAAGTTCCAACTTCTTGATGAGGATGGTAATGTGGTGAAGACAAGGGCCTACACTATGGACCCTAAGGGGACTGAGGAGGTCTTTGAGACTGACAAGGATGGTTTTATTGTTATAAGGGATCTTGAGCCTGGGGTTTACTTCTTCAAGGAAATTGAGGCGCCTTTTGGTTATGAGATTGTGGATGAGATGAGTCAGTTCACTATCTTCGAAGGGCAAGCTGCCAAGCTAAGTGTCCTTAACAAGAAGAAACTTGGGTCTTATAATTTCTATAAGACTAATGAAAAGAGAGATGTGGGCCTTGGTGGTGCTGAGTTTGTCATCACACAAAAGGTCAAGGGTAAGGACCAAAGGGTTCAAAGGGATGGCAAGGATCTTGTTTTGAAGTCTGGAGATGACGGCAAGTTCTTTGTAAGAGACTTACCTTATGGTACTTATGAAATTTGGGAGACTAAGGCTCCTGATGGTTATACTCTTTTACAGGGTTCTTTAAAATTTGAGATTAATGACAATTCTTTTGAAAAAGTCCTAATTATAGAGAATACTACTAAGCCACCTATTCCAAAGACTGGGGATATTACCCTAATTGTGCTTGTGATTGCAGGTGCAATTATGATAGGATTGGGTAGGTTTATGATCAAGGACAAGAATTAAGAGGGGCTCCTTGGGAGCCTCTTTTTTATGGGTGAAAAGATGAGTAAAAAAAGGAAAAAATCTAATAAGTTATTTATTTTTATTTTTGTTTTGGGTCTGGGGATTCTTTCTTATCCCCTGATTTCTAATTGGTATTACAGGATTGAGGCCAACAACCAGGTTGCCGACTACAAGGAAGCCAGGGACCTCTTAAGTGATGAGGAAATCCAAAGAAGACTTAGGCTGGCTCAGATTTATAATGATAATCTGGGGAATGTGACTCCCAAGGACCCTTACAGTGAAGAGGAAAAGCACAAGGCCATAGAGAATTATGCTCAGATGTTAGAGCTTAGGACCAAGATTGGTACTGTCGAGGTGCCGTCTATTGATGTGGACCTGCCTATTTATGCTGGGACTAATGAGGAGATTTTGCAAAAGGGGGCTGGCCACTTGGAGGGAACTTCTCTTCCTATTGGTGGGGAGTCTTCTCACACTGTTATAACGGCTCACTCTGGTCTGCCTTCTGCTAGGCTCTTTACGGACCTGGAAAAGGTGGAGATGGGAGACAAGTTTTACATCAACTACATTGGTGGTGTTTTGGCCTATCAAGTGGACCACATTGATGTCATTGATCCTTCTGACTTTTCACAACTTCTCGTGGTGCCAGGCAAGGACTATGCAACGCTTCTTACTTGTACGCCAATTATGATCAACACTCACAGGCTTATTGTCCGTGGTCACAGGGTTCCTTATGTGCCTGAAGAGGACGACAAGGTGAGGGAAGATGTTGGCAAGAACTTAGATATTGATAAAAGACTTATCATTCTCTTAATTTTTGCTATAATAATCTTATTGAGGTTTATTCTTGATAGGAGAAGGAAGAAGAAGGCTGCCAAGAGGGAAGCTGATAGGCTAAGAAATATTGAGATGGCAAGGATGAAGGGCCAAGAGAATTCTAATGGGAATTCTAATGGGAATTCTAATGGGAATTCTAATGGGAATTCTAATGGGAATTCAAATGTGAATTCAAATGTGAATTCTAGTGATAATGCTAATGGTAATTTAAGTGATAAGAAGGGTGGCGGAGACCATGAAGGAAAAATTTAAAAGGAATTGGAAGATTATCCTCCTATTTATCACTGGTTTTTTGATTGCTTCTTATCCCATTATCTCCAACTGGTATTATACTGTGGAGAACAACAACCAAATTGTGGACTTCAAGGAAGCTGTTGATGAGATGAGTCAGGAAGAGATTGACGAGAGGATTGACCTGGCTCGTGCCTATAATGAAACCTTGGACCCATCTAAGCTGGCTGACCCCTACACTGACAGGGAGAAGAAGGGTGTGGAAAATTATGCCCGTATGCTAGAGGCCAGGGAGAAGATTGGTTATCTTGACGTGCCTAAGATCAACCAACAAATTCCAGTTTATGCTGGTACTTCTGAGGATGTCCTCCAAAAGGCCTGTGGTCACTTGGAGGGGACTTCTCTTCCTATTGGGGGCAAGTCTACCCACTCTGTTATCACTGCCCACAGGGGTCTTCCGCAAGTCAAGCTCTTTAGGGATCTTGACAAGATGGAAGTGGGAGATGTTTTCTACTACACTAACGTAAAGGAAACTCTCGCCTATCAGGTGGACCAAATTCTCGTTATTGAGCCGTGGAATTTTGATCCTGTCCTAGTTGTTGAGGGAAAGGATTATATGACTCTACTTACTTGTACGCCTTACATGATTAATTCTCACAGGCTCTTAGTTCGTGGTCACAGGATTCCTTATGTGCCAGAGGAAAAGGAAGAGGCTGAAGATAAGGCTAAGTTTAACTACAAGGACTTAATTGTGCCTGGTTTTGTTATTCTTCTTCTTATTATCATTATCTTTATTTATATTAGAAGACGCAGGAGGAGACGTTATGAAGGCTAAGTCAAGGGTCATAATTGGATATATCTTTATCTTGTTGGGGATATTTTTGCCCCTACTTGCCTTTACTTCCATGTCTTATAGGGAGCTAATGGCAGACAAGAATTATGCTTCCTTTAAGGCCAAGGATAGTCAAGTGACTGATGATTTGATTGATTACAACAAGGAGGTTGTCAAGGGGGAGAGCAATATTATTGACCCCTTTGACAATGAGGAATATGAGGGTGCTCACGATATCAAGGGAATTGACAAGGACGAGGTCTTTGCTTATCTCATTATCCCCAAGCTTGACATGAAGAAGCCGATTTATCTCGATGCCACTTATGACCATCTTGACTGGGGTGTGGCCCAAGTTGAGGGGACAAGTCTTCCCCTTGGTGGGATGTCAACTAGGTCTGTCATAGCCGGCCACAGAGGCTGGTGGGGTGACCTCATGTTTTACAATGTTGACAAGCTAGAGGTTGGAGATGAGATTTTAATTGACGGTCGCACAGGTCTGCTTGAATACAGGGTCACTGGGACTGATATAATTTCTCCTAGTGACTGGGAGTCTATCCTTCCAGTGGCAGGTAAGGACATGGTGACGCTTTTAACATGTCATCCAAAGAGGCCGCCAAGACCTAAGAGGCTACTTATTAATGCCGAGAGGGTTGAGGAGAAGAAGACTGAGGTCAAACCTGTGGTGGAAGATAAGACAGAAGTAAACTATTTAAAATATGGAATTTATGGAATTACTCTTGCTGGATGGATTGCCATGGTCCTAGTTTTTATTAGGATGGTGGGATATATTAGGTCTTCTAGGAGAAGGGCTAGGAGAAGATAGGAGTAGTTTGATGGGAAGAGCCTGGCAACAGCCAGGCTCTTTTTAATGATAAGAAAAACAGAGACGAGTCTCTGTTTTTCTGGTTTTCACAGCAAATGCGAGCTTTAGCGATGCATGAGCTGATGAAAAATCTTATCCAGCGAAGGAAGACGATGCGACCGAATAGGGAGCATTGTCGAGTGAGTCGGATATCTTGAAATAAATTAAATACAAAAACAAAAAGTAGTCTAAAACCATAAGGCTACTTTTTCTGGTTTTCATAGCAAATGCTAGCTTTAGCGACGCATGAGCTGATGAAAAATCTTATCCAGATATAATATAGGAACACAGATTTTTGACAAGCAAAAAGCTCTTGCCCGAATATCTCATTCCAAAAATTGATGTTTTCTAAATCTCGACCTTCTAAAATCGCAAACTCGCTATCGCTCAAACAATGCGATTTTGGGTGAAGGTCTTCGATTTGAAAACAAGGCAATTTTTTACATAGGATATTCTTGGCAAAGAGCTTTTTAATAAAAATTATCTTGATTTTAATTTCATGTGATATAAAATGCTTGTAAAGAGATGGGGGATGGTTCTGTGGCTGAATTAGTTATTGATATTGATGATGAAATTTTAGAAGAAGTTAATGAGGTGTGTCAGGACAAGGGTAACAGTATTGATGATTTAATAAATATTTTCCTTAAAGAAATTGTCCGTGATGGGAAGTTACCTGATGAGATCTTAGAAAATCTTTTTTATAGTGACAAGAATATTGAGTATCTTGAAAGAAAGTACAGGGAATACAAGGAAGGCAAGTTAAAATTTATAAATCATAAATAAAATTTCGTGAAAGCAAAAAGCTATGGGGTTATCCTCATAGCTTTTCTTAGTATGTTTTTGTTTTTACTTTTGTTTTTGCTTAGTTAATTTTTTAGATATGGAAGATTATTTTATTGTTCTTTAGAACTCTTTGGCCTTATAAAAATTCCGGTAATAATATTAAAAGATTAATAATTTTAAAAAAAATTATATTGGCTTGTTTAAGCCTTTTACCAAGATAAAAAGTGAGTAAAATTTTTAATTTTTTGATTATAAAATTATGTTGTAAATTATTGGTTTTTTTTATATAAATTCAAAAAACAATGTGTTAAAATCTAAAGGTCGCAAATAATGATAAGCGTTATTATTTATAAATATTTGGAGGTAATATGAATAAAAATTTAAAAAGATATTCATCCTTAGGTTTATCTTTAATTTTTGTAATGAGTTCTTTTAATGGAGTTTTTGCTGAAGGAAATAATATTAATAAGCCTTTAAGCGAGACTGAAAGAATTGTAAGAAGTCAAAAGGAAATGAATCTTAAGAAGAGTAAAATTCTTGAAGATTTTGAAAAAGAGGAAGCTGGCGTAAAGGTTAAGAGGGAAAAGGTAGTTTACTTTGTAGAATTTGATGATAAGGCCAACAAGGATCAAGTCATACATAGCTTAAAAGAAATTAAGGATGTAAAAATTCTTTATGAGTACGATATTTTGTTCCAGGCTGTTTCTGTTGAGGCTTATCCTGAAGAGCTTGATAAACTAAAAAGCATCAAGGGTGTAAAGGACGTTGAAAGGGCTGGCAAGTTAGTTCCTCTTATGGAAAATGCAAGAAAACTTGTTGGTGTCGACAGGGCAAGTGACTACCTAAAAAGTTTAAATGCAATTAATGCAAATCTTGGCAAGAACTATGATGGTAGAGGGATGATTATTGCCAACATTGATACGGGTATGGATGCAAGTCATAAGGCTATGCGTATTGATGATGATGCTAAAAATTCTCTAAAGTTAAAAAAGAATGATCTAAAAGGTTCTGATAAGGAGTTTTGGCTTTCTGATAAGGTGCCACATTCTTTTAATTACTTAAATGGTGGCAAGATAACAACAGAGAAGTATGATGATGGTTCAGATTATCATGACCCACATGGCATGCACATTGCTGGAATTTTGGCTGCTAATGATACTGATGAAGATATTAAGGCCCATAAGGGAATTAGGGGTATTGCTCCTAATGCTCAACTTTTTTCTTACAAGATGTATTCAGATGCAAGCGATGGATTTGCTGGTGATGAGACTATGTTTCACGCCTTTGAAGACTGTATAAAACATGATGTTGATGTTATTTCTGTTTCTTCTGGCTTCACAGGAACTGGTTTGGCTGGAGAAAAGTACTGGAAAGCTATTAGGTCTCTTAGGAAGGCAGGAATTCCTATTTGTGTAGCCACAGGTAATTATGCAACTTCATCTTCTAGCTCGTCATGGGACAGGTATGCGAATAATTCTCTTAAGATGACTGATACTGGTAATGTCACTAGGACAGCGGCTCATGAAGATGCTATTGCTGTTGCTTCTTCTAGAAACACAAAAATCGAATATGAAGGTGTAAATATTGGAGGCAAGGATTTTAGGTATTCACAAATTGGTGCCTTCTTCGATAAGGGAAATTTTAAACAAGATAAGTACAAGTTCATATATTTGGGACAATGCCAGGATGAGGATATTGCTGGTAAGGATTTAAAAGATAAGATTGTTGTAATGGATAGGATCTATACCAAGGATTTAAAATACTCTTTTAAGAAGGTATTTGATAAGGGAGCAAGGGGTGTAGTTGTAGTCAATACTGTGTCCTATTACAACAGAGATGATTGGGAAAATATTCCTGCCATGGGATATGAAGAAGATGAAAATACAAGAGTTCCTGTTTTTTCTGTATCAGGTATGGATGGTAAGTTAATCTGGGATATGATTTGCGGCAGGAAGCCTGATGAAAAAGAGGATTTCAAGTCAAAGAATTCTGACTATAGAATTGATATGGAGAAGTATAATTCTAAAAAGCCTAAGCTTGGAGAGGAAAAAGAGCTTAGTATAAAATTCTTGGATCATAAGATTGCATGGGAAGACACTAATGTGCCTGCTGGTTCAACTTCTTGGGGTCCTAGAATAGACTTGATGTTAAAGCCAGATGTATCTGCTCCAGGTAAGAATATTTACTCAACTTTAAACAAGATAGATGGGGTGGACAATTATCAATATATGTCAGGAACATCTATGGCAGCGCCTGTTGTTTCTGCTTCTACTGTATTAATTAGACCAAGGGTAAAGGAACTTGTCAAGGAACCTGTTATTAAGGCAAGGGGAATTGATATAACTTCTCTTACTAAAATAATGCTTCAGAATACTTCAAGACCAATGATTGATCCAACAACAGATGATGGCAAGGGCAATTATCTATTTGCATCTCCAAGACAACAAGGATCTGGTCTTATTAATGTTGAGAGAGCATTGAAAAATAATTTAATTGTGTCATATAAGGTGGAAGATTCAGTGGGAGAAATGAACTCCTATGGAGCAGTTTCTCTTAAAGAAATAAAGTCTGACAAAAAAGATTTTACTATAAATATAGACAATCCTTCTGACAGGGATATTACTGTTAAAGTTTCTTCTTCGAAGGTGACTACTGATGGAGAAGTTAATAAGAAAAAATTAGATGAGCAATATAAGGATGAAGCTAGTAAGGATGGTATCCAAAATATTGCAGAGATTCATCCTAAAGAGGTCAAGGGAGCAAGTATAAGTTTTGCACAAGACGAAATTACAATCCCTGCAAGGGGTTCATTTAACTTAGGTGCTACTCTTAATGTTGGAGAAGCAAGGGACAAGGATATGTTCGTAGAGGCCTTTATTAATTTTGAATCTAAGGAAGAGAAGGAGAATGTAAAAGATCCACAACCTTCACTTTCAATGCCTGTGATGGGTTTTGCTGGAAATTGGAATAAGGAGCCTATTATAGATAAGTGGGCCTGGGAAGATGGTTCTAGGTCTAAGGGGATTGTAGGTTATGATGATGAGGGCAATCCAAAAATTCCTGGCACTCTAAACAAAGGTCGTGGTGGTGAACATGGTATAGATTTGTTTAAACCAGCTGGTGTAATTCAAAATAGGGAAACTGAAAATAAGACTCTAGACCAAGACCCTGAATTGTTTGCTTTTAATAACTCACAAGACTTCAATATGAATTCTAGTGGGGAAAGTAAAATTATTTCTGGAAATGAAATTGACAGGGGGCTTACTCCTAGTCCTTTGATACTAAGATCAGCTTCTGATTGCAAAATTTCCATTGTAAATACTATGGATGAAAAAGATCAAAAAGACCTCAAGGTAATTACAGTGGATCATTTTATAAAGGGAATTTTAAATTCTAAGAGAAGTGATGCTAAGGGAATTAAGTCATCAAAATTAAAAGTCTATGGAGATTTGAGATGGGACGGATTGATTTATAATCCTCACGCAGAAGATAAGAATGATCCAAATTATGTGGAAGGAAAATTTGATCCTATAGCAGAAGGACAATATTATTATAAATTTCAATATAGACTTTCTCCAAATTATCCTTATCAAGTTTCTTATATTCCTGTAAAAATTGATAGGACTCCACCTCAAATCATCAGCTTAAATGCAGATAATCCTGATGAGATTATCTTAAAAGTTAAGGATACTTACAATGTTCAAAACGATCACAGTAAGACTTTATTCCAAAGGGATCAAGAAAAGAATCCTGATGATTTTACAGTAACTAATAACAAGGTTTGGTTTGCTGGTGCTGCCTTTGTAAATGATTATGGCGAAATCGAGGAGAATTTAAAGGTAGTAAACACTGGAAAAGTTGACAAGTATGGAAGTTTTGAAATTGATAGCGAAGGAAACTCTGTCTACAAAATTCTTGGAGCAAATAAAAATCTTCTTGGCAAAACCTTAGAGGTGGCTGCGCTTGATGGAGCGTCTAACTTCACTAATCTTTACAGGGTTAAGTTTGACGATAAAGTTATTGATGGAAAACTTGCTTATTATTTGGAAGGAAATGAAAATACTAAGCTTGGAGAAATTGATGCATCTAAACTTAAAAATGTAGAAATTAAAGATGACAAAGAAGACAAGAATGAGAAGGATCTAGAAAAAAATAATAGAGAAAATATTAGTGAAAAGCCTGAAGTAGGACTTGATGATAATTCTTATGTAAAAGCTCTTTCTGAAGAGGACACAAGGAGAATTATAAAGCCAAAAGAA